>NZ_JANQDH010000103.1 GCF_029891735.1 Chrysosporum bergii ANA360D
AGCTCGTTGAATGCTTGGCGGTTAAGTCCAGTCATTGCTCGTAGCAGTCGCTCTTGATTCAGGATGCGGTCTAAGTTCAACATTAATGTCACCCTACTTGTCTGCTTGATTATTATCCCTTATTTTCCAACAACTCTATTATAGCTTATCTTATTTTGGAGTTTAACTACATGAAAATCGCTGTAAAGACTCCTACTGAGTGAAAGTGAACTTCTTTCCCACGTATTCGAGTAGCTGTTGTAAGCTGGCCTCGATGGAAAGTTCCGAAGTTTCCACCAGTAAATCTGGTGTTCTCGGTGGTTCGTAGGGAGCGCTAATTCCCGTAAAAGACTCAATTTCTCCACGGCGTGCTTTTGCATAGAGACCCTTGGGGTCACGTTGTTCACAAATTTCCATCGGAGTTGCAATATATACTTCATGAAACAGATCTCCGGACAGAATACGGATTTGCTCCCGGTCTTTCCTGTAAGGTGAAATGAAAGCAGTAATCACTAAACAACCCGAATCCGCAAAAAGTTTGGCCACCTCGCCAATACGACGAATATTTTCCGCACGATCAGCAGCAGAAAATCCCAAGTCAGCACATAATCCATGACGGATATTGTCACCATCAAGGACAAAAGTATACCAACCTTTCTGGAACAAAATCCGCTCTAATTCTAGAGCCAATGTTGTTTTACCTGATCCTGATAATCCAGTGAACCATAGAATTCCATTTCGGTGACCATTCTTTAAACAACGATCAAATGGGGACACAAGATGTTTTGTATGTTGAATATTGCTTGATTTCATATCTATGATAAATATGATAAAAGTGATTGGCCAAACAGAACTGCTCACCCAATAATATAGTTAAAGGTTATTTTTTCAAAAACTCCTTCTAAATTATAGCTCACAATTATGCCTAAATACTTTAATACTGCTGGACCCTGTAAATCCGAAATCCACTATATGCTCTCTCCCACAGCTCGACTACCGGATTTGAAAGCACTAATTGACGGAGAAAACTACTTTATAATTCACGCGCCGCGACAAGTCGGCAAAACTACAGCTATGATAGCCTTAGCACGAGAATTGACTGATAGTGGAAAATATACCGCAGTTATTCTTTCCGTTGAAGTGGGATCAGTATTCTCCCATAATCCCCAGCAAGCGGAGCAGGTTATTTTAGAAGAATGGAAACAGGCAATCAAATTTTATTTACCCAAAGAACTACAACCATCCTATTGGCCAGAGCGTGAAACAGACTCAGGAATAGGCAAAACTTTAAGTGAGTGGTCCGCACAATCTCCAAGACCTCTTGTAATCTTTTTAGATGAAATCGATTCCCTAACAGATGAAGCTTTAATCCTAATTTTAAGACAATTACGCTCAGGTTTTCCCCGTCGTCCTCGGGGATTTCCCCATTCGGTGGGGTTAATTGGTATGCGGGATGTGCGGGACTATAAGGTTAAATCTGGTGGAAGTGAACGACTGAATACGTCAAGTCCTTTCAATATCAAAGCGGAATCCTTGACTTTAAGTAATTTCACTCTGTCAGAGGTGGAAGAACTTTACTTACAACATACGCAAGCTACAGGACAAATTTTTACCCCGGAAGCAATTAAACAAGCATTTTATTTAACCGATGGGCAACCATGGTTAGTAAACGCCCTAGCTCGTCAAGCCACTCAGGTGTTAGTGAAAGATATTACTCAACCCATTACCGCTGAAGTAATTAACCAAGCCAAAGAAGTTCTGATTCAGCGCCAGGATACCCATTTGGATAGTTTGGCAGAGCGCTTACGGGAAGATCGGGTCAAAGCCATTATTCAACCTATGTTAGCTGGATCGGACTTACCAGATACCCCAGAGGATGATCGCCGTTTCTTGCTAGATTTAGGCTTGGTAAAGCGCAGTCCCTTGGGAGGACTAACCATTGCCAATCCCATTTACCAGGAGGTGATTCCTCGTGTTTTGTCCCAGGGTAGTCAGGATAGTCTACCCCAGATTCAACCTACTTGGTTAAATACTGATAATACTTTAAATCCTGACAAACTCTTAAATGCTTTCCTAGAGTTTTGGCGACAACATGGGGAACCATTACTCAAAAGTGCGCCTTATCATGAAATTGCTCCCCATTTAGTTTTGATGGCGTTTTTACATCGGGTAGTGAATGGTGGTGGCACTTTAGAACGGGAATATGCCGTTGGTTCTGGAAGAATGGATATTTGTTTACGCTATGGCAAGGTAGTGATGGGCATAGAGTTAAAGGTTTGGGGGGGAAAATCGGATCCGTTAACGAAGGGTTTGACCCAATTGGATAAATATCTGGGTGGGTTAGGATTAGATAGAGGTTGGTTAGTAATTTTTGATCACCGTCCGGGATTACCACCCATGGGTGAGAGGATTAGTATGGAACAGGCCATTAGTCCAGAGGGAAGAACCATTACAGTGATTCGTAGCTAGAGCGTTAGATATCAGATGATTGAACCTCAATTATTGTGCAACGCCACATTTTCTTTCCAAAGATGTATGTTAAACTCTAGTAAACTCTAATTAGGTCGAGAAAGAGATATGTGTTTAGGAATACCTGGACAAATAATAGAAATCAGCAATCCAGAACATAAACTAGCAATAGTTAAGGTTGGAGGAGTTAAGCGTCAAATCAATATAGCATGTATTGTTGATGAGGAACACCCACCCGAAAAATGTCTGGGAGATTGGGTGTTAGTTCATGTCGGTTTTGCTATGAACAGAATTAATGAACAGGAAGCAGCAGAAACCTTAGCCCTTTTACAGGAAATTGCTAACAGTTATGATGATACCAAAGACCTGCAAAGGAGCAATTTATAACACCTTGGTAAAATTATGAAATATGTAGATGAATTCCGTAACCCCGAAAAAGCTCAAGGTTTACAAAAAGAAATTGCACAACTGAGTCTTCAAATCTCAAGAAATTCCCACAAAAACAAACACCTCAAAATAATGGAAGTATGTGGTGGACACACCCATGCGATTTTTAAATATGGCATTGAGGAAATATTACCAGATAACATTGAACTGATTCATGGACCTGGATGTCCGGTATGTGTCATGCCAAAAGGTAGAGTAGATGATGCGATCGCTCTTTGCCAAAACCAGCAGATTATTTTCACCACCTTTGGGGATGCTATGAGGGTTCCAGGGTCTAAAACCAGCTTGTTACAAGCAAAAGCTGAGGGAGCAGATATTAGAATGGTCTATTCTCCTCTGGATAGTTTAAAGATTGCCAAGGAAAACCCTGAAAAAGAGATAGTATTTTTTGGTTTAGGATTTGAAACCACTGCTCCTAGCACTGCATTTACCATATTACAAGCAGCAGCAGAAAACATTAGAAACTTTAGTTTATTTTCCAATCATGTATTAGTTATACCAGCATTGGAAGCATTATTAGCAAATCCAGATTTACAACTAGATGGTTTTGTTGGTCCAGGTCATGTAAGCATGGTTATTGGAACAGATCCATATGAGTTTATTCCCGAAAGATATCATAAACCGATTGTCATTTCTGGATTTGAACCATTGGATATTTTCCAATCTATATGGATGTTATTAAAACAAATAGAAGAAAATCGGTGTGAAGTAGAAAACCAATATAATCGGTTAGTTGAGAAAGGGGGAAATCAAAATGCCATTCAAGCCATGAATCAGGTTTTTACAGTTCGCGAGAAATTTGAATGGCGGGGGTTGGGAGAAATTCCTAATTCTGGTTTGAAAATACGTCCCGAATATGCTCAATTTGATGCAGAAGCCAAATTTACTATTCCCAATTTGAAAGTGCCCGATCATAAAGCCTGTCAATGTGGAGAAATTCTTAAAGGCGTTTTAAAACCTTGGGAATGTAAAGTATTTGGCACAGCTTGCACACCAGAAACACCCATAGGAACTTGTATGGTTTCCTCTGAAGGTGCTTGTGCAGCATATTATAAATATGGCAGATTATCAGCTCTTATATAGCAATTGTATGGCAATAGATAAAAATCAGAAAAATCAAAATCCCCTATTTCAAAAAATAGCACAGGTAGGTCGTCGCTCCCATCAAGTTAAAGATAGCCATATTAATCTATCCCATGGTAGTGGTGGTAAAGCTATGAGCGATTTAATTCATGATGTATTTGTGAAAAATTTCCATAATGAGATTTTATCACAATTAGAAGATCAGGCAAGTTTTGATTTATCAACCCTGGGAAAACTGGGAGATAGATTAGCATTTACCACCGATTCTTACGTGGTAGATCCCTTGTTTTTTCCCGGTGGCAATATTGGTGATTTAGCTGTTAATGGCACAATTAATGATCTGGCAGTTGGGGGTGCTAAACCCCTATATTTAAGTTGTAGCATGATCTTAGAAGAGGGATTGCCATTAGAAACATTAAGAAAAGTAGTGGGGAGTATGCAACATGCTGCTCAAAAAGCGGGAGTGCAAATAGTTACAGGAGACACCAAGGTAGTGCATCGTGGTTGTGCGGATAAATTATTTATTAACACTGCTGGGATAGGGATAATACCCCAGGGAATTAAAATTTCACCTCGCCATATTCAACCGGGGGATATGGTAATTATTAATGGAGAAATAGGGAATCATGGTGCGGCAATTTTAATAGCTAGAGGAGAATTAGAATTAGAAACAGATATAGAAAGCGACAGTCAACCATTGCATGAACTGGTAGGTGAAATTATCAAGGTCTGTCCTGATATTCATGCTATGAGAGATGTAACTAGGGGAGGTTTAGCGACAGTATTAAACGAATTTGCCCAAACAGCAAATCTAGGGATAAAAATCAATGAACAGACCATTCCTATTAGAGAGGAGGTGAGTGGAATGTGTGAAATACTTGGTTTAGATCCATTGTATTTAGCTAACGAAGGTAAAATAGTGGTTGTTGTTCCCCAGGAGCAAGCAGAACTGGTATTATCCACCATGCAAGATCATCCCTTGGGAAAACAAGCAGCAATTATTGGACAAGTAGTTGAGCAACTACCTGGAATAGTTTTTTTAAAAACTGTTTTTGGTGCAGAAAGAATGGTGGATATGTTGGTGGGAGAGCAGCTACCGAGAATATGTTAATCTAATAGTATTCGGGATATTAGGATATATAAAATATGCACGAATTGGGAATAACTCGTAACATTATTGCTCTGGTCAGCGAAAATGCCCACAAGCATCGAGTTAAGCGGGTGACGTTGGAAATAGGTAAATTATCTGCCATAATGCCAGATGCGATAGAATTCTGTTTCGATATCTGTGCCCAGGGTACAATAGTTGAAGGAGCAAAATTAGAAATTATAGAGATCCCTGGAATGGCCAGATGTCAACAATGTGGTGTCACATTTACGGTAGATAAACCTTTTGGAATCTGTCCCTGTGGTAGTGTACAGTTGGATTTAATTACAGGTCAGGAATTAAAAATTAAGGAAATAGAAGTGGAGGAATTATGTGTGTAACCTGCGGATGTGATAGCAATCAAGAAGCCAGAATTACTAATATGAATACCCCTCCTGTAAATGGGGATTATCATACCCATACCCTAGCTGATGGAACCCTAATTAGCCATTCCCATATTCATGAACATCATCACCAACATGACCAATCTCCAGCAAATATTCATGCTAAAATTCACCACACAACCATATCACTAGAACAGGAAATTCTAGGCAAAAATAATTTAATAGCTGCTCAAAATAGAGGGTGGTTTAAAGGGCGAAATATCCTAGCTCTCAACCTGATGAGTTCTCCAGGTGCAGGTAAAACTACTCTGTTAACTCGCACAATTAATGACTTAAAACACAAGTTAAATATTAGTGTGATCGAAGGAGATCAGGAAACCACTAACGATGCACAAAAAATTCAATCCACAGGTTGCAAGGTAATACAAATAAATACGGGTACAGGTTGTCATTTAGATGCAGCTATGATAGAAAGGGGAATACAGGAACTTCAACCTCCCTTGGATTCTGTATTGATGATAGAGAATGTGGGCAATTTAGTCTGTCCCGCATTATTTGACCTGGGGGAGCAGACTAAAGTTGTTATTCTCTCGGTTACAGAAGGGGAAGATAAACCCATGAAATACCCCCACATCTTTCGTCTCAGTGATGTTATGATCCTGACTAAAATAGATTTATTGCCCTATTTACAGTTTGATGTGGAAAAATGTATTGACTATGCGAAAAAGGTTAATCCCCACATTCGGGTTTATCAAGTTTCTGCTACCACTGGTGCAGGCTTAGATGATTGGTATGGCTCTTTGTCTCATCACACCCTCGCTCCTTCCTTTAAGAATGTCCTTGAGTCGCCTTCAACATGTGATAGGTAACTATCAATTGTGTTATTGCCAATGGATAACTTTGCAAAGTTTCCCCAGTTGTGCCAGCAATCTTACCCAGTTCAGGATTAATTTCGCGATCGCACACATTTCTAAGATAGGGCATATCATTACACATAACATGCTCTATTTTATTAACCTGTTCTAAAGTCGCGTGTCCATCAACTTCCAACACATCCACTGGTTTACCCATATCCCTATCCAGTCCCAAACGCACAGGTGATTCTGAGTCATCATTATCTGGATGAAGAATTTGAGTAAAATCAGGATGGGGAATAGTAGGGCGCAAGATTAACCGGACATTAAGATGTCCACCATTTTCCGTTTCATTGTCATTGGGGGGATAGAAGGTAACTACAATATCAGACCATTGACGTTGAGGACGAATAAACTGTTCTGAATCTGGTTCCCGCTTTTCTAATTCTGCTAACACTTGTTCTTTGGTATAACCCCGCTTTTGGGTATCCCTTTTAATCTTCCAATCAGCTCGTAGAGATTCTGGAGGAGCTAGATAGACTTTGACATCATAAGCGTCACGTGCAGCACGGGTAGAATAGCCCAGTAACCCTTCAATAATGACAAACTTATTGGGTTTAATGTATTGAGGTGGTTCAAAGGTTCCCGTTTTATGACTATAGACTGGTTTGAGAATAGGTTGACCCGTGCGTAAAAGAGCCAAATGTTGTTGCATAATGTCCAGATGGTTACAGTCTGGATGGAGAGCAGTAATGCCAGTTTCTGCCCTTTGCTGACGGTCATACCGGTGATAATCATCAGTACAGATGAGAGTTACATTTTCTGGTCCTAGCACCTGGGCTATACCCCTAGTGAGGGTAGTTTTTCCTGCAGCGCTATCACCGACAATACCGAGAATAATTGGACGACTCATCTTTACCCCCTTAAATACAAACCGCTGATGATATCACATAATAACACCTGGCTCTCCAAGAACATTTTTTAGATTATAAGTTTAAACCTGGGAACCAAGATCAATTTTTTGCATCACCGCAACATTTCTCAACATATTCTGCTCCCAGTGAACAAAAGATATAATGGTCAAAAATCACTCTCACACCATACCATGACAAAGCAAACCTTGGGTTTAGGAACGGATTTATATAATTACCTCCTGAGAAATTCCCTGCGCGAAGAGGAAATTCTCAGCGAATTACGTCAAGAAACTGCCAAGCTGCCAATGTCCATAATGCAGATCTCCCCAGAGCAGGGACAGTTTATGGCACTGCTAATTAAAATCTTAGGAGCAAAAAAGACCTTGGATATAGGAGTATTCACAGGTTACAGTTCCCTGGTAGTGGCTTTGTCTTTACCTGATGATGGCAAAATCATTGCCTGTGATATCAGCGAAGAGTACACTAGTATGGCTCGAATATACTGGCAAAGGGCGGGAGTCGCAGATAAAATTGACCTGCAACTAGCTCCAGCATTAGAAACTCTAGATAAACTATTAGCAGCAGGGGAAGCAGGAACCTTTGATTTTGCCTTTATAGATGCAGACAAGGCGAACTATGAAAATTATTATGAGCGATCGCTAGAATTAATTAGACCTGGTGGATTAATTGCGGTAGACAATGTGCTTTGGTCAGGAAGAGTAGCAGATCCAGAAGTACAAGACAACCAAACCAGCAAAATTCGTGCATTTAATGAAAAAGTACACCGAGACTCAAGAATCACCCTCAGTCTAGTCCCCATAGCAGATGGATTAACACTGGCGAGAAAAAATTAACAAATCAATATGTTAATCTATCACCTTGAGAGATTCTTGAGGAAAAGAAAATGTCAAAACTGAGGGTAGGGTTATTATTTGGTGGACGTTCTGGAGAACACGAAGTTTCCATAGTTTCCGCAGGAGCAATTGCCAAGGCCTTGACTACGGGAGAGAATAGCCAAAAATATGAGGTATGTCCATTTTACATTCAAAAGAACGGAGTATGGCAAGGGGAGGAAATAGCCAGAAAAGTCTTAGAATCAGGTTCAGCCGAAGAAAATACCCCCAACACAGTCAATTTATGGCAATTTCCTCAGAAATCTCCCCAAATTGATTTGTGGTTTCCCATATTGCACGGACCCAATGGAGAGGATGGAACTATTCAGGGATTACTCACCTTGATGCAAGTGCCTTTTGTGGGGTCTGGAGTTTTGGGATCAGCCATGGGAATGGATAAAATTGCTATGAAAACAGCCTTTGCCCAAGCTGGTCTACCCCAAGTCCAATACCAAACCGTTACTAGAGCGCAAATTTGGTCAAATCCCTGTGTGTTCCCTAAACTGTGCGACCAAATTGAGACCACATTGGGTTATCCTTGCTTTGTCAAGCCAGCTAATCTAGGTTCATCTGTAGGTATCGCTAAAGTACGCTCCCGTCAAGAACTAGAAACGGCTCTAGATAATGCTGCTACCTATGATAGACGAATTATAGTTGAAGCTGGAGTAGTTGCTAGAGAAGTAGAATGCGCAGTTTTGGGTAATGACCATCCCCAAGCCTCTGTGGTTGGTGAAATCAGTTTTAATAGTGATTTTTACGATTATGAAACCAAATACACCCAGGGAAAAGCTGACCTGTTAATACCCGCACCTCTATCACAAACAGTAGTTGAACAAATTCAAGAAATGTCTCTAAAAGCCTTTGCAGCAGTTGATGCTGCTGGTTTAGCCAGGGTAGATTTCTTCTATGTGGAGTCCACCGGAGAAATATTAATCAACGAAATTAACACCTTGCCAGGATTTACATCCACAAGCATGTATCCCCAACTTTGGGCAAATACTGGAATTAGCTTTCCCCAACTAGTTGACCAATTGATTCAACTAGCAATTGAACGCCAACCAACCTCAGACCGATTGACAAATTGATGGATTGAGGATACAATCAGAGATTGACCATGATTACAAATCAATAGTGCAATCGCCGACGTTATTATAGACGGAGGCGCGATAGAATTTGAAAGGAATAAATTTTGATAAAGGTCTAATGGCAGAAACACTATTTTTCAACGCTCTGCGGGAAGCAATTGACGAAGAAATGTCCCGCGATCCTAGCGTGTTTGTACTAGGCGAGGACGTGGGACACTACGGCGGTTCCTATAAAGTTACCAAAGACCTGTGTAAAAAGTATGGTGATCTGCGAGTCTTAGATACCCCCATCGCTGAAAATAGCTTTACCGGATTAGCTGTAGGTGCAGCCATGACGGGATTAAGACCTATAATCGAAGGTATGAACATGGGCTTTTTGCTCCTAGCATTCAACCAAATTTCCAACAATGCGGGAATGTTACGGTACACATCCGGTGGT
>NZ_JANQDH010000104.1 GCF_029891735.1 Chrysosporum bergii ANA360D
CGCCTGCACCGGATATGGACCGAACTGTCTCACGACGTTCTGAACCCAGCTCACGTACCGCTTTAATGGGCGAACAGCCCAACCCTTGGGACGTACTTCCGCCCCAGGTTGCGATGAGCCGACATCGAGGTGCCAAACCTCCCCGTCGATGTGGACTCTTGGGGGAGATCAGCCTGTTATCCCTAGAGTAACTTTTATCCGTTGAGCGACGGCCCTTCCATTCAGTGCCGTCGGATCACTAAGGCCGACTTTCGTCCCTGCTCGAGTTGTCTCTCTTGCAGTCAAGCTCTCTTTTTGCCTTTACACTCGTCGCACGGTTTCCAAGCGTGCTGAGAGAACCTTTGCGCGCCTCCGTTACCTTTTAGGAGGCGACCGCCCCAGTCAAACTGCCCACCTGACACTGTCCCCACACCCGCTCAGGGTGTTGGGTTAGAATTCTAGCTTCGCCAGAGTGGTATCTCACCGTTAGCTCCATCTGCCCCGCAAGGCATACTTCTACGCTTCCCACCTATCCTGCGCAAGCCAAGCCCGAACACAATTCCAGGCTACAGTAAAGCTTCATAGGGTCTTTCTGTCCAGGTGCAGGCAGTCCGTATCTTCACAGACATTCCTATTTCGCCGAGTCTCTCTCTGAGACACCATCCAGATCGTTACGCCTTTCGTGCGGGTCGGAACTTACCCGACAAGGAATTTCGCTACCTTAGGACCGTTATAGTTACGGCCGCCGTTCACCGGGGCTTCGGTCGTCAGCTTCGCTTTCGCTAACCCACTTCCTTAACCTTCCGGCACTGGGCAGGCGTCAGCCCCCATACGTCCTCTTTCGAGTTGGCGGAGACCTGTGTTTTTGGTAAACAGTCGCCTGGATCTCTTCACTGCGACCCACCACTTGTGTGGGCACCCCTTCTTCCGAAGTTACGGGGCAATTTTGCCGAGTTCCTTAGAGAGAGTTATCTCGCGCCCCTTGGTATTCTCAACCTCCCTACCTGTGTCGGTTTCGGGTACGGGTAACATGCTTTCATCACATATGCAGCTTTTCTTGGCACTATCCTTCACCATCCGACGGTCGTAACCGTCTCCCAAACCAATCAGGGTATGGCTATCTTTTATGCGTCCCTGCATCTGCTCCCACATCTTAGTTAGGGATTATTTACCCTATCTCCATCGACTACGCCTTTCGACCTCGCCTTAGGTCCCGACTAACCCTCCGTGGACGAACCTGCCGGAGGAACCCTTAGGGTTTCGGGGCATTGGATTCTCACCAATGTTTGCGCTACTCAAGCCGACATTCTCACTTCCGTCTCGTCCACAGCTGCTTGCCGCTACTGCTTCTTCCTACCACGGAACGCTCCCCTACCGATTATTTCTAATCCCACAGCTTCGGTACATCACTTAGCCCCGTTCATTTTCGGCGCAGGAGCGCTTGACTAGTGAGCTATTACGCACTCTTTCAAGGGTGGCTGCTTCTAGGCAAACCTCCTAGTTGTCTATGCACTCCCACCTCCTTTCTCACTTAGTGATGATTTGGGGACCTTAGCTGGTGGTCTGGGCTGTTTCCCTCTTGACAATGAAGCTTATCCCCCACTGTCTCACTGGCAATGTGTTCTCTGGGTATTCTGAGTTTGCCTCGATTTGGTACCGGTCTCCCAGCCCGCACCGAAACAGTGCTTTACCCCCCAGGTATATTCATTACCGCTGCGCCTCAACACATTTCGGGGAGAACCAGCTAGCTCCTGGTTCGATTGGCATTTCACCCCTAACCACAACTCATCCGCTGATTTTTCAACATCAGTCGGTTCGGACCTCCACTTGGTGTTACCCAAGCTTCATCCTGGCCATGGTTAGATCACCAGGGTTCGGGTCTATAAACACTGATTTCTCGCCCTCTTCAGACTCGGTTTCCCTTTGGCTCCAGCATTTCCGCTTTAACCTACCAGTGCCTATAAGTCGCCGGCTCATTCTTCAACAGGCACGCGGTCATCCGTTGAATCGGACTCCCACTGCTTGTAAGCTGACGGTTTCATGTTCTTTTTCACTCCCCTTCCGGGGTTCTTTTCACCTTTCCCTCGCGGTACTGGTTCACTATCGGTCACACAGTAGTATTTAGCCTTACGAGATGGTCCTCGCTGATTCACATGGGATTTCCCGTGCCCCATGCTACTCGGGATTCAGCTCCTATCCTTTAGTTTTCGACTACGGGACTTTCACCCCCTCTGGTGCAGTATTTCGCTGCTTCGTCTAACCTCTAGATTCGTTCTCGCTGTCCCACTACCCCACAGGATATATCCTCTGGTTTAGGCTCTTCCCCTTTCGCTCACCACTACTCGGGGAATCTCTTTTGATTTCTTTTCCTCCAGCTACTAAGATGTTTCAATTCGCTGGGTTAGCTCTTTCCTGCCTATATATTCAGCAGGTAGTTTTTAGGGTTGCCCCATTCGGAAATCTCCGGCTCTATGTTTGCTTCCAACTCCCCGGAGCATATCGTCGGTAACCACGTCCTTCTTCGCCTCTGTGTGCCTAGGTATCCACCGTCAGCCCTTATTAGCTTGACCACTATCTTTTGGCTTTTTCCATGCAGTCTTACGACTGCCTGCTTTTTCTTTCGCGTTACTATGCAGTTTTCAAGGTTCTGGCTGGTTTCTTATCCAGCAGTCTGGCTTTTTGCCC
>NZ_JANQDH010000105.1 GCF_029891735.1 Chrysosporum bergii ANA360D
CCAATCTTCAGGAAAAGCTCTACGGGTTCTAACTTCCAGTGCGGCAGAAAAAGCAGCGATGGCTTTTTCCACATTCTCTGCTTTTTCTCCTAATATTCTGTCACGGTAAGCAAGCCCCAGATTATTTTGCGTTCCTGCCCAATCTTCAGGAAAAGCCCTGGGGGTGTAAACAGTGAGGGCGATGTTGTAGCCTGTTATGGCAATTTCCATGTTGTGAAGTTTGTCACCCAAGGGAAATTGCCCGATCAAATTACTGAGTTCAACAATAACTGCTGTGTCGGGTTCTATTTCTGCTAGAGTATTTGTACCCCAATGACTTAATAATTCTGCAAAAATAGGATTAAGTTTATCAGTATTCCGCGCTAGTAATGGGTAAACTACTTGAGGATCACCCTCACTGGTGACTATTGCTTGCAGTAATTGTTGTAAAAATTTCCCGTAACTCCCCATAGCACTCCGGGTAAATATTGTAGAAATATGAATAGTATACAGCGCTTTTCCGCCAAACACACCCACAGCCCTACAAAACCATAAACTAGTCGGTTTCAACCGAATTCAGCTTAAGATCAGGGAATTTATTCCCTGACTCAATGATATCAGCCTGTGGTTTAAATAACATAAAATTAACTTTTGGGGTATGTTGGAAAATTCCCTGACTCAATGAGGTACATCATTAGCAAGCGGGATGCTCGCGTTACAAAACTGCTCAGTCTCAAAATTCACAGCAAAAAACAACGGCGTTGCAGGGCTTGTTGAAGTAAAACTTGATATTCCTGATCGCTAATCCCATAAGCGCCAAATCTGGCTAAATGGGGATTGATCATTTGAGCATCAAACAATACAAATTGGCGTTGACGTAATCTTTCCACCAACCTAACCATTGCTACCTTTGAGCCTTCAGTAATGCGGTAAAACATGGACTCACCAATGAAAGCACCGCCAATAACAATTCCTAAAATACCCCCAGCCAGTTGATCACCTTGCCAAGTTTCAAAACTATAAGCATAACCAGATTGGTGGAGTAAGCAGTAAACTTTTTGTAATTCCGGTGAAATCCAAGTAATTTCCCGGTCAGCACACCCAGCCACCACAGCTGGAAAGTCCCGGTTAATAGCTACAGAAAAACGCTCTTGATTGAGAACACGCTGTAATGATTTGGGGTAACGAAATCTGTCATCCAAAGGAATCAAAGTGCGATCGCCACTGGTGTACCATCTCAGACCTGTATCGTCGTTGTCCATGAGAAAGTAACCTCTAGCGTAACCGCGAATAATAGCAGCCATATCATATTGCATAATTAAGCCAATAATGGAAAAACCTCAGAGAACCCCATGGGGTGACCCTGGGATTTTCTCAGCGTGACTCTGCGTTAAAAAAAAATGACTGAAGCAATTCCGCCCATCACTTTACCACCCGCCCACAACCCTCTTCTAGAGGGTGAATGGTTACAAGACCGTTTATTGCGGTGGCTAGATACTGAATTCTTACCTGAAATAGTCAATGAAAAAATCGCCCAACGTGCGGCGCAAATTTTTGTCAGACAACGCATGGAAGGAGAAAACGACCTAGGATCTCTAGTGATAGCCATTGTCACAGAGATGCAGGGATTTGATTTTTCCAAAAGTTTCTATGGAGAATTTGCCATTGCCAACGCCGTTAGCGATCTACTGTTAGAAAGTCTAGGGATAGATCGTTGCTGTGGACAATGAATAACCATAGCAAATTCTCCCCAACTAAGGTACACCCTTAGTAAGCACAACGCCCCCAGCACAAGACGATCATTTACATTCCTATCTCACCTGTGTAACAAATGCTGTATTAACGGTCATTAGTTCTTGGTGCAAACTAACGACTAATGACCAATGACTACCAGCTGGACTTAACCACACCAGGTAAAAGGCCTTGGTGCGCCCATTCCCGCAGCACATTCCGAGACAGGCCAAAGTCTCTATATACACCTCTGGGACGACCAGTTAGCCAGCAGCGATTGCGGTGACGATTAGGAGCGCTGTTACGGGGTAGCTGCTGAATTTTCCGGTGAACTTCCAACTTATCCAAGGGAGATTCTATACTTTTGAACTCTGCCAACAAAGCTTCCCGCTTTTGGGCATACTTTTCTACTAACTTAGCGCGTTTTTTTTCGCGCTCAATCATACTCTTTTTAGCCATGACTTCTCTAACTGATTTAAAGACAGCATTTTTTATTTTACCATATCCCCATCAATTGTGGCCATACTTTGTTTAGTTGGCTCTGTCATTAATGTTTTTTTCCCAGTGGGACACAAATCACTAAGATCACAAGCCTGACAGAGGGGAGAACGGGCTTTACAAACAGCACGACCGTGATAAATCAAACGAATTGACCAATTTTCCCAATGGGGTTGGGGTAACAACTGCATTAAATCTTTTTCAATGGGAAGGGGGTCAGCAAATTTAGTTAAACCCAGGCGTTGGCTCAAACGCTTAACGTGAGTATCTACTGTTACCCCGGCATTGATACCATAGGCATGGGCTAAAACTACATTACTAGTTTTCCGTGCCACCCCTGGAAGTTCTAATAGTTGCTCCATTGTCCGAGGAACCACAGAGTCATATTTGCTGACAATCATCTGACAAGCTGCTTGGATATTCTTGGCTTTATTGCGATAAAAACCGGTAGAACGTACCAAATTTTCTATTTCAGCTAAATCAGCATTTGCCAAACTAGCCGCATCTGGAAATTTTGCAAATAAAGCTGGTGTAACTTTATTCACTCGCTCATCTGTACATTGAGCGGAAAGAATGGTTGCTACTAGTAGTTGTAGTGGGGTTGAGTAATTCAAAGAGCAAGTTGCATCTGGATAAAGACGCTGTAAGCGGCTGAGAATTTCTAAGGCCCGTTGCTGTTGAGATAAAGATTTGCGGGTGACACTCACTGGAATAATTTTTGTACCCAATCCAACTGACTGGTTTCTTTGACGATCAGAAAAATGCCTAGTCCTAAAAGTAGCACTAAACCAGTTTGCATGACACCTTCTTGAATGCGGTTAGGTAATGGCTTACCCCGCACACCTTCAATTAACAAAAATGCTAATTGTCCGCCATCCAAGGCTGGTAAGGGCAAAATATTGATAATTGCCAAGTTAATACTAATCAAAGCGCCAAAAAATAACAAACTAGCTGTGTCATTTTGGGCAATACTGGAACCAATTTGCACTATTTTAATTGGTCCTGCTACTTGACTGGCGGTTTCACCAAAGTTAGTAATTAATTGTCCAAAGCCTTGAAATGTCATAACCACCAGGCGCTGAAATTCCTTAGCACCAATATTCAAAGCCTGTCCCAAATTCCTCACAGGACGACGGATCACTTGACCATTAGGAGCCAGTCCGATACCAATAGTACCCCCTGTGGGCTTGTCTTCGGGAACTATATTCAGGGTTAGCCTTTGGTCACCGCGAGCAATTTCTAGTTGGACAGACTCACCAGGACTATTTTTAATAATGTCTCTGAAGGCCTCAACTTCCCCTAGGGCTGTACCAAATTCTTGTTCATTGGCGGCTAAAATCACATCTCCTGGTTTAATTCCCGCTGCGGTGGCCACAGAACTGACTTCAGGGGCTAGTTGTTGAATTAAAACTCCCGGTTGGCTAGCTTCTCCCACACCAATGATGCTTACCTGAGTTACCAACAGGAAATAGGCAAATATTAAATTAGCGATCACTCCGGCGCTGATGACGATCGCCCGGTCTACAATGGGACGGTTGCGCAGCAAATTTGGGTCATTGGGTGGAATATCGCTATCTGGGTCATCGTCGGGAAAGCCGACAAAACCCCCCAAAGGAAAGGCGCGGACAGCATATTCGGTTTGTGAGCCTTGGTACTTCCAGAGAACTGGGCCAAACCCCAAAGAAAAACGGTTGACGAGAATACCTTGAGAACGGGCGGCTATAAAATGTCCCAACTCGTGTACCAAGATCAGAACAGCCAAGACTGCGATCGCTGCTAAAACTGACATAGAGCAAATTAATCAAAAAATTCAGATATATTATTTCTATTGTAATAACTTAAGTTGCTAGTTATTCAAACAGGCCATTGGCTCCGCCGGTGTCGTAGGCCATCGCTCAAAGCATTTAAAGTAACACAAATCATATCTTGTACAATTTTAACTAGAGCATCTGATGAATTAGTGCCATAATTCTAGACAACTATAGAGGAAAATATGCCAAGAACACAAAAAAACGATAATTTTATTGACAAATCCTTTACAGTGATGGCGGATCTGATTCTCAAACTTCTGCCAGCTAACAGAAAAGCTAAAGAAGCGTTTGTCTATTACCGAGATGGGATGTCAGCCCAAGCAGAAGGGGAATATGCTGAGGCGTTAGAGTACTACGCGGAAGCCCTCACCCTGGAGGAAGACACTAACGATCGCAGTTATATCCATTATAATATGGGGTTGATATATGCCAGTAATGGTGACCATGACAAAGCTCTAGAAATGTATCACAACGCTATTGAATTGAATCCACGGTTACCCCAGGCGTTGAATAACATTGCCGTAATTTACCATTATCAGGGAGAAAAAGCCAAAGAAGCCGGGGACAATGAGGCTGGGGAAGCGCTGTTTGACCAAGCAGCAGATTATTGGATTAGAGCCATTCGTATGGCTCCCAATAACTACATTGAAGCCCAAAACTGGCTAAAAACTACTGGACGTATGCAAATTGACGTATTCTTTTAATGAGTTCAAACCCCCAACCCCCAAACAGTAGGGGGTTGAACTGTGGAAAAACAAGCGTATAAGAATAAAAATTAAGCATTGAGAAATTATGATTGACCGGGAACAAGTAAAAAAAGTAGCCCTTTTGGCTCGTTTAGAATTAACAGCAGAAGAAGAGCAGCAATTCACCAACCAATTGGGGAGCATTCTGGACTATGTAGAACAGTTGAATGAATTAGATGTGAGTGAAGTAACTCCCACAACCAGGGCAATTGATACGAGTAATGTAACTCGAAAAGATGAGTTACAACCATATCCTGAGCGACAAGCGATTCTTAATGGTGCGCCTGAACAAGAAGGGGAGTTTTTTAAGGTTCCCAAAATCCTCCAAAATAATGAGTAGCCATAACGTCCCCTACTCAACTACTCCCCTCCTAGTCAGGAAGCAGTTTTTTTAATGTAGTAGTGAAGTCTGGGTAGGAAATGGCTGCTGCTTCAGCACGGTGAATGGTGGTGATCCCTGTGGCTAGTAAAGATGCAATGGCCAGACTCATGGCAATGCGATGATCTGTATAACTATCTACATCAGTACCCACTAAGGGAGTACCGCCAGTAATTTCCATACCGTCGGGTAATTCGCTGACTTTGGCTCCCATTTTATTTAGTTGCTGGGACATCACTGTAATGCGATCGCTTTCCTTAACACGCAACTCAGCCGCATCCCGAATTATAGTTGTACCCTGGGCAAATACTGCCGCAACTGCTAAAATGGGTATTTCATCAATCATTCTGGGAATGATATCCCCAGCAATAGTGCAGCTTTTTAAAACACTGGAACGCACTCTTAAATCTGCCACTGGTTCCCCTGCTACTAAGCGCTGATTTTCCAGTTGAATATCTGCCCCCATCAGTGCTAAAGCTTCCAATATTCCGGTGCGGGTGGGATTAACGCCGACGTTTTCCACTACCAATTCCGAACCAGGTACAATTGCTCCAGCTACCAACCAAAACGCCGCTGAACTGATATCCCCAGGAACAATCACCTTTTGCCCATATAGTTGAGCAGGTCCTGTGACAGTAACACTATTGGTTTCTGGATCAATACTCAGTTCTGCACCAAAAGCCCGTAACATTCGTTCGCTGTGGTCACGGGAGAGAGCCGGTTCTGTAACGGTGGTTTGTCCTTCTGTTAATAAACTTGCCAATAATATGCAGGATTTAACTTGAGCCGAGGCGATGGGGGAATGATAATGAATAGGTTTAAGGACTCTTCCTTGAACTGCTAAAGGTGCTAAAGAATTACCCTTACGTCCCCAAATTTCCGCCCCCATTTGTTGCAAAGGTTTAACCACACGGGACATAGGACGCGATCGCAAGGAACTATCCCCGGTGACAGTGAAAAAACGCTCTGGATGAGATGCTAACAACCCTAACATTAGTCTCAATGTAGTGCCAGAGTTGCCAGCATTCAATACATCCGTTGATTCTTGCAATTTTCCCAAACCAATACCCTGAACTGTGACTAATTTAGTGTTCAGTTCCGAGATTTCCGCCCCCATAGCTTGAAAACAGCTAGCGGTGCTGCGGGGGTCTTCACCCAACAGTAGCCCTTGGATTTGGGTTTCTCCTTGAGCGATCGCCCCTAGCATTAAAGCCCGGTGTGATATAGATTTATCACCCGGTACACGGATACAACCTTGTAGAGATAAACCAGCGGAGGGAGGCTGGATAATTAACTTGTGAGCAAGGTCTTTTTGAGTTTCTACAGTTATGACAGCAGCCGACATGAGGTTACACTGGCTCTTGAATACACTTGAATACACCGAAAGTTTATCTAGAAACTTCCTGCCTAGTATCCTATCGCTTTTTGTGAGCGGAGATTTGCCACAATGTACCAAAATAATCATTGGTCATTGGTGGTTGGTCTATTGTTTAAATATATGATCTTTTATTTATTTTTATGTTGATTTGTTGAGCTGTTCAAATCAGCACCGTTATTTCATATCAAGGGTGTTTTACTATTTACAGGCTGATCCCCACTGCTCACAATACTGATATTAATTTTGTTTTGTTTAATCGCTGTTAGGCCTTATCGCTCTCATGCTGACCCATCACCGTAAGCCCGTATCTTTATCATTGATTTCAACTGACTTGCCATTCTGGTCTGTTGTTGAAACTGCCGGGACACTGTATCAAAAAGATACTGATAAATTTCATTTACTCTTGACAGAACCGCCCCGTATTACTTCTAAGCTGGGTAATTCTCTGAGTTCTCAAGATTTCCGTGGCGAAAATACAACCAACGCTAAACCCCCCAAGACTCCCAGAGTTTTATGGATGGAAATTTCTCCCTACCGAATCATCATGACCATGCAAGGCAACAATCAAGTTAGTTATCGTCATTTCTGGGAACAGGGAGTTTATGGAATTAGCCGTTATTGGTTACCCACTGAGTCTTTAGAACCATCACATCCTATTCGGTTACGAAACTTTACCAAAACTTTGTCACTGAATGCACATGATTTTCCAGAACACCTGCAACTGGAATATGAATTGTGGGCGGGAAAAGTCCAACTAGGAACCTACATCCTCAATCTGGAAATTAAACACTAGTAATTAATTCTTCTGGTAGTGAGAATTGGGCGGGTGTTGGCTGAGAAAGAATTTTCCTCAGACTTCAAACCACTACCCCTGTTTTCTAAGACCCAAAATAACTGGGTTCGTTACCAGGTTTCCATTTAATGTTGCAACCAATACTGGGGTTTTGTTCACTAGTAACGGGGTTATTTGCCAAAACTGCGCTAATGGCAAGGCGTAAATCAGCACCTGTCACCGGTTTATCGTTACTGGGACGGCTATCGTCTAATTGTCCTCGATACACGAGTCGGCGTTCTTGGTCAAATAGAAAAAAATCAGGTGTGCAAGCTGCTGTATAAGCCTTTGCTACTTCCTGAGTTGCGTCATAACACAAGGGAAACTTAAAATCTAGTTCTGTTGCCATTGCTTGTAAAGACTCTGGCCGATCATCTGGATATTTTTCTGCATCATTGGCACTGATAGCCAAGATTCCTAAATCACTAGAGAAGTAATCTTTTCCTAAACGAGCTAATTCTGCTTGAATATGCTTAACAAATGGGCAATGCTGACAAATAAACATTAGCAATAATGCTTTTTTATCAGCAAAACTGACCAGGGAAATTGTTTGTCCGGATACCACGTCTGGGAGATGAAAATCTGGGGCTTGTGTGCCTAGTGGCAACATGGTAGAAGCAGTTAAAACCATAAAAAATGCTGGGTCAGATAATGGACGATGAGGATAGGGGTTAATTGTTGGCCTCTATCCCTTTGTTTACTCTACTATTATTGTAAACATTAATCATGGGTACTCATGAAATTAGAGACAGAAAATATCCTGTCTCTGAATTTGTTAAATATTTGTTAAAAATTACGTTGTGAAGATTAGTATCTATAGACTTGCTAACAGACCAAAAATACCATGACCTGTGAATACTTCCAATGCTATGAGGGAGACAAAACCAATCATTGCTAAACGACCGTTAAGTAATTCAGCATAGGGAGTAAATCCAGTGCGATCGCCTTGCTCATCTACATACACTTTAGGCTCAATGGCGAAAGCGTTCATCAGACCGTGGTCGTCAACAATGCCTGTCTTATTACTCATGTAGTTTTTCCTGTGTTTTCTTGATTATGTAAACAAGTGTAACAAACATATTACTTTTTGTAAAGCATTTTAACCTAACAGATTGGCATAGGTAGTGGGGACATGATATGGTCTATAATTATACAAATAAATTGCGTAACAGCTTATGACTTGGGTAGATCCATTAGAAGATGGAAAAAGCAAAATAGAACTAATAGCAGCGCTGGGAAGCGACTTAGACATTGTTAATGATGCTCGCGCCAGCTTTGAGAAAACATCCACACAACTAAGTGATAAAGATATTAAACTCATTCATTACCTAATCAAGCACCAGCACACAAGCCCTTTTCGGGGTACTGTCTTCAAATTTAAAGTTAAAGCTCCTTTGTTTGTTTGTCGCCAATGGTGGAAACACGTCATCGCCAGCAATCATAATGATGAGCAACTAGGATGGAATGAGAAAAGCTTTCGATATGTTGAGATTGATGATAGTAGTGAATTTTATATTCCTAAAATTTTTCGCCAACAGTCCAAGAACAATAAACAAGCCAGCGAAGGTAAATTACCCGAAGATGCTAATCAGCAAGCAATAGAAATTTATACTCAACAGTGTCAAACTAGCTACCAAGCATACCGTAACCTTCTAGAGTTGGGAGTGGGGCGAGAACAAGCCCGTGGTGTATTAGTTCCCTCAGTATACACTTCTTGGGTCTGGACTGTTTCTCTGCAAGCTGTTTTACACTTTATCTCATTGCGCCGTGGTGCTGGCGCGCAAAGTGAAATTGGCGCTTATGCTCAAGCCATCACTTCCCTGATTAAACCCATAGTCCCCATATCAATAGAGGCTTGGGAAACTCATTATTAGCAAGCAGGATGCTCCCGCTAAAAGACGATCATTTAAATTTGTATCTAGCAAGTGTTTAATAAATGCTATAACTTACAGCAAAGTGCCACTGGAAAATGTTGCAGGGCTTCCCCCACTAAAATAATATTATTAGCCTTAACCATTTGGCCAGTGATGGTATTTTGCCAATGTGAAGGCGCTGCTGGTGGTAACTGAATATGTGTATCATCCCAAACTGATAAACCAAGGGGATATTCACCGGGTTGAATTAACCTAGTAAAAAAGCGTGGTGCAATGGTAATCATGGTTTGATGACCATCACTCCTAGCAAAAGCAATGATATGATCTGAATGTTTACCCCTAACTGCTAAAGGTACATAGTCACCTTGTTGAAAAACTATTAAATTTTCTTTTCTTGCCTTTAAGGCTTGGGTAATCAGAAACAGCTTAATTCTACTATCCTCTTTAGTTGCCAATAATTCATCTATTAATCTCATAATATCAGCTTGGGCTTGTTCCTTAATCATCTGGAGATAAGATTGTCTAATTTCAAAATCAACCGGACGACGGTTATCAGGATCAACCATACTAAAGTCCCAAAGTTCCGTTCCTTGATAAAAGTCTGGAACTCCAGGAGAAGTGATTTTTAATAAAGTCTGAGATAAAGAATTAAACATACCATAGTAGGCTACCTGTTTTTGAAAAGGTAGAAACTGCTGTAAAAATTGATTTTGTTCCCCAGGTTCTAAAACTGCTGTCACAAACTTAGTTAAAGCGTTTTCATAAGTTTGATTTGGTCGCAGCCATGCTGTGTAAACTTTTGCTTCTCTGGCTGCTTTCAGGACATAATCTTGAATGCGTTGGCAAAAGTCATGATATTCATGTTCAAAAAATGGAAATGCACCTAGGAGCATCTGATAAAATTGATATTCATCATTACTGTCTGGCATGGGTAAACGTTTATTAACAGTGGTTTTGTGAACACGGTTAATTTCACAAAATGCGTCAACTTGTTTTTGCCACTCCTGGGGAATTTCTGACAAAACATTTAATCTAGCCCGGATGTCTTCACCTCTTTTGGTGTCATGGGTTGAAGTAGCACTCATGGAATGTCGCCAGCGGGTGTTTCGCTGTTGATTAAAATCGTGTAAATTAGTGATACTGATACCAAAATTATCAGGATCGCCACCAACTTCGTTTAAGGAAATAAAACGGTTATAAACGTATAAGGCTGTGTCTTCTACTCCTTTAGCCATTAACGGACCTGTATACTGTTGTAATCGCATGACAAAATAAAGCCATTGCTCTTGATCCTCTGGGGTGAGATAATTTTCATATTCAAGTAGTAGCAGTTTTTCTATAAAATTTAACTCATGGTGTAGTAAGGGCAGATGTGATTTGGCTTGGTGAATCACATCTTGAATATATTGGCGATGGGTGGGTAATATACCATCTTGATTAGTGTAAGTTCGATAAATGGGAAATAAAGTCAGTATTTCCGCGATCGCTCGTTTTAAGCCATTAATGGTAAAATCATTACCGTAACGATGCTTACTAGCTATTCTTTTTAAGATGTAAGTTAAATTATCAACGTCTCCGGCTAAATTCCTTTCTAAAATTAAATGCTTTTTATTAACGGCGATTTGTTCATAAGCTGTTCTCAAGCCTGTTACATTCCAGTAAATTTGAGTAAAAGCTGCTTGGCTAGCAGTTTGACAAAACACACCATTAAGATAATTTAAAAAATCATAACCCGTAGTACCTTGAATTGACCAATGGTTAGGTAAATCTTCCCCTGGGTGTAATATCTTTTCAACAATGATGTATATATCGCCTACTTTTTCTCTCAACCTTTGTAAATACTGGGTTGGGTTATAAAGTCCGTCGATGTGGTCAATGCGTAACCCAGTAATTTGATTTTGTTTAACTAATTTAATCATCAAAGCATGGGTGTTTTCAAACACCATAAAATTTTCGACGTTTACAGATATTAACTCATTAATTGTAAAAAATCTTCTATAATTAATTTCCTCTGCGCCAACCTTCCAAAAAGCCAGGCGGTAAAACTGTTCAGAAAGTAAATTATCTAACAGGTTAAAGCTGTCTGGTTTACCTTTTTCACCATTAAAAACTTGGATATTTTCATCAATAAAGTTTTTAATTTCTCTATTATCGGTATAAAGTTCCCATAATAATCCTTTGACAAAATTAATCTGGTCTTGTCTTTCTTTTGGGTTAATATCACTAGGTATATGTTTCAACATATACAACATACCCAGGAAGCGGACAAATATGGGATTATTTCTACCTAATATTTGAGATAACTTACCGATATTCTGATTAAGAAATGTGGCGTAAGATTCCAACTTGAGGGGAAACCGCAAGTTATAATAATTCACACTCAAGCCATATTGATCATATTTGAGTTGAATTTCCCCATTTTCTAAAGATTCGCCGTAAAAGTTGCCGAGCAAAGGTGCTAAAATCGGTATCTCACCATCACCCCAACCATTCATGATGGGAGTATTCCAGGCAATGTCAAAATAATTGGCGTAAACAGAGTTAACACCGTTTTCTAAAACATCCATCAAATATTCATTTTGGCTATCATAAGCCATATGGTTAGGGACAATATCTTGTAACCAGCCCATCTGATGCTGTTTTAACGCTTCAAGTAAAGCGGTAAAATCTTCTTCTGTTCCTAATTCTGGGTTTAATTGATTGGGGTCAACTACATCATAGCCATGACTACTACCTATTCTGGCTTTAAATATTGGTGATGCGTAAAGGTCAGAAATACCTAGTTGATCTAAATATTGGATAATTTCTTTAGCTGCATTAAAACCAAATTGGTAATTAAATTGTAGGCGATAAGTTGCGGTAGGAATTCCCATAGATAAACTAACTCCTTGATTTTTGCTCTAAATATTGTTCATAAACAGTAAAACTCTGCTTTGGTATGGTTAGTTGCTGGTGATATTCGGCTGTTTCTGGTAGTTGTGAACCGCTACCTAACCAATTTTTACTAGCAGAATCTAAAATTTTTACCCAATTATTACCCGCAAACTCTTGGCTGAAGGTAACATCACAGGTATTAAAGTTCATTACACAAAATATCTGATAGTTAGGAGTAGATTTAAGCCAAGAAATCAGCTGATTTTTTTCTTGAAATTTGACTTGTAAATTTTGTCTTTGCTGTTGTAATAATGCTGGGTTTTGGCGGCGGAGTTGAATAAGTTGCTGATAAAAACGCCAGAGGACTTGATGTTTACCTGATTGGCGTTTTTGCCAGTTTAACTTACAATTGTTAAAAGTATCAGCAGACTCTGGGTCTGGTGGTTGTCCTTGAGAGTGAAAGGCGAAAAATTCTTGTTTACGCCCTTCTCTTACTGCTGCAATTAAATCCGGGTCTGAGTGACTGACAAAGTATATAAATGGCGAATCTTCCCCATATTCTTCTCCCATAAATAACAAAGGAATGTAAGGAGAAAGCAACACTGCACCAGCAGCTAGTTTTAAACACTCAAAGTTGACAATTTGCGATAATCTTTCCCCTAAAACTCTGTTACCGATTTGGTCATGATTTTGAATAGCTACTATAAATTGATATGGAGGGCGATCGCCTGTATAATTGCCGTGGAAGCGTTGGCGAAAATTTGAATATTTCCAGTCGTAAACAAAGGTATCTTGATAAGCCTTGGCTAAATGTTCACACCAGCCAAAATCTTGATAATAACCACTGCGATCGCCCGTGAGCAAAGTATATAATGAATGATGAAAATCATCACTCCATTGGGCATCAATGCCATAACCGCCTAACCGATGAGGGCGGATGATTTTAGGATCATTTAAATCACTTTCAGCGATTAGATAAAGTTTGCGTCCCCACTGCTGAGAAACTACCGCCACATTTTCCGCCAGTTCAGCTAGAAAATGTTTTGCACCAAAATCATAAATAGCGTGAACTGCATCTAAGCGTAAAGCATCAATATGAAATTTACCTAGCCAGTAGAGTGCATTTTGAATAAAAAATTGACGTACATCATAACTATGAGCATCATCAAAATTAATGGCATTTCCCCAGGGAGTACGATAAGTTTCTGTAGAATAAGTAGCAAACCGACTGGTATAATTACCTTCAGGTCCAAAATGGTTATAAACCACATCTAAAATTACAGCAATTCCCTGTTGATGACAAGCATTAACTAATTGCTTGAACTCATCAGGACTACCATAGGAATTTTGTACAGCAAAAGGATAAACCCCATCATAACCCCAATTGCGATCGCCTGGAAACTGAGCCACTGGCATAATTTCAATGGCATTTATCCCTAAATCTCGTAAATCTGCCAGTCGGGGAATAATAGCCTTAAAAGTACCGTCTGGGGTAAAAGTGCCAACGTGTAACTCATAGATAATCATAGTTTCTAAACAAACACCAGACCAATGGTCATCACTCCAAGCAAAGCTATGATTAATAACTTGGGAAAAACTATGTACACCATAGGGTTGAAAATTGGATGCTGGATCAGGTCTTGATTCACTATTATTTAATTTATATAAATAAAGAGTTCCTGGCTCAATATCTGTGCTGGCAACTTGCCAGTATGCCCCTAATTTTTCCATAGGAAGTAACCGGGGATGGGGAGAGATAATTTCTACCGCCACAGTGTTTAAATTCGGTCCCCAAACCGTAAAGTTACAAACACCATCACCCAAATAATCAGCGCCAACCTTCATAAGCTATTACGCATTGATTTTTTTTATAGCCGTTAATTTTTATTAAATACACATTTTTAATGCCATGATTTAAATTTAATTTAACTCAAACCTGCTGGTAATTATTCCATCATGCGGATGAATAACTATTGTTGAAAAAATACCTAATTCGTTAGGTGACAATCCAGTTTTAATATAAAAAAATAATCAGCATCTATCTTAAGTCGTAATCGCTTTGCGGTGCTTTGGGAGTAATTGATTATGAACAGGAGGGGGTGAGGGGGGAGGGTTGTTCTGATTTTCAATTTGATACAACTGGTAAGCCACCATTGCCATGTAGAAACTAAATACTCCAGTTGCTAATAAACATACTAGACCCAAAAACTGAACTACATCTTTCAAAATTCTTTTAGACATAATTTCAAGGTGGTAGAGTTTACTGTAAAAATACTAAGGATACTAAGCACTGTTACAATTTCTGCAACAAAACACACAAACATAATTATTATGTTACTGTTTTAATAACCGCTATAACCGCTCTACTGTAGCAGCTATGGTAAAAGAATTAGCAATTCGTACCTGTGGATTAACTAAGCAGTTTGAACGACACCTGGCCGTCAACGATGTTGACTTAGAAATCCACAGGGGTGAAGTGTATGGGTTAATAGGTCCCAATGGCTCTGGGAAAACAACTCTGATCCGGATGTTGGCTGCGGCTGAAGAACCAACTACAGGGGAAATTTATATTAACGGTCATCCCCTGCGACTTGATCACAGTAACTCTCACCTCAAGGGTTGTCTTGGCTATTTACCCGATGACTATCCTTTGTATGAAGATTTAACAGTGTGGGATTACTTAGATTATTTTGCCCGGTTGTATCGTTTGCGGCAACCACGACGGACTCAACGTTTACATGAAGTTTTAGAACTGATACAACTTGGCAATAAACGCCACAGTCTCATTTCTACTTTATCTCGGGGAATGAAGCAGCGTTTGAGTTTAGCCCGGACTATTATTCACGAACCAATTTTACTACTTTTAGATGAGCCGGTTTCTGGACTTGACCCCATCGCTAGGATGCAGTTTCGGCAAATTATCAAGATTTTGCAAGAAGCAGGGATGACAATTTTAATTTCTTCTCATGTTCTTAGTGATTTAGCCGAATTGTGTACTTCTATAGGAATTATGGAGTTGGGTTTTTTAGTGGAAAGTGCTTCACTGCAAGAACTTTACCATCGCCTGGCTAAACAACAAATTATATTATCAACTCTGGGTAGTTTAGAATCCTTGGAGAGTGAATTAAAAAATTGTCCCCTGGTGGAACATTGGCAGAAAATCCCAGGGATAAACAGCTATAAAGTCAATTTTTCTGGTACACAGGAGGATTGTGCTGATTTATTGCGATCGCTTATTTTATCTGGTATACCCGTCACTGGTTTTCACTGCACTCAAGAAGATTTAGAAAGTATCTTCTTGAAATTAGGACACAAACAAGCGTCTTGAGCAGTCAAGTTTGATTACTCTTGGTTTTTGGAGTTTTAATTATGCTCAGTTTAGGATCAAAACTCAACGAATTAAACCCCCAATTCCTCCGGGAAATTAAAGGGCGTTTAACAACTCGTAACCTGTGGTTAGCAGGATCTATATCTTTGCTTGGTCAGTTGATGTTATTCCTATATTTTCAAACCAGACTGCCCCCCAGCACCGTCAAATTACCACACAATAATACATATTGTACAGGTAAAATTGCATATGGCGATTATGGCTATAATACACCAGAATGTATTATGGACAATTATGGTAACATCATCATCAACTGGCAATTATGGTCTCAAGATATTTTTCATGCCCTCAGTTGGCTAGGAATATTTGCCATTATAGTTGTGGGAACTTATTTACTCATCAATGATTTAGCCACGGAACAACGGCGAGATACACTCAATTTTATTCGTCTTAGCCCCCAAACACCTCAAAATATTCTGGTGGGTAAAATGCTGGGTGTGCCAATTCTTTTGTATGTTACCATACTCATGTCCTTTCCTTTCCATTTATGGGCTGGTTTAAATGCCAAGTTGCCCTTAAATCAGGTTTTGGTTTTTGATGTTATTGTCCTGGTTGCTAGTGTTTTCTACTATAGTGGGGCATTACTATTTGGCTTCATAGCTTCTTGGTTGGGTGGTTTTCAGTCATGGTTAGGAGGCGGATTTATATTGGGTTTTCTGCTGTTTACCGAGCAAGCCCTAAAACACACCACAGTAGTTAACACACCCTTAGTATTATTTAGACTAATTACACCAACATATTTTATTCCCGATGTTTCAGGAAATCAGGCATTTACTGGTTTTCATTGGTTTAGCCTACCATTGGGAAATCAACTTTTCACCATCAGCAGCCTTAGTTTATTACTCTACTGCATCGGCATTTACTTTATTTGGCAATCTCTCCAACGTTGCTATCTTGATGCTAATGCTACAATGAGTAGTAAACGGCAGAGTTATTTATTAACTACTAGCTTTGTCATTATTACTTTAGGATGCGGTAATTGGCATGATGCCAGCCTAAAGGATTATTTAGTCAGTTCCATGTTTGTGTATTTGTGGTTATTTTTATATCTAATTGCTGCCCTGACTCAGAACCGCCAAACCCTAATAAATTGGGCTAGATATCACCACATTTATAGTATGCAGCATCCCCGTAAACAAAAGTTTGTTAAAGAGTTAATTTGGGGTGAAAAAAGCCCAGGTGTACTGGCGATCGCTATCAATGCTTTAATAGTTTTTACTGGTTTAACTGTAGTATTGTTGCTGCAATTCGTTTCTGTATCAGATATGCTGAGTGGTTTTGGGGCTTTAATTTTCGCTTTGAGTTTAATGGTTATCTATGCAGCCCTAGCCCAACTACTGCTATTCATGAAAAATGGGCAGAGGTTATTATGGGCAAATGGCATGGTAACTGCTGTAATTATCTTACCACCCATTCTTTTATCCATGCTCTTTTCCAGTCCTCAACATTTAACATTTGTGTGGTTTTTGTCTATATTTGCACCCATCCTCTTTTTATACCCACCAACCAATGATTCATTAAGTCTCATGACTCCTTTGCTGGCAATGCTGGCACACGCTGGTACTTTAGGTTTATTACTGTTGCAAATCAAGCGCCAATTACAAAAAGCGGGAGACTGACATACTCACCGACCTTCTAGGTCGGTGAATCTTGACAGTTCTTTGCGTCTACTTCCACTACCCTCAGTACAAGCTTTGCGGTTAGTTAAATATAAAGATTGTACTGACCCGCTAATTCATGGTACACAGTCAGTGTCTCCTCCTTCATCCGTTGAGCTTGGAAACGCTCTAAATTTTCCTGGGCGCGACATTTCCACCGGTGTAGATTTAGGGGGTTTCTTAATAATTGTGTCATGGCTGTAGCTAAATTTTCGCTGTGTTGGGGTGGAACTAAAATACCAGCTTGTCGATGATCTAAAGTTTCAGGAATACCGTCTACATCACTGGCGATAATTGCACAACCAGCTTCTCGCGCCTCTGTTAGTACTAAACCAAAGGATTCGTAATGAGAGGCCAGGACAAAAATATCGGTTGCTAACATATAGCGTTGCGGTTCCGGCTGGAAACCTTCAAAATGAATGCGGTCGCTATAAAGTGTATGTTGCACCATGGCCTCAAACAGGGAGCGATCTGGTCCGTCCCCCACTAGATATAGATGTGCTTGTGGAAATTCTGGGGCAATTTTGTTAAAAGCTACAATTAACTCAGCAATTCCTTTACGGGAATACATCCCCGCTACGGTGGTAATTGCTGGACGCTTTAGGGGTAGTGGTTGGTAATCTTTAAGGGGGCGATGTCGGGGACTATTTAACGTACCGTTAGCAACCACCCGCAACTTTTGCTTTGGTATACCACGGCGCAGCATGGAGTTAGCCACTGCATGGCTAACTGCAATTACCCCATCTGCTAATCCCATCACCACCGCACTACGCTGAAACTCATTATGTACTGTAGACAATAAGGTGTATTTATGACCCATTCTGCACAACCGGGCTATTACAACCCCCGTCATCATATGTGCATGAACAATATCCGGCTGGAACTTTTGTACAATTTGCCGATAACACCCAGCCGCTTTGATTATATTTAGCGGTTGCCTTGACTGGTTTAATTGCCAGTGTGTGACATGATAAGATGCTAATAATGCCTCATATTCTCCTCCATCTGAAACTACGGCCACATTATGACCGTCTTGGCTTTGTAAACAAGCTAAATCTACAGCCACATTGACAATACCATTACCAATCTTCTGCACATGATTGATAATATGTAATATTCGCATATAATTTTGCTCCTCGCCCTTTATTCAACCTGAAAAAAAGATTTCATAACAGCTTAAAAACTGCTGAATAAAGCCACGGGGTAGACTGTTAATTTGAGAAGTATAACAGGCGATCGCTTGCTTTTTATTTTCCTGAACTGATGTGATATCAAAACAGTAAGCCCCTGCTATATCCTGTAATTTAAGGAGAATAAATAACGGCGCTCTCCAGAATAACCAGATGGGATATTGTAGCAATTCGACTTTTATGGCATTTTCGGCGATCGCTGTCTTAATTAATTGATATGTAGCCTCATGGTCTCGATGACAATCTTTGCGGTGAGGTACATAAACCTGATCTGGTTGATAATACTGAATCAGTCCAGCAACTTGAGAAATTATCTGTTGTTTTTCTTGATTATTTAAATCTGACAAACTTCCGTCTGCTTTGGCTAAGAAGTGAATATCTGATGCTTCTACGCCTAAAATTTTTAATGCTGCTATTGCTTCTTGTTGGCGAATTGGGACAATAGTATTTTCAGCATCTGGAACTAAACCCCCTGACCCCCTTCCATCTGTGAGAAATACAACTATAACTGGTATTCCCTGTTCACGCTTGCGAGCAATCATTCCCCCACAGCCAAAAGTTTCATCATCTTGATGAGGGGAAAATACCATTGCTGATTTTTGGTTAAATTGTAAAGGTTGACTGCTACCAAATACAATCCAGCTAGATAATAGGCTAGACTGAAAATATTGTAATTGATTGAGCCAGCTATTAGGAAATATTTTTTGTAAGCGTTGTAGTTGATTTTTAACTTTCATAAATGGAGTGGTGTAATGGCTGTAGTAATGCTTATATTTTGTATCTCACGTGTTTAAGAAATGCTATAACTTCAACCGATATACAATCACTTTGGCTTTTGCGTCTTCTTCTACAAATACCAGATACTCACCATTAGCTCGCCGCATAGCACGAATTCCATAGGGGATATCAATCCAGCCACTTTCCCCCGCAACTTCTGGACCTGGTTTTAAATTTTTCACAAAAGCCCCAGTTTTGGCATTATATATATATACTTCCGCGGTTTTGACTGTCACAGCAAAAACATAGTCTCCAGCTACACTCATAGCTGCGGTGGAAACTTCCCGTTTACCAGTAGTATCATGAGGTACTACTATCCGCCACCGGGGTGTAAGATTTCCCTTACTCCAATTATCAAAACGTACAATTTCAGATCCCGCAACTTTGGTGTCATCTCCCACAGATGGATGATCTACTGTAAAACCTGACAAATACATGGTGTCAGTTTCCGGTAAATACTCAATCCTGCGCAAATCAGTAAACAGACCAGGGCTTTTTTGCTTTTCCATGGAACTATAAGTATAGATGGGATTACCATGAGCATCTATACCCTGTAAAGGATAATGGCGAATACCGTCTTTAATTCGCAAGGTTTTCCAAACATCGCCTTTAGTATCTACCCACCATCCGCCGATGTAAGGATAATCTTTACTGCTGTCGTATTCACCCTTGTCAAATTTACCGTTATTATTGCGATCGCGCCAAATCCATTCCCCCGTTTCTGGTTGCTGGGGAGGCCAAGTACCTCTAATTGATTTTCCACCAGCGCCATTAGTACCAACAAACATTCCCGAAGGTATGGCGATTTTGCCATCTGTTTTAGAATTAAAGCGATAAATTTGGAGAAAGCTGTCATACATATTGGTCAGGAAAATAAACGGTTTTCCTTGGATGCGGCGTACCCAAGTAGCATCTGGCGATGTATGTAAACGTGGATCTTGTGGATATTTAAAAGGATTTAATGTGTAGGCTTCGTAAGTCCATTGCTGACCTGGTGGGCGACTATAGTCCATTAAAAACTGTTCTTGTTTGGTAAATACACTTACTCCATCACTCTTAGGGTCAGCATCAGCGTTATCAATAAACTTTAGTCCTAGTAATTGCCATAACAGCTTTCCCGATGATGAAAACTTGCGTAAATCCGTCCCTGACTGATTAAAACCATTACTATTCACATAAATATTACCAGCTGCATCTGTACCAACTCCAGTTAAACCGTAAAGTTTTGAGTCTTTAACCTCACCAGGAACACCCCCATAAATTCCCCCCAGGCTACCCAAACTACCAACTAGCACTGGCTGATCCTTAACTTGGTAAATCAGCACGTGCTGATTGGGCCCATTTTCCGCCACCACCAGTCTATCTTGACGATCTACTGCGATGGCAGTTGGTTGGACAACATTGGTGATTTTTTGGGGTAATTGCCTACCTTCCGGGGAATAATGGACAATCTGGGCTGAATTACTGCCATTTTTGGTTTGAATAATCCATAGATTTCCTTGTTTATCAACAGTTATTCCCCCTGGTCTAGCAACATTAAAACTGCGTACTTCCTTCATTGTTTCAGTATTATAAACACGCAGTCGATTATCAGCCGCATCACTAACATATAACTCATTTCCCCTAGTTGCTAATCCAGTGACGGCACTTTTGTTACTAACAATTAACATACTTTTATCCCACCCACGTCCTTGGGGAAAGGGTGCAGATTTACCAGACAAGTGATAACGTCTCACACAATACCAAGTTATGCCTTCTGGTGGATAGTCTTGATCTTTCCTGTTGACATAATCTTGGCGCATGGCCATGTAAATGTATTTATTATTTGCGGTTATAGCTTGACCACCAAGACGATACCATCCGTGGGTATCACTCAATTTACCAATCACATCACCGTTTTTGTATATTCCCGCTTCTCTGCCCGCTTCATCCCAAATGCTATTAGTGTAAACTGTACCATCGGGTGAGACATACATTCCCTCTATATTATTTTGTACCCACTTTTCCCCACCAGGAAATGTATTACCAATCCAAGATGTTTGATAACTGGGTTGAGGGATTTTACTATTAGCCCCATCTTTGGCAATCACAATGGAAGTAATAATTATTCCCATGGTGACTACCACTACAAAATTGAATAATTTTAACTTCTGAAAATTTTTCTTTCCAGATAGCCTCTTCATATATTGACTAAGCCTGTGGCTAGTTTCGCCTAACTGTCGCATGAGTGGATGTCGCATTTTATCTTCAGTCCTGATGATGGTAGGATAAAATAGAAATAATATAAAGAACTACCAAAACTTACTTACTATCTACACATACATTTGATAATAAATAATCCTGGTTAATTTTTTCATATTCACTAAGATTTTACTAAAACAATACATTATTTTAAATATTCTTAAAATATATAAAAAATATATATATTTTTTATATAAAAAATCAAGAACTGTTGACAGTTTACTCAAAAATAGTTTATAAATTATTTTTCTTGAAAATATCTATAAATTACTGATAATGCAGATAATCCAGGATAGAAGTACTAGCAACATCCACGCTACGCTAAATATATAATAGGAGTTAAGTAGATGGAATGTAAAAACGAAAATGTTAATTCAACATCTGCATCTATTCTCACCCTGGGAATAGGCTGGTTTCCTAACAATCCCGGCGGACTAGAAAGGTATATTTATGAACTGACTCATATATTAGCAGCTAATCAAGACCAAATCGAACTATGTGGAGTTGGTTTACCAGAAACTAAATTAAATGTGCCCATTACGCTGACTAATTTGGCTAATCCAGATCAGGCAATTTGGCAACGATTGGGGTCTATTCGTTATAAATTTAAGAAAACACGAATCAGCCAACCAGATGCAATTAATTTGCATTTTGCATTATATAGCTTTCCCATTATGGATCTTTTGCCTAAAGGTGTACCCATAACTTTTAACTTTCATGGACCTTGGGCATCGGAAACTCAGCAAGAAACAGTTAATAATCAACTAATTGTTGTTCTCAAACGACGGCTAATAGAACAAAGCACTTATAATCGCTGCGATCGCTTTATTGTTCTCAGTAAAGCTTTTGGTAATATTTTACATCAACAGTATCAAATACCTTGGCAGAAAATTCATATTATCCCTGGTGGTGTAAATATTCATAGATTTCAACCTAATTTATCTCCTCAAGCAGCGCGTCAGCAGTTAAACTGGCCAGAGAATCGCCGCATACTATTTACATCCCGGCGCTTAGTACAGCGAGTTGGTATTGACAAATTATTACAGGCGCTGGCAATCATTAAACCTCAAATTCCTGATGTGTGGTTAGCCATCGCCGGTCGTGGTTATTTGCAAGCTACCCTACAACAACAGGTAAAAGAATTAGAGTTAGAAGACAACGTTAAATTTTTAGGTTTTCTACCTGATGCACAATTACCCCTAGCCTACCAAGCTGCCGAATTAACAGTTATGCCCAGTCAAGCTTTTGAAGGGTTTGGATTAGCAATTATTGAATCTTTAGCTTGTGGTACTCCTGTTTTATGTACCCCCATTGGCGGGATGCCAGAAATTTTATCGCCATTTTCCCCAGATTTAATTACTACTTCTAGCGCAGCCCCAGCCATTGCCGAAAAATTAGCACAAATACTTTTAGGAAATTTATCAATTCCTTCCCGGGAAAGCTGCCGTCAGTATGCAGTTAATAATTTTGATTGGCAACAAATAGCCCAGAAAGTGCGGCGAGTGCTTTTAGCTTGATATCAGGAAATAATAACATATGAAAATTTTGTTTTTAGATCAAAGTGGTAAACCTGGTGGTGCTGAACTTTGTTTAATGGATATTGCCAAAAGCTATGGACAGGGCGCTTTAGTGGGTTTGTTTGCAGACGGTGATTTTAGAAAGTTACTACAACAACATCATGTCCCGGTGCAAGTTTTGGCAACTCAACTTATCCCCGTTCGCAAACACAGTAATTTTCTAACCGCTTTGGCAAGTTTGAGACAAATAGCACCCCTATTAACCAAGGTAGTAATACTAGCTCAGGAATATGATATCATTTATGCCAATACTCAAAAAGCATTAGTAATTGGCGCATTAGCCAGCTTTTTAACCCATCGTCCCTTAGTTTATCATTTACATGACATTCTATCCTTAGAACATTTTAGTCGAACTAATCTAGCTATTGCCGTTACTTTAGCCAATCGGTTTGCGTCGTTAATCATTGCTAATTCCCAAGCTAGTCAAACAGCTTTTATTCAAGGCGGAGGCAAGGCTAAATTAACAGAAGTTGTTTATAATGGTTTTGATGCTAAAAATTATGCAGCTTCTGCATCTGAAGTTAAAAAATTACGACAAGAATTAAAAATAGAAGGAAAATTTGTAGTTGGACATTTTAGCCGCCTTGCTCCGTGGAAAGGTCAACATATTTTAATTGCTGCTTTGTCTGAGTGTCCGCCAGAAGTAACAGTAATTTTAGTTGGTGATGCTCTCTTTGGTGAACAAGATTATGTGCGACAACTACATGAACAAGTTACTAACTTGAAATTAGAAAACCGCGTTAAATTTTTAGGATTTCGTAGAGATATCCCCCAACTAATGGCCGCTTGTGACTTGATAGCACACACATCAACAGCCCCAGAACCTTTTGGTAGAGTGATTGTAGAGGCGATGCTATGCGGTACACCTGTAGTGGCTGCTAAAGCCGGGGGCGTAATGGAATTAGTGGAACATGGGGTTAATGGTTTTTTAGTCACACCAGGAAACATTGAGGAATTATCAGAGGTGATTAATACCTGTGTGACAACCAGAGAAACCATTGCTAAAATGGCAAATCATGCTCAGGCGATCGCTAGTCAGCGTTTTGATATGATAGCTATTAATCAGCAAATTGCTCAACTACTGTCCCAGAGGTTAAAAACCCACTAACTCACGAGACTCAACATCACTGAGTTGTTGAGCGATCGCCAATCTCGCTTCTAACTTAGCTACACTAAACTGGTTACGTAAATATTCTAAATGAGCGATAGCATTGGCTTTTTCTCCAATTAACCGCATTTGAGTGTCCATAGCCTTTTGATACTCTTGATTCACCAGCAAAACTTCAAAGCGACGAGCTTTACGTTGAGCATCATTTTTCAAATCCATATCAAAAGCAGCAATGTTATCTGCGTTACCTTCAAATCTTGAAATTTGCTGCTGTACCGCCATTAACTGAGAATCTATTTCATTTACCCGTTGGGCGGCTTCAGCGATGGCAATTGGATAATGACTTAACTGTTCCATCATATCATCTTCCTCTTTTGTGACTCAAATCTGCCCATGTTTTACGCCACTTCTCGCAGGTGGGAGGGTATATTCACTTCTGGAAGTGGTAGCGAGAGTTGTTCAGATTGAGGCGCAGCAGCCTGTTCTAAAACTTCTACTTGAATATTCACACTCACTAAATAACTACCAGAGTCAGTACCAACAACTTGAGCGATTAATTGGGCAATATCCGGACGCTTCGCAGTCAGTGGGTCACGTAGAATACACTTATCCCATTCGTGCTTGGCCGTGGGATTGAGGTTGAGAATATAATGCTTGATCATGGAACTAACCCTTTAATCCATCTTCCAGAACTCTTTTCTAGAGCCTATTTGCTCTTTACTAGGCTTTGTGAGCGCTATCCACTATTATAGTAAAATTGTTCTGAAATGGCAAGGGCTGACCGGCTGGTTACAAGTATCAAAAATTAGGGAACATGGAAAAATCCAAAATTCCCCAATCTAAAATCCAAAATCGAATAATTCACCAATGACTACTCAGATTTACCATTAACTTCCAAGTGCAGCAATTGACCGTCATTCAGCCAAACCCCTTGTTGAGGTACAGGAATAGACAATTCCGCTTGATCAAAGGTGATTTTCAAGCGACGGCGAAACTCTCGCCCCACATCCCATTGCTTGAGAGGTAGTGTCTTGATCCAAACACGAATCATGACCCCGCGATCGCCAAAATTATCTATGCCCAAAACTTGAGGTATTTCCAGTATTTGGCGTTTCCACTGGGTATCTTGACTCATTTCCAAGCCCACCTGTGTAATCAACTGCAAAGCATCATCAATGTTAGCTTGGTAAGCAACTGGGATAATTAAATCAGCCCGTGACCAACGGCTAGAAAGATTAGCCACCACTTTAATTTCACTATTGGGAATTGTAATCAAGCGCCCCTCTCCATCCCGCAACTGAGTAATCCGCAGGTTGAGATTTTCCACTAAGCCCCCCATATCTCCCACAACAATCACATCCCCCAAAGCATACTGGTCTTCAAAAATGATCAGAAAACCGTTAATAGCATCTTTGATTAAACTTTGGGAAGCCAAAGACAAAGCTACACCAATTAAACCAGCACCTGCTAACAAAGGAAGAATATCTATACCCAATGAAAGCAGGGATAGTAAAACGCCAACTCCCAGCCAAATCACAGTGGTGATACTTTTAGTCACACCAGAAAAAGTAGAAACTCGCAGTTCCATCCGTCTAGAAGCTTCTGAGTTTAATAACACACCACTGCTAATTAAAGTAGAAGTAAAGCGGTCAATGAGAGCATAGGTGAAACGGATAGCCACATAAATTCCTAACAGGATAATAGCCAACCTTAAAGGAATTTGAGCAACTGAGAGAATCCCCACCTGAAAAGCTCGCGTATGGGGAAACAGACCCAATATCAAAACAATTCCACTGCTCCAAATCCCAAATTGAGTTAATTGAAACAGTGTTTTCTTAACTGCTTGAATATCTCGGTCTTGCTGTTGATTGAGTTGACTGGTCAACTGTTGGGCATTATCTGCAATGGGCGGGATGGGGTGTTGTGAGTCATCTTTTAAACGCCTTTGCAAGTAATATACTCCCCCACTTGCTGCCATGAGCAACAGTACAACCCCACCAGCCAGTTGAACTTGGTTGATTAAAAATTCACTTGTGCGCTGTTTGGTAGCTCGTTGCAAGCCTTTTCTCACCTGTTCAGTAATTTGAATTGCCGAAATTGCTGGCTCTTCTCTTCGCAGCTTCCCATCTTCTCTCGTCACCGTCATTAGGTATTGATCATTAACATAAATTACTGGTAATCCATTTAATGTCCGGGTTTCAATCTCAACTTCAGGATTAGACGACCTTAAATAATTTTGGTGGATTTGATGGAAATTTTGTTGGATATTTCGGGAACGCTCCGGAAAGTTACTTGTTGTTGCTGCTATCTGAAATACTTGGTAGCCGTCTAAATAAATCCACCCAGAAACAATTCTGTTATCAGCATCACTACTTGCACGGGGAGATTGTAGAAAAGGCAAAATGGGAATTTGAGCCGACACTTTAGCTGTGGAAATAACAGCTATAGCCATTGAACCTGCTATTGTGACCATCACACCTTTACCTAAGATACTTTGGGCTGATATTACCCTCTTAGGTGGGTTAAATGCTTGATTAGATACTTCTAAACTAAGTATCTGCTTGGTTACAGTTGGGATCTTATCCGGGTGAATTTTGTCTAAAAACCCTTGTTTACGGTGGTAAGAAACAAATTTGGATGATAGGAATCCCTTAGCCAGCGCCAAAAATTGCCAGCGCACTTAAATACCTCCTTTGATAGATGATAATTCACTTCATCTACATCTGGGTAACAGATAGATTAGACCTGATATACTCTTAGCAAAAATTCTGTCAAAAAAGAAAAGTCAACTATGAAGCTGACTTGAAGGTTATGCAAGTTTAACCAAGAACATAGTACAATTAACAAGTTTGTTGGTGAATATAAACCAAAATCACCAATATTAGAATATCCTATTAAGGTACGTAATTATTACGTAACCTTTTTTAATCTTTCAGAGGTAATTTTTCATGACAGCAACTTCTACCCGATTAAAGCACGAGGTTAAAGACCTCGCCCTAGCTAGTTTGGGAAGACAGCGCATAGACTGGGCTGGACGAGAAATGCCCGTACTGAAGCAGATCCGCGATCGCTTTGCCCAAGAAAAACCATTGGAAGGAATTCGCCTGGTAGCTTGTTGTCACGTGACCACAGAAACAGCACATCTGGCGATCGCTCTCAAAGCCGGTGGTGCGGATGCTGTATTAATTGCTAGTAACCCCCTTTCAACTCAAGATGACGTAGCAGCTTGTCTCGTGGCCGACCACGAAATTCCTGTCTTTGCCATCAAAGGCGAAGATGCAGCCACCTATAACCGCCACGTCCAAATTGCTTTAGACCACCGCCCCAACATTATCATTGATGACGGTAGCGATGTGGTTGCTACCCTCGTTCAAGAACGTCAAGAGCAAATTGGCGATTTGATTGGTACCACCGAAGAAACCACCACGGGAATTGTCCGACTACGGGCTATGTTAAAAGATGGTGTGTTAACTTTCCCCGCTATGAACGTTAACGACGCTGACACCAAGCACTTCTTTGATAATCGCTATGGTACTGGTCAATCAACCCTAGATGGTATTATCCGGGCGACAAATATTTTGCTGGCTGGTAAAACCGTAGTAATTGCTGGTTATGGCTGGTGTGGTAAAGGTACTGCTTTACGCGCCCGTGGTTTAGGTGCTAACGTGATTGTCACCGAAATCGACCCCATCAAAGCCATTGAAGCAGTAATGGACGGCTTCCGTGTACTACCCATGTCAGAAGCTGCGCCCCAAGGTGATTTATTTATTACTGTGACTGGTAACAAGCACGTCATTCGCGGTGAACACTTCGATGCTATGAAAGAAGGCGCGATCGTTTGCAACTCCGGTCACTTTGACATTGAACTTGACCTCAAATACCTAGCAAATCAAGCCAAGGAAATTAAAACCGTCCGTCCTTTCACCGAGCAATATATCCTCAAGAGTGGTAAATCTGTAATTGTCTTAGGTGAGGGTCGTTTAGTTAACCTTGCTGCTGCGGAAGGACACCCCAGCGCGGTTATGGATATGAGTTTTGCTAACCAAGCCTTAGCCTGTGAATACCTAGTCAAGAATAAAGGTCAGTTAGCCCCTGGTTTGTATTCTATTCCCACAGAAGTTGACCAAGAAATTGCCCGTTTGAAATTAGAAGCAATGGGTATTAATATTGACACTCTCACAACCGATCAAGTTGAGTACATCAATTCCTGGACTTCTGGAACCTAATCTTAGTTGATTAATTGTTGGGGATAGGCTTGAGGGCTTATCCCTTTTTTTGTGTTTCCCGCCAACAAAGACATAGCAGCCCTATTTATTTATATATTTATTTATAATAATGCTGCTATTTCCTCCAAAGTAATTTTGAATCGTGCAAACGCTACCGTCGGGTAGACGGGAAGTTACGCCAGTAGAAGTGATGCTGGAATCCCCTCGGATAGCGTGGGGAGTGTCAAATACTCACCACTAGATAATGATTTGGCAATTTGGCATACATCCATTGATTGACAGTGGTATCTTTTAATTGTGCAAGGGGTGTAGCAGAAGTAGTCTAGATCAATTAGTCTGGACTACTCCTGCAATTTTATTTTTAGATTACTCACGCAGCTAGTCAAGCACGATCTACTAGATCAGGGAACTGACAAATTTTTCCAACCTATCCATCCCTTTTTCAATAGTAGCCATATCAGTGGCATAAGACAGACGAATATTGTTATCAGCACCAAAAGCAATACCAGGAATGACTGCTACTTGCTGTGCTTCCAACAAAGCGTTACCAAACTCCAAAGACTTTAAACCTGTTCTGCTAATATCAGGAAACAGATAAAAAGCCCCATCTGGTTTGGCACAACTTAACCCAGGAATGGCGTTGATTCTATCTAACATCACCTGTCGCCGTTGGGCGAAAGCCTGGCGCATTGATTCTACACAATCTTGAGAACTTTCTAAAGCAGCGATCGCTCCATATTGAGCAAAGGTACACACATTGGATGTACTATGTCCTTGAATAGTGGTAGCCGCGCCGATGATTTCTCCTGGTCCAGCTAAATAACCCAGTCGCCAACCAGTCATTGAATAACCTTTAGCAAACCCGTTACTAACCAAACTGCGGTTAAAAATTTCCTGACCCAGAGAACCGATACTGATATGTTTTGCACCGTCGTAGAGAATCTTTTCGTAAATCTCATCAGAAACCACAAAGATATCTGCATCTACTATCACTTGGGCCAGTGCTGTAATTTCATCCAGCGTGTAAACCATCCCGGTGGGGTTAGATGGAGAATTGAGAACAAATAACTTTGTTTTCGGTGTAATTGCTTGACGTAGTTGTTGCGGAGTAATTTTGTAACCCGTCGCCGCATCTGTGGTGACAATAACTGGGTTTCCACCTGCTAAAGTGATCATTTCCGGATAACTTAGCCAATAAGGAGCCGGGATAATTACTTCATCACCCGGATCAATCAAAGCCACCATCAGGTTAAATAGAGAATGCTTACCGCCGTTAGTAACAATTACATTCCCTGACTGATAATCAAGACCGTTCTCAGTTTTGAGTTTATGGGCGATGGCTTCCCTTAACTTTGGTTCTCCAGCCGCCGGACCATACTTGGTTTTTCCTGACTCCAAAGCTTGGGCTGCTGCGGCTTTAATATGGGCTGGAGTGTCAAAATCAGGTTCTCCAGCGCTAAAACTACAAACGTCTATTCCTTCAGCCTTCATAGCCTTAGCTTTAGCTGCAATGGCTAAGGTTAAAGAAGGTGTCACCTTACTTACTCGTGCGGCCAGCTTCATGCTTAATTTATTTGGCAAATCTCTCTCATATCTTAGGATATCTCACAATCCCCGCTGAGACTGATTTTTTTATCATTTCTGAGAATTGCCGATTTAATCAAGAACCTTACCCCCAAGCCTGAGAGGGTGGGTGACACTTTTGTGAATTTTTCCTAACCACCTCTCAAACCTTCGTCTTGAGGCATTATTTTTTCTCCTTCCTTAGTCTTATCAGGTGTCTTGATGATCACTTTTTCTTTTTTTCTTTCCTTAGTGGAATAGTACGGTTTATTTGGCTCGGTTTCTATAACCATTTTACGTTCTTTATTGGTATAATAAGGCTTAGTTATTTCTGCATTCTGTTTCTTTTCCTGATAATAACCCTCAGCCTGTGCTACAGCAGTAGGTAAGGTCATCAACCACAATAAACTAGCCAGTAATACTATGGCTAGTTGACGATGCCATTGATGAAATGTTTTTTCAAAGATTGTTTGAACTGCCAACATGGTAAAAGCCATCTCCTCAGTTTTTTCTAAACCCTTGAATATTAGGCAACCATTCATTAAAGTAACGTCTTCCTCTAGGCTGGTTAGTCATATATAAAAAGTATTAAGCTGTTGAGCAGCTAAATCCAATCATCTGTATTTCATCAACATATGCAGTACAGGCATACTATAGCTACGGTTATACAAATTCAATGCGTAATAATCGGCTTAGGCATTAAGCTATAGTCACATCTGGGGACAAGTAAACATCCTGAATTGCGTGAAACAGTTTCACACCCTCCTCAAACGGACGCTGGAAGGTTTTCCGTCCAGAAATTAAACCCGTACCCCCAGCCCGCTTGTTAATCACTGCTGTGCGAATAGCTTGGGGAAAGTCATCTTGACCAGATGCACCACCAGAATTAATTAGCCCCACACGTCCACAGTAGCAATTCAGCACCTGATAACGAGTTAAATCAATGGGGTGATCACTGGTCAATTCTGTATAGACTCGCTCATCAGTTTTGCCATAACTTTGGTTGGTCGCCCTAGCCACAGCACTGTAACCATGATTACATTCTGGTAACTTTTGTTTAATAATATCGGCTTCAATGGTCACACCTAAATGATTTGCTTGTCCTGTTAAGTCAGCCGCCAGATGATAATCTTGTTCTTGTTTAAAAGCGCTATTACGCAAATAGCACCACAGAACTGTTACCAAACCCAGTCTATGGGCGTATTTAAAAGCTTGACTAACTTCCTGAATTTGCCTAGCAGATTCCTCCGAACCAAAGTAAATTGTCGCACCTACCCCCACTGCGCCCAAGTTCCAAGCTTGTTCCACATCAGCAAATAATATCTGATCATATTGATTGGGAAAAGTAAGCAGTTCGTTGTGGTTGATTTTGGCGATAAAGGGAATTTTATGAGCATATTTACGCCCAACGCTGCCCAAAACTCCTAAAGTCGTAGCAACAGCGTTACAACCTCCTGCGATCGCCAACCTGACAATATTTTCCGGATCAAAATAAATGGGATTAGGCGCAAAAGATGCTCCGGCTGAGTGTTCTATGCCTTGATCCACTGGTAAGATAGACAAATAGCCAGTATTTGCCAGGCGACCATGAGAGTAAATTTGCTGGAGATTACCCAAAACCTGGGGATGGCGATCGCTATTACTCCAAACTCGATCTATAAAATCCCCACCTGGCAAATGTAATAAATCCTGAGAAACTTTTGCTTTATAAGTGAGTAGGTATTCTGCCTCTTTACCTAACAAAGATTGGATAGAATGGGCTTCTACAGTGCTTATATTCATTGAATTTACGAACACGGTCTTAAATTATTACTTTGGCAATTTTGGCAAAATTGCGTAAAAAAACCACAGATAAATAGACCTGTACGAACCCTAAAAAAGCATTCGAGCCGGCGAAAATTAATTTACGTTTATCTGTGGTTACAATCAATAATTAGGATTCTTGCCATGACTTCATTTTATATTTTCGCCATACTAAGTCATATACCCAAAGACACAAATTTTATCACTGATAACTAACCCAATATTGAATAGAAAATCTTTGTTTTCTGCCCTAGGTAATGATCTGTTACCCATTTAATGATGAAATACAGATTATTTGTTTATAATTTTTTATAGATTACTAAATATTCTCAACACAAGTTTTTTGCAACAAAAATCATACCATAGTTCTCAAGTTTAGCCTGAGAACCATGGAAGCCTTGAAACCTAAATTATACCTGACCGCTAAAGGCAGGCTTTACTTTGCGTTGACACACCCACCGACGGAGAAAGTCAGTGATTCTTAACGGTTCACTGGAACTTGGTACCGAAGTAGTCTGACAGTTGCTCCCCGTCCGTTTAAAGTCGTGGCGATGCCCCATGCCGACTACTCTTGTAGTATAAGACACTAAAAAGCCGCCCTAGAAGGACGGGGCTTGTATCCCATTCTTTTGGTCAATCCTTTCCCCCAAGTCTTCAGCAATGGTTAAAGTACTGGGTTTACAGCGCTTAAGATTCACGACTATTCCTTGTGCCCCTTCTAGTTCCAAATCTTCTTTGTAGCCTTTGAGAGCCACTTCAGCATCAGCATATCTGAGAAAGGGACCGAAGTAGTAAGTACAACGGGGATTTTGCGTCACAATTTCCACCCACCAAGCCAAGCCTAGGTTGTGAAATGTGTTAATCAATAATTCCTTCAGGTGATTCCAAATCGTTTTCATGGTTGTCGCCAATTTATCAATGTGGTACTGAATATTAAAGGAAAGGATATGGTGTTGTTTTTCTTTTACATTTCTTTATACTCTGTTATTGTCTTTTTTTAAAGAGGTTTTTGTAATTTATCTAGGTATAAAGTGTTTAACCACCTTTGGCGATAGATTTCATAAAGAGCCATACCTGCGGCTACCGAGGCGTTGAGACTGGGGGTTTTGCCTTGGAGGGGTATGGAAACCAAGACATCGCAGCATCGCTGTGTTAGCATACTTAGCCCTTCCCCTTCTGAACCGATAACCAGAACAATAGGTCCACTGAAATTAACTGTATGCAGTGGTTGGCTACCAGTGCTGGCAGTACCATAAATCCAAAAACCAGCTTCTTTTAATTCTTCTAAAGCACGGCTCAAGTTAACAACCCTAGCCACAGAAAATTTTTCTAAAGCACCGGCTGCCACCTTAACTACAGTAGAAGTAATCCCCGACGCTCTTCTTTGGGGAATCACCAGTCCCTGAGCGCCTATTGCTTCAGCAGTGCGAATAATTGCCCCCAGATTGTGGGGGTCGGTAATTCCTTCAGCCACCACAATTACTGGTTCAGTCACAGATTTAGCTTGAGCAATTAAATCAGGCAACTCAATGTAATCGTGGGGGGCTACTTGTGCCGCGATTCCTTGGTGATTAGCCCTATCGGTGATTTGATCTAAGCGTCTCGGCTCTACTTCATCAATCACCGTGCCATTTTCCTTAGCTTGCAGCAGTAAATGATGAAAACGGTGGTCGTAACGCAGACGAGTAGTAATCCAAATGCGGTTCAGTCTCCGCTCACTTTCCAAAGCACTCAGTACCGGATGGCGACCGTAGATCAGGTCACTATCTTCTGGTGGTTTTGAGACTGGTGATGAATGGGAGTCAATGCGATGTGGACTTGCGCCCATGGAAACGTGCTTTTTATCCCTGTCGCTCACGCGGGGACTGCGAATAGAGCTAGTTATTACACGCTTGTGCTTGAGTTTCACTGGTTGCCCACGATTGGGTTCACTAGGTGTCTGGATTTTTTTCGGTTTACTGGTCATATCAGTTTTGGGTACAGTTGATTGGGTGGACTCGATTCTTTAAATTTATTGGACTCCACGAGCATTGAGTGATCCACTATTTCTCTAGATGGAGTTTTTGCAACAGTTCGGTTAAACGTTGAGGATCAGTGAGATAAAGGTAACCAATTAAGGTTTCTAAACTTGTTGCCTCTTGATAAACTTTAGGATCAACCCGCTTAGGTCGTCCTGAAGCAGCATTACGGCCACGACGGACAATTTCTAACTCGGCTGGCTTCAGATGCGGAATCAGCGATCGCAAGTGTAGCGCTTGTGTTTCTGCTCTTACCTGTGCTACTACCAAACAGTGGTAGGTTTTTGTCTGCTGCATTGGCAACAGATAGAACATCCTAACATACAATTCATAAATTGCATCACCTATATAAGCTAAAGCCAAAGGCGAAATTTGTTGTATTTGTGACTTAGAGATGTGTAGAGGTAATATCCCAGTGGTGGGCAAAAGCAGTTGATGCCAACAAGAATCCCCTGTGGGTTTTTCTTGTCCATCCGATAGCTCTTTTTCCTCTGGGGTCACAGATTGATCTTTCCTTAAAAAACTACGCTTGGCAGGCATCTTCAGGAAGATTTCATTTATTGATGATTTCTCAAGCCAGCCATGTTGATACAAATAATACAATGGGGACTGTCAACATAACCACCATGTGTACAAGAATGAGTACGAGTGCTTAGAGATTTCTAAAATTTGCTCGCCGTTAATATTTCGGTCAAATATTACTTACTGATTTTAACCTTTTTTCTGGGCAATTTAACTGGAGGAGTAATAATTAGCCTTTATTACTCTACTGAGGTACATCAGTAGGCAAACCAGAAGCCCGGACTACAAGATTTATATCATTGATATTATATATGTATCTTACTAAGCGCTGTCATTGATTGAGAAATATTTACCTTTACCCGTAAAACTTCACAATTTTTAAACCTCTCTCGCCGGGAGAGAGGTCTTTTGTCAGCGTTAGAAAAATTTAAGCTACCCACATAATAGATAGCCGAGTGCACCTGTTGAGATCAAGCCCTTAATACTACTTGATATTTTCTAAAGCCGCATCAACTGAAGTTTGCATGGCTAGAAAATTCTCTAAGCGAACAAGCTTGACCGTTTGAGTAACCCGGGGGTTGGTGACAATTTGCAAAGTACCTTCGGCAGTTTGAGCTTGTTTAGCTAGTTGCACCAGAGCGCCTAAGCCAGAGCTATCCACAAAGTCAATTTGTGAAAGATCCAGAATAATATGCTTTGGACCGTCATCAATTTTATTTCCAAGTACCTTGCGAAACGTCGGCTCAGAAAATGCGTCTAACAAACCTGTGAGGCGGAATAGCTGACAGTTATCCCGGACTTCGTGAGTGCCTCTCAGGCTCACGGTTAGCTTTAGTGATTCAGCAATAATTCCCTCCTCATGGTTAAAGTGAACGCTCAAGTATAGATGGTTTTAGCACAAGTTGTCTACAATCTACTGGTATACAGGGATAGGGGCATGGGTAGATGGATAATTAATCGCTTTTGTCTTTTCCCTGGTGGCCTATTTCCCTTTTTACCTTAACTTAGCTGTTGAAGATGACCTGACCGTGCTGTTCGCATGGCCTGAACAAATTGCTCAAATAAGTAGTCAGCATCATGAGGTCCAGGACTGGCTTCTGGGTGATACTGAACAGAGAATACAGGCAGAGACTTATGACGTACCCCAGCAACGGTGCGGTCATTGAGATTCAGGTGGCTAATTTCCACAACCCCAGCAGGTAAAGAATCTGGGTCAATAGCAAAACTGTGGTTTTGGCTGGTAATTTCCACTTTTTGCTGTAGACCTGCGGGCTGATTTAAACCACGATGACCAAATTTTAGTTTATAAGTTTCTGCCCCAAGGGCGTGACCTAAAATTTGGTGTCCCATACAAATGCCAAACATGGGTTTTTGACTTTGCAGCAATGCTTTAGCCGTGGCAATGCCTTCAGTCACGGCGGCTGGGTCACCGGGTCCATTGGAAAGAAAAATCCCATCTGGATTGTATTTGAGAATTTCTGGTGGTGGTGTATCCACAGGAACAACAACCACTCGGCAACCGTGACTGGCTAGGCGACGCAGAATATTACGTTTAACACCAAAGTCCAGGGCAACAACCGTTAAAGTTTCCTCCTCACCTTCCACAGACTGTGAATTAAATTCCCAAGGGGGAATAGTGCCATCGGTCCATTCATACACAGTGGGAGTGGAAACTTGACGCGCCAGGTTTAAACCAGCCATGCTAGGGGCTGCTAGTACCTGCTCTAACAATTCTCCCTCATCCAGAATTGATGTGGAAATACCACCATTCATGGCTCCTAACGTGCGAATCTTGCGGGTGAGAGCGCGGGTGTCAATGCCGTAAATACCGGGTATTTGGTGCTGATTCAGGTAATCAGGTAGGGATTGTGTGGAGCGCCAGTTACTAGGACGATAACAAATATTGCGAGCGATCGCCCCTTGCACTTGGGGGCGATGGGATTCTTCATCTTCAACATTGATCCCAGTATTCCCCAATTCGGGATAGGTAAAAATGACAATTTGTCCGCAATAACTAGGATCAGTCAGGACTTCTTGATATCCAGTCATGCCAGTGTTGAACACCACTTCCCCGATTTTGGTTCCTGTTGCACCAAAAGACCAACCGCGATAAGTAGTTCCATCTGCTAAGACAAGTAGAGCTGGTATTTTCTCAGATAGGGGCATAAGTGATTGAAACAAGATTAGGGTTAATATTGGACATGGGCACTAGTCCCGGTTAAGTGTAGCAAAGCTTGGCCTTAGTTATAGTGGGAGAATAATTTTTGGTGGTGGTTGGTTAATTTTTTCTTGAATATTCACTAGTTAACAGTAAGCAGTTTTTAGCCCCCAATTTAGCTAATACTGCCAATATTAATTATCTCATGTGCAACTCCCCGCACTTTATTTTCCTTGATTCAGTCATAATCAGTAACAATACACAAATATATTTACAGTCCCTTAGCCGTCTAAAATTGAAGTTAATTATGCTTCAGTCGTTTTTATCTCGCGCCACTCTGATCCTTATCTCTAGCACTCTGGCAGTTTTGGGTGTTGGTTGTCATGACAAAAAACATAGTTCTGGGATCATTAACAATCACACTACTGCTGTCAGTCACCACTTACCAGCGCCTTCTTCTGTAATATACACACCAACACCGAAAGCGCTACCATCCTCACAAGCTGAAATGATTTTCTTTGAAATGGGTTTAGATAAAGGTATGGGGGCTTGGAGTATTAGTCAATCAGCCCAATCCTTAGATGATTGGAAGTTGGTAATCGGTCAGTACCAAGAAGCCATCGCCCTGATGAAAAGAGTGCCCAGGGAAAGCCCAGAGTTTGCCACAGCCCAGTCCAAAATTTCTGAATACCGCAAATTAATCAAAACTGCCCGCCAAAAAGCTAATACTCCCCTAGTCGCGTCCCCAAAGGCTGATAATAAAAGCATTGTGGTGGCTGTTCCCCAACCTCAAACTCAGCCTTCAGTTCCTATCTTCACTCCACCTGCATCAACACCACAGTCACCAGTAAAACCCATTTCCCCCCTCTCATGGGTAGCCCCCGAAAAACAAGTATTTATTGCCCCCATCAAACGACGCATAGGCGGCACACCGGTTGTAGAAGTGACTTTCAATAACCAGCATAAATTTGAGATGATTGTGGATACAGGAGCCAGTGGTACAGTCATCACCCGAGAAATGGCCTATGCCTTAGTAGTCCTCCCAGTGGGAACCACCAAGGCAAATACTGCCAGTGCCAGGAAAGTAGAATTTCCCATTGGTTATGTTGATTCCATGGCGGTTGCTGGGGTAACAGCCAATAAAGTAAGAGTGGCCATCGCCGGACCAGAGCTAGAAACCGGATTATTAGGGCATGACTTTTTTGGTAACTATGATGTCACCATTAGACGGGATGTGGTGGAGTTTAGACCCCAATCACCATCACAAGTTAATTCTTTAGAAACTGAACTAGCTGTTCCAGTTTTTCCCAAGCCAAACCGCTCTGAAGAATTTCCCTGGACAAACTGACACCTTGAGCATGGTCTAATAAAGGAATTACTCCCGCAACTTGTAGAGCGAAGGAAGCATTTAAAGCTACAACGTCCTGTTGTGCCTGAGTTCCCTTACCTTGTAAGACTGCTTTGAGAATTGCTGAATTTTCTTGCACATCCCCGCCCTTCAGTGCCGCTATAGGGGCAGTTGTTACACCTACTTCTTCTGGATTGACAGTAGTTAAATTAACTTTACCTTCTGATAAAACTGCCACATCAGTTATATCTCCCAACCCGGCTTCGTCTAGTTTTTCTCGCCCATGGAGAACAACTGCTTTTTGTTTACCTAAATTATATAAAGCTTGGGCAACAGTTGTTAAAAGTTTGGGAGTAAATAGCCCTACCACTTGCCCAGAGGGAAACAAGGGATTAACTAATGGCCCTAATAAGTTAAATATTGTTCGTACTTTTAATGTTCTTCGCAAACCAGCAACAGATTTGAGTGCTGGATGCCACCCAGGGGCAAACAAGAAAGTGATCCCTACCTCTTTTATTGCCTCTTGCACTTTTTCACTAGAAGCACTTAAATTAACTCCCAATGCTTCCAAAACATCTGCGCTACCTGTGAGACTTGACATGGAGCGATTGCCATGTTTAGCCACTGGTACACCATAAGCAGCAGCAACAAAGGCAACCGCTGTGGAAATATTAAAAGTTGATGAACCATCCCCCCCAGTGCCACAGGTATCTATGATATTGTTGAGAGCCGTAGTGTTGATTGCTGTGGATTGGGATTGTAATACCTCAGCCATCCCCGTTAACTCGTCGGCAGAAACACCTTTAAGGTTCAGCGCTGTTAAAATTGCTCCTGATAACTCTGGTGGAACCGCTTCAATTAACCAGCCCTGCATCAATTCACTAGCTTGAACACGAGATAATGATTCACCATCCATTAATTGTTGCAGCAGGATATGCCAGCTAGGGGAAGGTTCTTGAGTAGGAATTGAGAAAGTTGTCATAGTATTACTTTGGTTTTCGAGTGTAGCTCTGTTGAAGATATGGGAGCTATCCTACCGAAAATTGACCACTATCACGACTAATTTTCGGCAATGTGGCAGGAGTATCTTACATCACCATCAAAGCTGCTTGATGGATTTTGTCAACCCTAAGTCTTAGTCGGCTTTTGTTTTCTGGTCTTTGAACATCTCTGGACAGTTTGGTTAAGATTCCGTTAAAACAGGTGATGAAATCAATAAGCTTTGGTGAAGGTGAGGAAATAGTTATTGATATTACGTATAATTTAATTCGTAGGACATAATTGGTAGGACAGATATATTGGGGAGGAAACATTGTATACATCTGACAAGATTAGAGTTGGTGATAAAGTCTTGGTATTCCATCCAGAATATGTGAGCGGAAAAGTGGGCGTAGTTCGTGGAAGTGAGTCAAAATCAATTAACACAGCTAAAGAACGCTGGATTATCCAAGTAGAATCTGAAAATCGTGATAATATTTTAGTCTCACTCAACCCAGAAGAGTTTCACAAACTTAGCCACACAATTAAGTAATTTGACCAAACTTTTTCTTTTTAAAAAAATGTAGGGACATGAGTATTCATGTCCCTAATAATGCGGTAATTATGGCTAATAATATTTCACCACCATAAATTTGCTAGGAAATAAGAGTATAGGGACACTACCACCCGTGGTGATATATATTCACTAATGGGGGCTGGTTTCATGTCCCGGTAGTCCAGCAATTGAACTAAAATTAAATAGGCGATCGCTAACAAAATAGAAATAGCACCTGTAATAATTGCAACTATTTTTGAACGGTTCATCAGTATTTCCTGTGGTTATGTTGGTGGGGATGAGTAAAACTATAATTTAAGTGCAAGTTTGCAAGTTTGTGTAAAATTGGTATAACAGAAAATATATCATCTTAACATGAGCAACCAGGCATTGCCCGCCAATTAAAATTAGGTAAATAGTATTATAAACATGGATAAACAACCAATACAAGTAATTGGAGGTGGATTAGCTGGGACAGAAGCGGCTTGGCAAATAGCCAGGGCTGGAATATCGGTAATTCTCCATGAAATGCGCCCAAAACGCTATAGCCCAGCCCATCATACAGAACATTTGGCGGAATTAGTATGTAGTAATTCCTTTGGGGCAATGGCAAGCGATCGCGCCACAGGATTATTACACGAAGAGTTACGACAACTCAACTCCATTGTCATTGCCAAAGCCGATGAACACTCTGTTCCTGCTGGTGGGGCTTTGGCTGTAGACAGAGGACAATTTGGCCAAGACTTGACAGCAACTGTATCTAATCATCCTTTAATTGAATTTCGCCGGGGTGAAGTACAATCTATTCCTGATGGCATCGTGGTTTTGGCAACAGGACCATTAACTAGTCCCGACTTGGCATTGGATTTACATCGCTTCACAGGTATGGAATACCTCAGCTTTTTTGATGCTGCTAGTCCCATTGTGGTGGGAGAATCCATTAACCATGATATTGCTTTTATGGCATCCCGTTATGACAAGGGTGAAGCCGCTTATTTGAACTGTCCCATGAATAAGGAGCAATATTTGCGGTTTTGGTCAGAACTCCGTCAAGCTGAACAAACGGAACTAAAAGGTTTTGAACGGGAAACGGCGAAATTTTTTGAAGCTTGTTTACCCATTGAAGAACAAGCACACCGGGGAGAAGATACCATGCGCTACGGTCCCCTTAAGCCGGTGGGGCTGTGTGATAGTCGCTCCGGAGAACGTCCCTATGCAGTGGTGCAGCTACGCCAAGAAGATAAAGCTGGTCAACTTTGGAACATGGTGGGATTTCAAACCAACCTGCGCTGGGGCGAACAAAAGCGAGTTTTTCGCCTCATTCCGGGTTTAGAAAATGCCGAGTTTGTACGGTTGGGAGTGATGCACCGCAACACCTTTATTAATGCTCCTCAATTAATCTACCCCACTTTGCAATTTAAACAGCGTCCAACTTTATTAGCCGCAGGACAGTTGATTGGTACTGAAGGCTACACCGCAGCTGCAGCTGATGGTTGGTTAGCAGGAACTAATGCAGCCCGCATCGCTTTGGGTAAGGAACCGTTAACAGCACCACCAACTACTATGATGGGGGCGTTGTTAGAATTTATTAGTTCGGCTTCACCAAAACATTTTCAACCAATGCCGCCTAATTTTGGCATATTACCTGATTTAGGGGTAAAAATTAAAAGTAAGCCAGAGCGTTATGGGCGTTATCGCGATCGCTCTTTAGCTGATTTAGCCAGTTGGAAAAATCAGTTTTGATCTACCGATTATTTATAAACTTGTGCTATAATAAAAAAAAATTAGGGCGCGTGGCTCAGTGGATAGAGCAACAGATTCCGGTTCTGTGGGTCGGGGGTTCAAATCCCTCCGCGCTCGTTTAGTGTTTATAAGACTTTCAAGCATTATCAGGCATAGCCATAAAACCCTATAACCTGAGTTTATACCATTTTTATAAAAAAGCAACATACTACGTAAAGTAATTTTGTGTAATACGTACATAAGTACTATAACAAGTTGATATAAATATGGGATAATAATATTAGAGGCTACAACCCTTACTGTATAACAGTTACA
>NZ_JANQDH010000106.1 GCF_029891735.1 Chrysosporum bergii ANA360D
GCTTCGCCAGTGCCGTAGGCGATCGCATGATCTGGAGATCATAGATCATGTTTTTTGTCAATGCGTAAGTCCTATATAATTTCTTTGTATCATTATTCCTGCTTCTCCTCTTTCGCTTTTTGAATAATGTAATCTCGCGGTGGGTTAACAAACACGCGATCGCCCGGTTCCACACCCTGTAAAATTTGAGTTTTGTCTTCAACTTGCGCCCCAATGGTAACTTCACGAAACAGGGGTTTATTTTTTTCATCTGCTATCAATACCCCGGTTTTTCCCTGTTCCGTAACAATTGCCACTGTAGGTAACACCATAGCATCACTGAGGCGATCGCCCAAAAAAGTCAGATCCACATTTAAGCCAGAGCGCAGTTTATCTGTACCCGTACCCAGAGCCACCCGCACCTGAAAAGATGTCACACCTTGTTCCACCACAGCTTCAGGAGCAATCAAGCGCACATTCCCCTTAAATACTTGCTCAGGATAAGCATCAGCCACAATTTCCACCTGTTGTCCCTGTTTTATTCTGCCAATATCCACTTCTGGAACTTGGGCCAGCACTTCTAAACCCTGGGCTACAGCCACAATAGAACTAGAAGTAGCCGACGCACTAGCAGAAGCGGAAGTTGTGGGAGTAACAAAAGCACCCACATTAGCGTATTTCTGGGTAACAATTCCCCCAAAAGGCGCACGAATTACGGTATCTCGTAACCTCACTTCTGCCACTTCCACTTGAGCTTTAGCCCCCTTTACCACTGCTTCAAGTCGGGTAATTTCTTCCGGACGACTGCCATTTTCCAACAATACCAACGCAGCTTGGGCCTCAGTGACAGCGGCTTCCCTAACCACAATTTCCTCATTGCGGCTACCACTTTCTAATAGTGACAGTCGTTTTTGTGCTTCTACTAAACTTGCTTTTGCCCTTTTATCTTCATTAATATACCGTTCTAACTGCTCTGGAGAAACTGCCCCTTGTTTGGTTAATTCCCCATAGCGCCTTACCTGGGATTGAGTCAGGTTGACTTGTGCTTGGGCTGAATCCACTACCGCCTTGGCTTGGGCAATTTCTTGAGGGCGATTCCCCCCACGGGCTTGATCTAACTGCGCCTGTGCCTGGGTTAAACGCGCCTTAGCTTGGGCAATTTCTTGAGGGCGATTCCCCCCACGGGCTTGATGTAATTGTGCCTGTGCCTGGGCTAAATTAGCCTGACTCTGGCGGATTTGCGCCGGTATATCCCCCACATCCATTCTGGCGAGAACTTGCCCCTGCTCCACAGTATCCCCCTGTTCTACATATAACTTAGCTAGTACACCGGGATTTTTCGGACTAATATTCACACTTTGCATTGGCACAACCTTACCACTGGCAGTAATCCGTAAAGTTACATTTTCTGCTTCTACAGGAACAGTTAACTCAGTAATATTGTCTTCACGAGTTCTCTGACTGACTAAGTTATAGGTAATAGTTGTACCCACAGCCAAAGAACCCACAGCTATTAACCCAACTGCCCAGCGTAATGGATATTTAACTTTGCCAATCAGGGGAAATTCTATTTGTGGAAGCATGAACAGTAGCCTACTAATATCACTGATGCCTATGAACTAAACAGTTTATAGTTGCTTAATCTTTCTTTATATTACCTTTTTGTCGTGGTTTACGTCTTCACCTGAGAGGCTAATTTTGCTAGTGGGAGCATCTCCCGCCCCTGGAGTAGGGTAGTTAATTTAACTCAAAAATACTGTACTTGCCTTGTAGGGTCAAATTTGCCTTTCTTCTCCAGTAGAGATAGTATAAGCTAACTGGAAGAATCCTTGAATTGTGGCTAAGAGGCGGTAGTGTGCCTAAAAATATAACTTTGATTTCTTTTCTATTGGTCTGTGGTTTGTGGAGTATGCCCAAAGCAGTTCACGCACAGGCACTGATACCACCTACACTGCAACTAGATGCAGAAAATTTAGAAAAACAGGGGTTGAGTTTGGCTCAAGAAGCGGCTCAACTGGGACAATTTCAGCAGTTTGAGTTGGCTCTACCAAGGGCTATATTGGCCAGTCAGCTGGCTCCTAATAATCATAGAGTCTGGTTTCTGTTAGGTGGTTTGCATTTACAAACCAAAGATTTTGATGCGGCTATGGTGGCCTTAAAAAAAGCACAATCCCTCAATCCCCAAAATCCAGACATTGTGTTTGCTTTGGGTTCGGCTAATTTTCAGCAGCAAAATTACCAAGCAGCAGTAGCCCATTACCAAGCCGGTTTAAAGTTACAACCAGATAAACCAGAAGGATGGTTTGACTTAGGCAATGCTTACTATATGTTAGGTCGATTGTCAGAAGCGATCGCTCAGTACAATAAATCCTTTTCCCTAGATCAAAAATTCTGGCCAGCCATAAATAACATCGGTTTAGTCCAATACGAACAGGGCGAGGTAAAAAGTGCCATTCAACAGTGGCGAACTTCTGTTAACATCGATAAACAAGCCGCAGAACCATTATTAGCATTGGCAGTGGCATTGTACAATCAAGGCAATGGCCAACAAGCTCTATCCATGGGAGAAACTGCCCTCCGCATTGATCAACGCTATGGTAATTTAGATTTCCTCAAAGAAAATCTCTGGGGTGAACGATTACTATCTGATACAAAAAAATTCTTACAATTGCCACCCATTCAAGCGGCTTTACAGCAACAGGAAAACTAATCAGCTAAGGCGCTAATTGCTCATTCCTGTTGAAGAATGCCGTAAAATTACTCCAAAATCCCAAATTATCAGGCCACTTGTGCAACACACAATTTTATAGTACATATATACTATCTAAAACAGGAACTATTCGCTCAAGCGAATAGTTCCTGTTGGGTGGCGTAGGTTGTGAGCGGATATCTCAAGGGAGAAGAGCAATGATTTGGTTAACAAACTGTTGATGATCAACAACAGGCTTAGAGATGTAGCCATCAGCGCCGCTTTGGGTGAGAAAGTTCTCGCGATCGCCTTCCATGGCGTGTGCAGTCACCAGAATAACAGGTAAGTTAGCCGTTTTTGGATTTGACTTTAATATTTGTGTAATTTTGATACCATCAACAGACTGACCTTGGTAAACGCTTCTGGAGAGAGAAACATCCATTAAAATCAGGTCTGCTTCTCCTGAATGGGCGATTTTTATCACCTCTTCCACATTTTCCGTATGTTTCACATCCAATCCACCCCGCTTGGTCAAAATTTTAGAAAAAACCCGAGCGTTAATCAGATCATCCTCAACAATCAAAACAGTTCTCATGAGAAATTTATTTAGAGAGGAAAAAGAAAAGACAACCAGAGTAAAACAGGTGTCTAACTCCTTTTTAATTATCAAATTGCAGACCCTTCATCAAGGATAATACCACTACATTGTGTGAGAAACCTCATTTTATCCCTTATGCTGTATTTACTTCAGTATTCCAGTCGAGCCACATTTGTGTAATTAAATTTCAGGGAAAAAACTCATGGCAAAACAGTTAAACCTTATCCCCACAGGACAGGTAATCACAACAGCCCTGCACACAGAAATGCAGCAATCTTACTTAGAATATGCCATGAGTGTGATTGTGGGGCGAGCCTTACCAGACGTGCGTGATGGCTTAAAGCCCGTGCATCGGCGGATATTATATGCCATGCACGAACTAGGTCTAACCCCCGATAGACCCTATCGTAAGTGCGCCCGTGTAGTAGGAGATGTGCTGGGTAAATACCATCCCCACGGTGACCAAGCAGTTTATGATGCCTTAGTAAGATTAGTGCAGGAGTTTTCTAGCCGCTATCCCCTATTGGCAGGACATGGCAACTTTGGCAGTGTCGATAATGACCCCCCAGCAGCCATGCGCTACACAGAAACACGTCTCGCCCCCATCAGCCATGAAGGAATGTTGGCAGAAATTGGCGATGAAACGGTGGATTTTATCGGTAACTTTGATAATTCCCAGCAAGAACCCACTGTACTTCCCGCTCAATTGCCGTTTTTACTGCTCAATGGCTGTTCCGGTATTGCTGTGGGTATGGCTACTAATATTCCTCCCCACAACTTAGGAGAATTAGTTGATGGCTTGATTGCTTTAATTGACCAACCAGAATTGTCAGACGAAAAATTATGGGAATTCATCCCAGGACCTGACTTTCCCACCGGGGGAGAAATAGTCGGTAACTCAGGAATCCGGGAAGCATACACCAGTGGTAAAGGTGGAATTGTCCTGCGGGGTGTAGCTAAGATAGAAGAAATTATACCAGCCAAAGGTAGTAAGCGACGCACAGCAATTATTATTACCGAATTGCCTTATCAAGTGAATAAGTCCGGCTGGATTGAGAAAGTAGCAGATTTAGTCAATCAAGGCCGTCTCCAAGGAATTTCTGATCTGCGGGACGAAAGCGATCGCGAAGGAATGCGGGTAGTAATTGAACTCAAACGTGATGCTAACCCCCAAGAAGTCCTGCACAACTTATATCACCAAACTGCCTTACAAACTACCTTTGGGGCTATCCTATTAGCATTAGTAAATGGACAACCGCGCCAGCTAAATTTGCGGCAAATGTTACAAGAGTTTTTGACATTCCGCGAACAAACCCTCAACCGTCGCTACAGTTATGAGTTAAATAAGGCAGAAAGTCGGCTGCATATAGTATCGGGGTTGCTAAAAGCACTATCTCAACTGGATCAAGTAATTGAAATTTTACGCCAAGCTGCTGATGGTAGTACAGCCAAAATTAACCTTTGTAGCCGTCTGGATTTGACCGAGGAACAAGGAGACGCTATACTGTCCATGCCATTGCGCCGACTCACAAGTTTAGAACAGCATAACCTACAGCAAGAATTTGACCAACTCAGCGCCCAAATTAGTTTATTGCAAAGATTACTCAGCGATCGCCGAGAACTACTCAAAACACTCAAAAAAGATTTGCGATCGCTCAAGCGCAAATACAACAACCCCAGGAGGACAAAGCTCTTAACTCTCAGTAGTCAAAAATTAGCCGACAACAAAGCAGCCGAAACAGGTCAGCAAAAATCACCATCTGCTGAATTAGTAGAAGAAGTAGTTTTAGAATTTAGCCACCGGGGATATGTACGTCGCCTTCAGCCATCGGGAAAAAAATCCCAACCTGAAAACAATCTATCTGATCACGACTTCATGATCCAAAGCCACTTAACCACAACAGATAAAGAATTGCTGTTAATTACTAATAGTGGCAAAGTTTACCCTGTAAATGTAGGAGACATTCCCCCCACCAGTGGACGTTCTCCACGGGGAAAACCATTGATTACTATGCTCAGTAGTACAGCCCAAGGCGCTCAAGAATCGGTGGTTAGTCGTCTGATCCTACCAGAAAATTTGTCAATCAAGCAGATGGTTCTATTAACCAAGCAGGGGCGAATTAAGCGCCTATCTCTGGGAGAACTGACCAACTTGACCCGTCGGGGAATTACGATTTTGAAACTCAAAGAAGACGATGAATTGTTATTTACCCAGTTAACCACTCCCCAAGATCATCTGATTTTAGCAAGTTCCGGCGGGCGCTTATTAAAGTTCGCCCCAGATGATCAACAACTCCCCATCATGGGGCGGACAGCCATGGGCTTGCAAGCATTCCGCCTGTTGAAACATCAACAAATGGTAGGCTGTGTCAGCGTAACCGGTGACAATAACTTGTTGCTAGTTACTGAGGAAGGATATGCCAAACGTCTGTCTGTGAGTGATTTAAAACAGGCTGATCGGGGTAACTTAGGCACACAATCGCTGAAATTTGCCAGCAAAACCGATAATTTAGCTGGTATGGTTCAGGCCATGGCCTCTGCTGAAGTGGTACTAGTTACCAATAAAGAACGTGTTGTAAGGCTACCTGTAGACACAGTGCCAATTTTGGGTAGGGATAGTCAAGGAAAAAGCATTCTTCATCTCAACCGAGATGAAAGAATTATGGCAATAGTCGTTAGTCATTAGATTTTTGTCCGGGAAGCGGGAATCTAATCAGGAGCAACAAACAAAATTACAACTGATGGTAGCCTCTCACGAATTAGACGTGTGAGGTTTTTAGCTTTATCAATGCTAAATCCAAATCAAGATTATAAATAAACCTTGCATTTTGCAAAACATTTGTTATATTAGTTTACATAAAGCAATAATACTTTGTAAATCTAGTTTGGAGTGCTAACCATGACTAACGCAACTAACGTGAATGCTCCTGTAACTGAAGATCGCAACGCTTGGCGCTGGGGCTTCACACCCCAAGCCGAAATCTGGAACGGTCGCTTGGCAATGATTGGCTTTTTAGCAGCTGCGCTAATTGAGCTATTTTCCGGTCAAGGGTTCCTGCATTTTTGGGGCATTATGTAATTTAGATTACACACAATAGATACATAGAAACCAAAGAAAATGGTAGCGATTACACCGCTACCAAATTTTTTTATTTGCTTGTTATTCTTTAATTACCAGTTACTAGCGAATATACTCCTTCAGAACGCTGTTGCGATTTGGATGGCGTAACTTACGGAGTGCTTTCGCCTCAATTTGACGAATCCGTTCACGAGTGACATTGAAAATCTGCCCAATTTCCTCCAGGGTCTTCATCCGACCGTCATCCAAACCATACCGGAGTCTGAGGACATCACGTTCACGAGGACTGAGGCTATCCAGGACTTTTTCTAAATCCTCACGCAGCAAAGTTTTGGCAACCTGATCCTCTGGAGTTTCACCGTCAGACTCAATAAAATCGCCCAATCGAGAATCTTCTTCTTTTCCGATGGGCGTTTCTAGTGAAATGGGCAATTGAGCAGATTTAGCAATAAACCGCAACTTCTCAATGGTAATTTCCATGCGAGTGGCAATTTCTTCTTCTGTGGGTTTGCGACCCATCTCTTGCGATAGCAGCTTAGTAGTTTTTTTGATCCGTGAAATGGTTTCATAAAGGTGAACAGGGAGGCGGATAGTACGAGATTGATCAGCGATCGCGCGAGTGATTGCTTGACGAATCCACCATGTAGCGTATGTAGAAAACTTATAACCTTTTTCGTGGTCAAACTTTTCTGCGGCGCGAATCAAACCCAGGCTACCTTCCTGAATTAAGTCTTGGAATGACAAACCACGATTCATGTATTTCTTGGCAATTGACACCACAAGACGCAGGTTCGACTGTACCATTTTATCTTTTGCCCTGCGACCAGTATACAGGCGATAACGAAATGCTCGCTCTGGCAATTGTACAGCTTCAGCCCATTCTTTATCTTTAGGTTCCCGTTCCAACTCGTTCAGCAGCCTATCCCGCACCTTTTCTAATTCCAGCAAATCGGCGATTTTCCGCGCCAATTCGATTTCTTCGTCCGCCCTTAATAAGCGAATCCGACCAATTTCTTGTAAATAAAGGCGAATCGAGTCTTCGGTGTAGTGCTTTTTCTTGCTTTGCGCCCGACGACGTGATTTAGCGGCTTTTCCAGACTTTGTTTCGTCCTCATCAGACTGAGGCTCTAAAAACTCTTCTTCGCCATCATCGTTAATCAGCAAGTCCTCTTCTTCTTCTTCTTCTTCTTCGACTAAGAGTTCTAACTCGAGATCAGGCTGATTTATTATTTCTAGGTCAGGCTGATATATGCTTTCGAGTACGTTGTTAGCCTGGTTCATGCCGCGTTCCTCATGCTCCTTGCAGAATCAATTACTCAAGATGTGTTTACTGCTCTTTCAATTGAGCCAGTTAAATACCGAAAATCGGGTTTTAGGCTGATTTACCGGAAATTTTTTCGGCAGTTTTGCTCCTCTATAAGAGGATGGTGGACTGTGTTTGCAAAGTCCCAGCTACTGCTGACTTGTGTCTATCCCAAAAATCCACCATTCCATATCAACTATGAATGTAATATGAATTTTGGCATATTTTCCGATGAAGACTTTTCCGATTGTAGCCTGTTTCACAAAAATTGCACTATTTTTGTGTATTAATCATGATGCCACCCGCCAAGGTAAGGTAAATCACCACAAAATTGTAGTTATACCCCTATTTCCTCAAAGTTTTTAGCATCCTAGTGGCGTTATCTTGTCATTCCCAGGAAAATACACCCGCATTTACATCATTTTGTGTATGATTTGCAACATTATTTAATTAGACACTCTTTTGTTAATGTTAACTTCAGCGAGAAATATTAATCCGTCCATCTTTACATTTCCTTGATAAATAGCTCAATCTTTAGATTTGCAACCAGTTTATTACACGGTAAATACAGCAAGAAACATGATGCTTTCCAGAAATTTAACTTTATTTTTGCCCAATGCCCAAACTAGGGAGTTGAGGACGTGGCGGAATAGACCCAATGGCAAACAATTAAGGTTTGGCTAATTGGTCTTATTCACACATTAGCGCACTGCTGAGGTTTCAACCCTATGAAAGTTGACAAACTGTTTTTATTGTATACACAAATATTTTAATCAATCCTACTAAAATTTAACATTCAAAATTACAGATGTTAGCCCAATTAGGAAAAATATTCAGATGATACAGCCTAAATAAGAGCGAATTTTGCCCAAGTGACTGACATTTCACCTGTTTAAGAAATGCTATAATAGGGGGTTTACGCAACTGGGACAGCGATCGCCTCCAAAAAAAAAGCCGTCCTAGAAGGACGAGCTTCTAATCCCATTTGCATTTTATAGCGAATTTTGCCCAAGTGAGGTACATCCTTATTAGCAACCAGGACTCCTACTTATACTGAGCGCTACAAGAATTGTATCCCACGTGTTTAATCAATGCTATATCTAAATTCCCGTTTAGCTGGATATTTACACAAGATTTAGATATCCAAATCTGTTAAATTGAGTTTAGAACCGTAGGTTTCGATGAATTCCCGTCTGGGTGCAACCCGATCGCCCATTAAAATTGTGAAAATACGATCAGCTTCTGCCGCATCTTCAATTTCTACTTGCTTCATTTTACGAGTTTCTGGGTTCATGGTTGTGTCCCACAGTTGTTGTGGCATCATTTCGCCCAAACCTTTGAAGCGTTGGATAGTGTAGTTGGCATTACTGGGGAAATCAGCGATTTTTTGTTGTAATTCCCGTTCGCTATAGCAATACTCATGATTCCGCCCCCGTTCTAATTTAAATAGTGGCGGACAAGCAATATATATAAAACCCTCCTCAATCAGCGATCGCTGATACCGATAAAAGAAAGTTAACAAAAGTGTCCGGATATGCGCTCCATCTACGTCAGCATCAGTCATAATCACGATGCGGTGATAGCGCAGTTGGCTAGAGTCAAATTCCTCCCCTTTTACACCCAAGCCCAGGGCTGTTATTAACGACTGGACTTCATTATTTTTGTAGATTTTAGCGTCGTCAGTCTTCTCAATGTTCAGGATTTTACCACGTAGAGGCAGGATAGCTTGGGTACGGCGATCGCGTCCTTGTTTCGCACTCCCACCTGCTGAGTCACCCTCCACAATAAAAATTTCCGACTCTGCGGGATCACGAGAACTGCAATCTGCCAATTTACCAGGTAATGGCGAAGATTCCAGCACAGATTTCCGTCGTACTAACTCCCGTGCATGACGGGCTGCTTCTGCGGCTTTAAAAGCTTGAATAGCTTTATCTAAAATCGAATCAGCCACACCGGGATGAAATTCTAAATACTCAGTCAGAACTTCTCCCACTAAGGAATCAACAATACCCCGAACTTCTGTATTACCTAGTTTGGTTTTGGTTTGTCCTTCAAATTCTGGGTCTGGGACTTTCACAGAAATTACTGCTGTTAAACCTTCCCGGACGTGTTCCCCACTGAGGTTAGATTCATGCTCTTTGATTTTATTGCGCTTGCGAGCGATGGCGTTTAATGTCCGGGTCAGAACCGTCTTCAAACCTTCCAGGTGAGTACCACCGTCAACGGTACGAATATTATTAGCAAAACCTAGTACATTATCTGTGTAAGCGTCAGTACACCACTGCAAAGAAACCTCTACTTGCACATTATTCCGTTCCCCCTGGACATAAATAATTTCTTCGTGCAGTGGTTGTTTCTCCCGGTTCATGTAAGCAATATACTCTTTTATCCCACCTTTATATTCGTAGGTTTCTACCCTCGGTGTATCGCTTTTGAGCAGTTCTAAACGGTGATCGCTAAAAGTAATTTTGACCCCTGCATTTAGATAAGCCAACTCCCGCAAGCGACCTGCTAAAGTGATGTAATCAAACTCTGTGCCATTAGTGAAGATTTCGGCATCTGGCTTAAACCTAACAGAAGTTCCGGTTCTCCCCTGCTCTTCAGGTTTTGTTTCCAGTTCAGTCACTGGTATACCTCGTTCATAGCGCTGGACATGAACCTTTTTATCTCGCCAAACCGTCACTTCCACCACTTCTGAAAGAGCGTTAACCACAGAAATACCAACCCCGTGCAACCCTCCTGAAACTTTGTAGCCACCACCGCCAAACTTACCCCCCGCGTGTAATACCGTTAGCACAGTTTCTAAAGCTGATTTACCTGTTCGTGAGTGAATATCCGTAGGAATACCCCGACCATCATCTGTGACAGTCACGGAACCATCAGCATTGATATCCACTTCTATGTGGGTACAGTGACCCGCTAAAGCTTCATCAACAGAGTTATCTACCACCTCATAAACTAAATGGTGGAGTCCTCGCGGACCTGTAGTACCGATGTACATCCCTGGCCGTTTGCGGACGGCTTCCAGACCTTCCAGAACTTGAATCTGATCGGCACTGTAACTGCTCGTCATGAAAATTCTCCTGATGCGTGGGTTTAAACTCGCCTAACAACAAAAAAGTTAAAACACACCAAAATTATAGCACAAAAGGCTTAATGGCGAATATAGACTAATTTTATGATAAGTTTATATAAGGGATATAGCCCCATAAGTTTTTGGGAATTTATGGCTGTAAAATTTCCGAAAAATTACGAAAAATTAAATTAATACCGGGGCTGAAATTCTTCCATAAAAAACTCAGAGAAAAGTTTTCAGAAAAGTCTTAAGATTTTATCACAAAAGCTTTACTGGAGAGTCGCCACTATGAAAAATGTTCACCAACGACCAATGACCAATGACTAATGACTAAATTAATCGTCATTTGTGGTGCCACAGCCACTGGTAAGTCAGGCTTGGCCTTGAGTTTGGCTATGGGGCTAAGTTCTGTCATCCTCAGTGCTGACTCCCGTCAAGTTTACCGAGAATTTGATATTGGTACAGCAAAACCAACATCAGCAGAACAAAAATTAGTACCACATTATTTAATAGATATCTGCCGCCCTACTGACATCATGACAGTAGCAGACTATCAGGAACAAGCTCAAAACTTAATTAAAACTCTTCCTGTTGCCCCATTGCTATTAGTCGGAGGTACAGGATTGTACATACGCTCTATTGTTCAAGGAATGAAAATTCCCAGAGTTCCACCAGATCAAAAATTGCGATCGCACCTGGAATCTTTGGGACAAACTACCCTATATGCCATACTACAACAAGTAGATGCCATCGCCGCCCAGAAAATTCACCCTCATGATATTGTGCGAACCTTACGCGCATTGGAAGTATACTACATTACAGGCTCCCCAATTTCTCAGCAACAAGGAGAGAACCCACCAGATTATCCTATTTTGCAAATCGGTTTAGATTGCGACGTAGAAAAGTTAAGGTTACGCATTCAGAGGCGGACCGAACACATGATAGCTGATGGTTTGGTGGCTGAAGTTGAGTATCTTTGTCAAAAATACGGTGCTGACTTACCTTTGTTGAATACCTTGGGATATCAAGAAATCAAGCAATATTTAGCCGATGAAATTTCCTTAGAGTCAGCAAAAGAATTAACAGTTTTGCATACGCGACAATTTGCCAAGCGACAGCGCACTTGGTTTAAGGCATATCCACAAATTGAGTGGTTTGACGCAGATGATCCTGATTTGTTAGCCAAAGTTTGGCAGCGTGTGGAAGAATTTACCAAAAATGTGTAGAGATGCTGCATAACCATCTCTACCAAGTCTCTATGACCATATCACAAATGTACATTTTTAAATACATTTTTAAATACATTTTTAAAAAATTAAATGTACCCCAGAAATAATTATAATCTTAAATAATATGTCAACATTTACCCCCCCATTATAAAAAACTATGCTTACCCGAGAAAAAAAGCAAGACAACTGGAAACCTATTATTAAAGCATTTGAGGCTGTACTTGGGCAAAAAGGCGTAATAAAACGCCGAGAAGAACTCATTACCTATGAGTGCGATGGTTTAACCAGTTATCGTCAACGTCCGGCTGTGGTACTACTACCCAGAACCACAGAACAAATTGCCCAAATAGTCAAAATATGTAACAAATACTCTGTAACCTTTATCGCCCGTGGTTCTGGGACTGGTTTATCTGGCGGCGCTTTGCCTTTAGAAAACTCAGTGTTAATTGTCACATCATTAATGCGACAAATCCTCAAGGTTGATTTAGATAATCAGCGCATTGTCGTACAGCCAGGAGTAATCAACAGCTGGGTAACACAAACTGTTAGTGGTGCTGGGTTTTATTATGCACCAGACCCCTCCAGCCAAATTATCTGCTCCATTGGCGGTAACATTGCCGAAAATTCTGGTGGCGTGCATTGTCTCAAGTACGGTGTCACCACTAACCACGTCTTAGGTTTAAAAATTGTCACCGCAGAAGGAGAAATTCTCGATTTAGGTGGACAAGTACCGGAAATGCCTGGTTATGATTTAACGGGTGTGTTTGTTGGTTCTGAAGGTACTTTGGGTATCGCTACAGAAATTACCTTGCGGATTCTTAAAAGTGCGGAATCAATTTGTGTTTTACTAGCAGATTTTACCAGCGTGGAAGCGGCTGGGGCAAGTGTTTCTGATATCATCAGTGCGGGTATTATTCCCGGTGGTATGGAAATGATGGACAACATTAGTATCAATGCAGTTGAGGATGTTGTGGCCACAAATTGCTATCCCCGGGATGCTCAAGCCATTTTATTAGTAGAAATTGATGGCTTAGATGTGGAAGTACAGGTAAATAAACAACGGGTAGCGGAAATTTGTAAAAAGAATGGAGCGCGTAATGTAACTTCTGCCAGTGACCCAGAAACACGATTAAAACTCTGGAAAGGTCGTAAAGCTGCTTTTGCTGCGGCTGGACATTTAAGCCCAGATTATTATGTACAAGATGGTGTAATTCCCCGGACTCAATTACCCTATGTTTTACAAGAAATTGAGTCGCTTAGTCAAAAGTTTGGCTATAAAATTGCCAATGTATTTCATGCTGGGGATGGTAATCTCCACCCATTAATTCTGTTTGATAATGCCGTACCAGGAGCGTTAGAAAAAGTTGAGGAAGTTGGTGGAGAAATTCTCAAGCTTTGTGTTAAGGTAGGTGGTAGCATTTCTGGAGAACATGGCATTGGTGCAGATAAAAAATGCTATATGCCAGATATGTTTAGCAATGCTGATTTAGAAAGTATGCAATGGGTACGCCAAGTTTTTAATCCCAAGGGCTTGGCAAATCCTGATAAGATATTCCCTACCCCCCGGACTTGTGGTGAAGCAGCAAATACCACTATGAAAAAATTTCCCGGTGTGGAACAATTCTAATTTTACCCTAAGTACCCAGAGTTTTCAGCAAAAACCAGAATTGTGTTGTACACTGTCGCTGGTAATTGGTAAGTCAAAAACATATGATGCGGCTTTTGGTGATGGTGGTTTTGCTGGTGTTATTAACAGCTTGTGGAACTCTTGGACTGCTACCCAATAATGAGTTAGTTGAAAAAGCCCTCACACTCCAGGTAGAGCAAACTCAGCAGCAACTCAACCAAAAACTGGATCTAGATTTCCAAAGCTTTGAAATCAAACGCCTAAAAATTCGCCAGGAACAACCCTTAACTATTGAAAATTTGCCAGCTTTCCGCGTCCGGGGAACCTATGACTTAATTTTTCATCTACCAAAAAGACAGTTGACACAACTACAACAACCTTTTGAGGTGTATCTACAAGTTCAGCGAGAGGGTAAAAGCTGGCGGTTGTTAATTCCTGAACGGAATAACCAGGATGATCAACCAAATTGGCACAGCTATTTAATCCTGTGAGCCATTGTGTATCTCAAAAAACCATGCAAGAATAAGGTATAAATGCAGCACCAGAATTAGCCCGAAGATGCTCATTACTGCTACTGCATGGTATGGTTGAGCAAGGTCACCTCCTAAAGGAAGCGGGTTACCCCATGACAAATCAAATTATAAAAGTCGTGCTGACTCATACAATCGTTTCATCATTGCTAAGATTTTTACACCATAGTCTAGATCAACTGACCAGCGCCCCGAAAGCTGATATATTGATGGCGCAATTCCACGGGTGATAAAGCGAAATCGTGGGTCTACAACTTCATTAACCAAAGGTTCTAAACTAGCATAGGCCTTTAAATGTTGAATATGCGCTCTAACGCCAATTCTAGCACTGGGAAAAGATGCAGTTTCCGCACCACCACCAATAGAACCTAAACCAGCAAAATTATTTTGCTGAGGTATGACATCCCCACCAAACCGTAAAAATCCGGTTTCTAAACACATTTGGCAGAAAGCAATATCATAGTTGACCCCCTCTGCGTTCCCTTCTTCTCGATATAGTTTCGGGATATCAGGAAAATTCAGCAAAGCGCTTTCATTATTGTTTCTCAGAAATAATTGTAACTCTACTTCTGATGTATTACCCCGTGACATAATTTTGTCAAGTTTATCAACACATATTGATAAAATTGAGCGTAAAGTAATTGTACGGGTTGTTGTTTCCCAACCGATAGAAACATTAAAATCTCTCAGATCCACGGCCTTTACATAAACTATTCTCCGGTAACTAATGCGGTTGACATTGGGTGATTTTGATAAATCAATCCGTAACTGATCAACTAAATCAATGGGAATGTAAGAATTACCGTTAACTAATATTCCTTGTTCAGCATATTTTTGCCCATTGATATTGATATTAATTCCTGGATAGGTGGGTTGAATAGGACTGGGCGCAGTAGGATCAATTACCCGACTCCAAGATGCTAGACCATCAGCAATTCCCACAGCAAAATCACGACGGCGACTTTGCAGCAAAGAGCGATCTTCTGGATTACTAAGAAAGCCTACTTGCATTAACAAAGAAGGAATGGTAAGTCGGCGACAGAATGCCAAACTCCCTAAACCGCTATCTGTATCTGGCTTGACTCCTCGATGTGGTAACTGAGTTACACGGCGCAACAGCCCCATTAACACCAATTCCCCATTAGTCTTACGCTCTAGGTTATTGGCAATGTAGTAGACACTTGCACCCCGCACCCCAGGACTGGTCGCAGTATCAGCATGAATTTCTAAGGACACATCAACCCGACGACCACGGGAATTAATCCAAGCAATAGTCTCGGCGCTGCTGAGATCATCCGGAACTGCCAAAACATCAAAACTCCGCGCCCTTAATTCTGTTACAATCAAATCTCGCAACAGAATCATTTCTCTAGCTTCGCTTGTACCACCTGCTATGGAGCCTGGGTCAAGACCTCCGATTTCTCTACCTCCGTGAGCAGCCGAAATAAAAATACGTCCCATAGTCAGTATTTGCTCTAAAAACTAAGCTCAATAAATTTTATACATGATTATTACCTTGGAAGCAAGAATATAATAACTCTGAGTTAGTAGATTTAAAGTAGTGATAACTACGACCTAATGAACTAAAATGCAAATTCCCCACTTACACCCGGACACAATTGAGGAAATTAAACAGCGCGCTGATATTGTAGATATTGTCTCCGAACACGTGGTTTTACGCAAGCGTGGTAAGGATTTTGTGGGTTTGTGTCCCTTCCATGATGAAAAAACCCCCAGTTTCACAGTCAGTCAGTCTAAGCAAATGTACTATTGCTTTGGCTGTCAAGCGGGAGGAAATACTATTAAGTTTTTAATGGAATTGGGAAAACAGTCTTTTGCAGAAGTAGTGTTGGATTTGGCGAGACGTTACCAAGTACCTATACAAACCCTCGCACCAGAACAACGCCAAGAATTACAGCGTCAAGTTTCTTTGCGGGAACAGTTATATCAGGTTCTGGGTTCTGCAACACAGTTTTATCAGCACGCTCTTAGACAAAACCAAGGCAAAAAAGCATATGAATATTTACAAAATAACCGCCAAATCCAAGAAGAAACAATTCAGCAGTTTGGATTAGGCTATGCTCCCGCAGGTTGGGAAACTCTGCACCGCTATCTTGTGGAAGATAAACATTACCCTGTGCAATTAGTGGAAAAAGCCGGACTGGTTAAACCACGTAAGGAAGAAGGCGGTTATTATGACGTGTTCCGCGATCGCTTGATGATTCCTATTCGCGATGTTCAAGGGAGAGTCATTGCCTTTGGTGGTAGAACTTTATCTGAAGAGCAACCGAAATATTTAAACTCACCAGAAACTGAACTTTTTAGTAAAAGTAAAACATTGTTTGCTCTGGATCAAGCCAAAACAGGGATTTCTCAACTTGACCAAGCCATAGTGGTAGAGGGATATTTTGACGCGATCGCCCTCCATGCTGCGGGTATTACTAATGGTGTAGCTTCTCTGGGAACCGCTTTAAGCATTGAACAAGTAAAGTTAGTTTTACGCTACACAGAATCAAAAGAACTGATCCTCAACTTTGATGCTGACAAAGCCGGTTATATCGCCGCAGAAAGAGCCATTGGCGAAATTGCCAACTTAGCATACAAAGGAGAAGTTAAACTCAAGATTCTTAATATACCCCATGGCAAAGATGCTGATGAATACTTGCACACTCATACATCAGAAGACTATCTAAAATTATTGGCAAATGCTCCTTTGTGGCTAAACTGGCAGATTGACCAAATTATTCAAGAACGTGATTTAAAACAAGCTAGCGATTTTCAACAAGTTAGTCAGCAGCTTGTTAAATTACTCAAAAATATAGATAATAGCGATGCACGGAATTATTACGTTTCTCATTGTGCCGAAATCCTTAGTTTAGGTGATGCGCGACTCATACCCTTGAGAGTAGAAAATTTATTAACTCAACTTACACCAACTACTGTTAGGTATTCTCAGCCGTTAACAATTAAGAAAAAACCAGTTAATAGAAAACCCCAGTCTTCAGTCACAGGGGAGCGTAGTCTTTTAGAATCAGCAGAAGCCTTACTGCTAAAAATTTACTTACATTGTCCTGAACAACGTCAAACTATTTTAAACACTTTAGAAGAACGAGATTTAGAATTTAGCCTTTCCCACCATAGATTATTGTGGCAGAAAATTTTAGAATCAACATCTGAGGCAGTAGATTTAGTATCAAGTTTGCAAGATAGATATTTAGAATCATCAGAAAGCATAGAATCATTGTCCCATGTATTTCATGTCAATGAAACCAGTAAAAAAGAAATGCTGAGGACACCCCAAGTAGTTCAAGCGGCGATCGCTTGTATGGAAAGAGTATTGCGAGAGAAGCGCTATCGTTACTTTTTAGAACTTTGGCAACAAACAGATCCACAAGCCGAACCAGAAAAATGGCAATCATATTATCAATCTTTTTACCATGAAAAAATGCGGCTACAAGAAGTAGACCGCCAGCGACAATTCTCAATTACAGACTTGCTTTGATATTTTTAAACTATGATTCACACTATCACCCGGATTAGAAAAGTTCATAGGAACCATGAGAAACTGTAGCGATCCTCCTCCTTATAAGCTTTCATGCCCCCAGAAGTTTCGCCAAGATGAAAAGTCCAATCTCGTTTCGCTCCTCCATTACTATTCTTGAACTTGGGTTAGGTATTGTGCTAGTAATTCAATGGTGGGATGATTCCAAATTAGGGTAGGTTCTAAGGGCTGACCTATGCGCTTTTCCAAACTGTGTGTCAACTCTATAGCCATCAGTGAATCTATCCCATAGCTAATAAAAGTAGCATCAGATTTAACTGACTGAGCATTTATGTTCAATTGTTTGGCAATGGTGTCTTTGATTACGTTTCTCACGTGATTAACATCATGGATAAGATGATTCTCTGAAGCTTGATAATCAGAAGTGTTGAATAATTCTTTAGTGCCTTCATCATGATTAATTGCGTCAGTATCAGTAGACCTAATGTGGGATGAACTAAAGACCAAACTATCAACTGTCGGGTGAGGTTGAATCTTCAACATTTCATCGAAAGTATTTTCTTGCAGGTGGAGGGACTGTTCCACATCCCCGATGGACGTTTGCCAACCGTTAACTAATTCTGTGAGATGTTTAGGGTTGAGCAATGCTGTTTCTGCTGGTTGTCCCTTTAAAACATTAGAGACCGTTTGTTCCAAGCGTAGCCGTAGCCATTCCTGCACCTGCAACTCATGAGGAGAGGGATGGGCAGCAGTGGCAAATTGAATGATGGCCAACATCAGTGTTTGTAAGCCAATTTCTCCTGCTAGACTATAACCCCATTGCAACGCTGTCTGTTGATCAGCCAGTACAGCTGGAGCCTTCAAGCAGCGGCCTTGAATTTGTTCCATTATGCCAGCCAACCAGTCTGCTAATGTTGGGTTTTGCAAAGTTACTCTGAGAAACTCAAATAGCTTGCCTTTATAATTCAAGATACTTGCCCCCACGTATAAGGTCAGGGTCTCGGATGGACCTCCACCAATGCGCAAAATGCGAGCATCTCGGAGAATTTGCGGCACCAGATTATTTTCGTCGTAGCCCCGTCCTCCTAGCAGTTGCACTAGCCCGTCGGCGGTCTGCCAAAGCAGTTCTGATCCTGCCACCTTACAAAGAATCGACACCTCCTCCGGCAAGTTCATACCACGATCTAGCCAGATTGCGGTCTGATTAATTAGAATTTCCATCGCTGTTGTGGCTGCTGCAAACTCACTCATTTTCAACAGGGTCACTGGGTTATGCAACAGCAGTCCGGTACTAACGGAACGACGGGAGGTATATCGATGCATCAGTTGCAAGCAACGTTTCATCCCACCAACACTCATGGCACCAACACCCACACGTTCAACTTGAAACGCATCCTTGGCTACTTCTAAACCATGACCTAAATGTCCCAGAATTTGGTGGGGTTGAACCTGGACATCCTCAAGCTCAAGGGTATTTTGGACCATTCCCCGCAGTCCCATTGTTAGGGTCTCGCCAATAATTCGCACTCCTGGGGAATGGCGAGGGAGGACAAAGCCGGTAATGCCGCAAGTAAGACCATTACCATCCACAACTTGGGTGAACAAGTTCATGGTTCCCGCCCAAGCTGCATTACCAATCCAAATTTTTTTGCCCCGAATCCCCCAACCCCCGAGAGCATTGGGGACGGCTTGTGTTCTAATGGCGCGCGGATTAGAGCCAGCTACTGGTTCAGTAAGTGCAAAACAAGCTAATTGCTGTCCTGTAGCGAGTAAAGGTAGCAACTCTGCTTGTATGTGGCGATCAGCAAACTTTTGAATCGGCCAAATACCCAGATAAACGGATTGCGCCACCAAGACGGCCAGGGTGAGATCAATGGCTGCCAGTTGCGCTATCACTCGCAGTGAGTCTTGATGGAGTAAACCTAGTCCGTTGTATTCCGGGGAAATATGCATTCCAAATATCTTTTGACGGCCAAAATCCAGTACTATTTGAGGTGGAATGCTGCGGCGTTCATCAATTTGGCGCGAATTGATGCGATCACGGGCGTACTCCCGTAACCAAGCGAGCAAATCTTCGGCATGGGTCTGCTTAGGGTCTAGGGACATTGGCATCTCTTGGTTTGGTTTCACTGTGGGGGTTGTGTTTACAATATTGATGTTTGTTTTTTCCTGTTCTTTTTTTAAGGTTTGACCAATATCTGGCACTGAAGCTACTGATAATCGCTTGTGGGCTAGTTCTGTCCAGGTTCCGGCTAAAAACATTTGTTGACAAGCCCGGCGCTGAATTTTGCCACTGGAGGTTTTGGCTATGCTTCCTGGTTTGAGGAATACTATGCTGTCTATGGCTAGTTCGTGTTCTGTTGCTACTGCTTGATTAATTGCTTCTACTATTTCGTCTTTGTTGAGGTGGCGCAGGTGGGTGCGCTCTATTTCTTGCACTACTACTAGTTTCTGTTCTCCCTCTGTTTCTACTGTGAAGGCGGCTCCACTATTAGCTCTCAGTGCTGGGTGGGATTTTTCTACTGTTATTTCTATGTCTTGGGGATAATGATTCCGCCCTCTGATGATGATCAGGTCTTTGAGTCTTCCGGTGATGAATAATTCTCCGGCGCTGATAAATCCTAGATCTCCTGTTCTTAGGTAGGCTGTTGCTTGGTTATCTGGGAGAACTGCTGAAAAGGTTTCGGCTGTGGCTTGGGGGCGTTGCCAATATCCGGCGGCTACGCTGGGGCTGGATACCCAAATTTCTCCTATTTCTCCTGGTTGATTTTCTGTTAGTGATTCTGGGTTGACTATGATGATGTTTGTGTCTTGGTGGGGATGACCACATCCTACTATTTCTCTACTGTCTGTCGATAATGTTTCTGCCTGTACTGCTAGGTTTTTTTCTAGCTCTGTGGCTTTTATTTGCTTGATGACTGGCTGTTGCTGTTTGTCTCCTCCTGTGGCAAATACGGTAATCTCTGCCATGCCATAGCATGGATAAAAGGCTCTGTGGTTAAACCCACATTTGGCAAATTTTTCACTAAATTGTCTGAGGGTTTCAGCTCTGACTGGTTCAGATCCGTTGAAGGCTAGTTCCCAACTGCTTAAGTCTAGATGTGCTAGTTCTTCTGGCTGAATTTTTTTGGTGCATAAATCATAGGCAAAGTTGGGTCCGCCACTGGTGGTGGCTCTATATTTAGAGATGGCTTGCAACCAACGGAGGGGTTTTTGGATAAACGCTTCTGGGGGCATGAGAATACTGGGAATCCCTACGTACATTGTTTGTAAAAGGTTTCCTATCAGTCCCATGTCATGAAATAATGGCAACCAACATACATAGATACTCTCTTGAGTATTACCAAAGGCGGTTTTAATTAGCTCCTCGTTATGGATGATGTTGCCGTGGGTGACCATCACTCCTTTGGGTGTGCCTGTGGAGCCGGATGTGTATTGTAAAAAGGCTAAGGTTTGGGGTGTGATTGGTTGTGTGTCAAACTGGGCATTGTGACCAGTTAATGTATCTGTGGCGATTAGATTTAATGGGGCTAATTGTGGTGATTGTTGCCACTGATTGTCTATGTTACCCAGGATTGAGGCTGTGGTGAGTGCGATTTTTGCCTGGGCATCTTGGGCAATGGAGAGTAACCGAGATAGTTTCTGGTTGCGCTTGGGAGGATACACGGGTACTGCTACCACCCCAGCATACAAGCAGCCAAAGAAGGCTGTGATAAATTCTAATCCGGATGGATAGAGCAATAATGCCCGTTCTCCTTGCCAACATTGGAGATGGCTGGCTATGTTGATAGCCTGTTGGTGCAGCTCTTGGTAGGTTAGACTACCCGTTTCTGTTTCTCCATCTTGGAGAAATATATAAGCTTGTTGCTGTGGTTGACTTTCTGCTCTTTCGCTGAGGATTTGTAGTAATGATGTGGCTGTGTTTTTTGTGGCTAACGACATATGACTGCCCTTTCAAATTAAGGTTTTTTTTGACACCAAACCACAATATCATCATCTAATTTTTTTTGGGTTAAGAGAAGGTTAACGTTAGGTTAAATTTGGGTTAAATATCATTTTGTAGTGAAAATCACAATTTTTATCAACCTTTACCCCCTCGTAATTTTTCCAAAATTATGTAAAAAAAAAGCATTTTGTGGGTGAGTATGTGAAATATTAAAACGCCCCTCTCCTGTGAGGAAAGGGGCTGGGGGTGAGGTTTTGACACGAATTGCGGAACTAAGGTAACTGTTGTAAATTTAACTATTACGCCAATCCCACTAACTTGGCGCTCAACTCCCACAGAAGTTCAGCTTTATTATCATCACTGGCTTCATGAGAAACCTCTTGAACAAAGGACTTACCATTTTTCCTTTGTCTGTTTCCCCAACTCCAATAAGCCCCAGATTGGCTGTATGCACCATCGCTGACAACTTCGGCCACGCGATCGCCAGCCTCTTCTTCAGACACAAAGCCCCCGGTAATATACTTTTGGAAAAGGGGAAAAATTTTCTGAAACAAGGGATAGTGGTTTCTAAATAAAGCAGTGGTAGCTACACAACCAGGATAAAGAGAGCTAAAAGTGATACCGTGTGATTGGTGATAGCGGCGATGTAGCTCTCTCATAGTCAACACATTACAAACCTTGCTATCTTTATAAGCCTTGACAGGTTCAAATTTCTTACCATCAATCATGGCCATCGGCTCTTTAAATCCTGTGGTAAAACCCTTCAAATCCCCTAAATCTGGACGGGGGGGAATTTTCCCTCCCAACTCCTTGGGGTTGTGGGTGACAGTTCCCAAAATCACCAACCTCGGCTCTAATACCTTACCCGGGGTAGCCATTCGTGAATTTTTCAGGTCTTCCAAAAGGAGATTACACAGAAGAAAATGACCAAGGTGATTTGTGGCCACAGTCAACTCATATCCTTCTGGGCTTCGCAATGGTTCCTTAATTAAAGGCATATAAATCGCCCCATTGCAGACCAAAGCATCCAAAGACTTGCCAGTGGCTCTAAAATCCTGGACAAACTGCCGAACACTTTCTAAAGAAGCTAAATCTATATGTAAGACTGTATAACTCTCAGGCGACATTCCCAAAGATTTAGCAGCGTTTTCTGCTTTGGATAAATTGCGACAGGCCATTACCACGTGCCACCCCTTTTGGGAAAGCGCTCTCGCCGCTTGCAAACCCACCCCAGAGGAAGCGCCCGTAATCACGACGGTTAACTTCTGATCTTGTGTCATTTTATTAAAATCGCATGAATCGTCTTTTGACATATTGACGCTCTATAATGATCTCATATCACCAGGCCATCCAGTTTGAATTTTTGAAAACAGAATGAGAAAGAGGGAGGAATCATTTCCCTCTCCCCGGTTAAAAAAATTAACCGAGTAGTTCCCTAGGGACAAAACAAAGTATCCCTGGTATCTCGCCCGGTAGTGGGATTAGTACCCTTAGCCAGTTTACATAATTTTGTTTCCTCATCGGGACGCAGAAGAACATCAGTAAAATCTGCTCCATCAATAACTGCGGCATCAAACCGAGCATTAGCAGCAAAAGCACCCTCCAAAATTGCGTTGGTTAAATTAGCCTTGATAAGTCTAGCTGAGTCTAAAGTGGCGAATGAGAGATCAGCACCTTGTAAATTTGCCGACTCTAAATTAGCCGCAAAAAAGCTCACACCCCGCAAATTAGCATAGCTAAAGTTACTCTGGCGGAGATTAGCTTTGGTAAAACTAGAGTCTGTTAAATCACGTCCAGAAAAGTCAGCCTCGGTCAAAATTTCTTTGTTATATTCCAGGGATAGGGCTACGGGCGCATACCCCAAAACTACTGTGATGCCTACTACTAGGCAAAGCAATACACTCAATATATTGGTCATATTTTTAACCAATGGTAAACTCCCCTCCTTTTTATCTCAAAAATAGTTTACCTAAAGAATGATGTAAAACAGGGCGCACCACATCATAGTTTTATCATTTAAGTATGAAATTAAATATTTATAAATTTTTATGAAATGTCTAAATACTGGTAAGTTGGGAGAAGACCTGGTAACACAATGGTTACAGTCCACAGGCTGGAGTATTTTGCACCGTCGCTTTTCCAGCCGTTGGGGAGAAATAGACATTATTGCCCAGCTTGATGAAAAACAGCTAGACAATGAAACAAATCTCCTGGTTAACCAATTACCCCCAATAGCATTTATTGAAGTGAAAACCCGTAGTCAAAGAAATTGGGATCTAGGGGGTAAAGGTGCCATCACACCACAAAAGCAGGCAAAAATCTGGCAAACCGCCACAATATTTCTAGCTCAGTATCCTGAAAAAACCCACTACCCATGTCGCTTTGATGTTGCTCTTGTGTACTATCAGCCAATATCAAAACAGCCTACTCAGCTGACATGGACTCCACCACCCTTAGCTAGTTTATCCGCAGATGGATACCAATTTGATCTGCAAGAATATCTACCAGCAGCTTTTGACTGATGCGTTTATGCCATACAACGCGATTTAATTGATGGCTGATAATTGCATGGCTTGAACAAAGCCGAGTTACGCCAATGTTTCTGGACAGTAACCCAACCCCCGGACAAATTGTTGTCGGAATGTTTCTATTTCTTCCCTCTCTGGGCTACCATGGGAAACGATCGCCACTTGGTAGCGACGCATAACTTCCACTGATGGTTGTCCTGCTTCTAAACTCCAAAGTGCCATTTGTACCCGCATGGGTGGCGCATAGCTAATTCCTAATTCATTGAGAAAAGCCCGAAAGTTCCCATCTTCTTGGGGGGAAACTTGCTTTTTAAATTTTATCCTCACAACCCAGCCATCAATTTGATGAATCACAGTGACGAAAGAAACTGGTATCTCAGGTCTGGCGTGGAGATGTTGTACAATCCTCATGGTGAGGCTGGCGTTGGCCAGGTAATATAAATATTCCATAGTTGCTGGTGGGGATTAACGGCCATCCTACATTTCTATCTTCGTCAATAGATAGCTGTTCCCGGTAGGGTAAAAGCCCCCGTTTTTTGATGGGGAGATTTACCCAATTTTTATGTTTGGAGGTTTAACGGCTGAGAGTTGGGTAGTTCATATGAAATTTTTAAGATGTTCTACCAGTTGTTTTGCTTGCACCACTCCCTCAATTCGTTGTATTGGTTGACCCTGCTTAAATAGTACCAATGTCGGCAAGGCGTTAATTTGGTACTGACTTGCTAGTCCCTGATACTTTTCAGTGTCAATTTTTACAATACGCAATTGATTTTGTAGTTGGGTGTTAACTTGCTCTAAGATTGGTACCATCATCTGACAAGGACCACACCAATCAGCATAAAAATCCACTAACACCGGTAGATCGGAACTAGATAACATTTCTTCAAAACTGTTGAATTGTTTTTTGGTCGCCATGTGACACCCACCAAATTTTTATTGCTTGCTTTTAATGTTAATGTGTAGTTGAAAAAATCGGCATATCATCATTTTGTTTTTATTGTTGCTAAATTTTCCACTATTCCCCAAGGGATAGATGTGTGAATCAGGAAGGACAGTAAATCTAAAATGCTTAACTGTAGACCATGATTAGCGCGGTTATTTGAACACATGAGGAATAATTTATGGAAAGTTTGCGGGGACAAGTTGCAGTTATTACAGGTGCTTCACGGGGCATCGGACGGGCGATCGCTTTTGAACTAGCATCCCAAGGAGCGGTTATAGTGGTTAATTATGCTAGTTCTAGCGGCGCGGCTGACACCGTAGTTACAGAAATTACTGCCGCAGGAGGTCAAGCGATCGCCCTACAAGCCGATGTATCCCAAGGTGATCAGGTAGATACACTGGTGAAAGCCGTGATGGAAAAGTTCCAGCGCCTTGATATTTTGGTCAATAACGCAGGTATTACCCGCGACACCCTACTTTTACGCATGAAGCCAGAAGATTGGCAAGCAGTAATTGATATCAATTTGACAGGTGTTTTCTTATGCACACGTGCCGCCAGTAAAATCATGCTCAAACAACGTTCTGGACGGATTATAAATATTACCTCCGTTGCCGGACAAATGGGTAACCCTGGTCAAGCCAACTACAGCGCCGCTAAAGCAGGAGTGATTGGCTTTACTAAAACCGTCGCCAAAGAACTAGCCTCTCGCGGTATCACAGTCAATGCTGTTGCTCCCGGTTTCATCGCCACAGACATGACCAGCAATCTTAGCCACAGCGAAGATATTATCAAATTTATCCCTCTAGGTCGTTACGGGCAACCGCAAGAAGTAGCCGGGATGGTGCGATTCCTCGCTGCCGATCCTGCTGCGGCCTACATCACAGGACAAGTGTTTAATGTTGATGGTGGCATGGTAATGTAACTAAGAATTAACTAAGAATTATTCAAGGTTCTGTGCCAAACAGTAAAGCCCAACAACAAAAAGATACTAATGGCAGTGGAAATAATCACCACCAAATTCACACCTTGTATTCTCATGGCCAGCAAATTAAAAACTAGAGTGATTGACCAAAGAGTAAAAGCAGCAAGCGGCTGAGAAAATCCCCAAGCCAATAAACGGTGGTGTAGGTGGTCTTTACCGGGGGTACTGAGAGGGTTTTTCCCAGCCAATAACCTGCGGATAAATACCTGAGTAGTATCTACCACAGGCAAGACCAGAAATAATACTGTGGGAACCAGAGCAAAAATCGTATTTTGTTGGAGGTTCCCTAAAATACTAGTTGCACCAAGCACATAACCAAAAAAGTATGCACCTGCGTCGCCCATGATAATCCGTGAGGGGTGGAAGTTATGACGCAAAAAGCCCAAGGCTCCACCCCCTAAAGCTGCCAAAACTAAAATAGCTGCTGCTCGATTAGGAAATTGGGCTGCAACCCCCAACAAACTCATAGCAGTAATAAAACTCACCCCCCCCGCTAATCCATCCATACCATCCATTAAATTAATGGCGTTAGTGATACCCACTACCCAAAGTGTTGTCAGCGACATGGACAAAAGGGAGTCAATGGGCGTGTGAAGACCAACTTCAATGCTGATGCCGTTAGCATACAGCAACAATGCTGTGACAACCTGCGCCCACAAGCGAACAGAAGGCGGTAAACCGAACTGATCATCAATAAAACCCACCAGCACTAAGATGGAACCTCCTAGTAGAATGGTTAGCACTTGAGCCAATACGTTTTGCAGAGCGATAGGTCGTAAAAGGGTAGCTAGTACCACTGCGGCAATCACTCCTGCATAAATAGCTAAACCGCCAGCATTGGGCAAAGGTTCATGGTTAAGTCGTCGAGCATTAGGTTGGTCAGCCCAACCTACCCGCAAGGCAAACTTGCGTACTGTGGGAATCAAACGCCACGTCACAAGCCAAGCCAAAATAAATGTCAGCACTACTGCCAACCAGCCGGAACCGCGAGGGTCGGCAATGCCGAGGGACTTAAGAAAGTTGTATAGATTCATCCCCCAATCCAAACATTACTGCTAGTGTCCTAATATGAGTATCAACTGTAATATTAATCAATTTTTTGATTTGCATTTATAATCTAAGCTGTTTGGCATATTAGCACTCTGGTCTGGTGAGTGCTAAATTATTGTCTAATGGAACCGCTAGAGAGATAAATCATGACCAAGATTATTTCATTTGATGAAGAGTCACGGCGAGCGCTAGAGAAAGGCATTAACGCCATAGCTGACGCGGTGAAAATCACCTTGGGTCCGAGAGGTCGTAACGTCCTTTTAGAAAAAAAATTTGGCGCACCCCAAATCGTCAATGACGGTATCACCGTTGCCAAAGAAGTTGAATTAGAAGACCCCTTAGAAAACACAGGTGCAAGACTAATTCAAGAAGTAGCATCCAAAACCAAGGACATTGCCGGGGATGGTACCACCACCGCCACAGTTTTGGCACAGGCCATGATTAAAGAAGGGTTAAAAAACGTCGCTGCGGGTACTAACCCCATTAGCTTAAAGCGCGGCATCGATAAAACTGTTGAAGCACTGGTAAAAGAAATTGCCACAGCAGCCAAGCCAGTACAAGGCAGTGCGATCGCTCAAGTAGCCACTGTTTCCTCCGGTAATGATGAAGAAGTGGGAGCGATGATTTCCGAGGCTATGGAAAGAGTCACCAAAGACGGTGTGATCACTGTTGAAGAGTCCAAATCTCTGACCACGGAACTGGAAGTAGTGGAAGGGATGCAAATTGACAGGGGTTACATCTCTCCCTACTTCATCACCAATAATGACCGGCAGTTAGTAGAGTTTGACAATCCTCGGATCCTGATTACCGATAAAAAAATCAGCAGCATTCAGGATTTAGTGCCAATTTTAGAAAAAGTTGCCCGTCTCGGTCAACCCTTGCTGATTATTGCTGAAGACGTAGAAGGAGACGCTTTGGCAACTTTGGTGGTCAACAAAGCACGGGGTGTTCTAGCTGTAGCTGCCATTAAAGCACCAGGATTTGGCGATCGCCGCAAAGCATTGTTACAAGACATTGCTATCCTTACCAACGGACAGATGATTTCTGAGGAAATTGGTTTAAGCCTAGATACTGCTACGGTAGAAATGCTAGGAACCGCCCGCAAAATCACCCTTGACAAGGAAAACACCACCATTGTGGCACTTGGTGACACCAAACCACAGGTACAAACTCGCATTGCTCAAATTCGTAAGCAATTGGCAGAAACTGACTCAGATTACGATAAAGAAAAACTACAAGAACGCATTGCCAAGTTAGCAGGTGGAGTGGCAGTCATTAAAGTGGGTGCTGCTACAGAAACCGAACTCAAAGACCGCAAACTGCGGATTGAAGACGCGCTCAACGCCACTAAAGCTGCTGTGGAAGAAGGTATAGTTCCCGGTGGTGGAACAACTTTGATTAACTTGATTAGCAAAATAGACGCAATCAAAGACAGCCTTCACGAAGAGGAGAAAATCGGGGCAGATATCGTCAGAAGGTCATTAGAAGCTCCTTTACGTCAAATAGCAGATAATGCTGGTGATGAAGGTTCTGTGATTGTGTCTCAAGTCAAGGAAAGCGATTTCAACATTGGTTACAATGCCGCTACTGGAAAATTTGAGGATTTAATTGCAGCTGGCATTATCGATCCCGCCAAAGTAGTGCGTTCAGCTTTACAAAATGCCGGTTCTATTGCAGGCATGGTCATTACCACTGAAGCCATTGTGGTGGAAAAACCAGAGAAGAAACCCGCAGGTCCTGCCCCTGATATGGGCGGTATGGGCGGTATGGGCGGTATGGGCGGCATGGGCGGCATGGGTATGTTCTAATCCCTGCTTGCTCATGTGGCTTGCTCATGTGGTTTGCTCATGTGGCTTGCTCATGTAAACATTTCGTCGGCAGTTTGCCTACTCACGGCAAACTGTTTTTTTATCAAGAAAGCAGGCTGAAAACCCTTGAGTAACAGGTGCGTAGCCCCGTATTCCCTACTTTAGGCAAGGGATGAAAGCTGCCTTAATGCCTTTACGCCTCTGTGATGTTTTCAATCGCGCTGTTGTTCAATATATCGTTTTACCGATTCTGTACTGATATTCCCAGCAGTCGATACAAAGTATCTGGGTGTCCCTAGAGTTGGTAGCTTGAGTAACTCTGGAAACTCTTTTCGTAATTGATGGCTAGCCCTTCCTTTGATTTTCAGTGATTTACCGGACATGATATGATATAATCAGAAGTCATATACTGATGTTAAATTTGACAAAATCAAACAAGTACACAAAATTATTACCAAGAGTGAATATTCTGATTTATGAGGAATGGCGACCAAAACTTAGTAATTTTGACCCTTTATATTATTGGGGTTTCCTACGTCTTTAATCGGATGATCGAATCCATCGACGATCAGATTAAGTTTGAATTTAAAAAAGCAGTGGTTGATGAACAACTCAAAGCTCAAAACCTCCAAGACAAAATAGGTATTGCTTTTAAATTCCAATCTTCATATCCGGTGGACGATCTCAAAGAATTAGCCCTGAGTATTCAAAATAAATCTGAGGATATCGCTATATACGTTGATTGGGACAATAGCTCTTTAGTAGTGGAACATAGTAAGCAATCACGCCGGGTAATTCGCAAATCACCAGACTTAACCCGCGACTTAGCAGTGCCCCAAAGCCCTAGTTTGATTGCACCTCAAAAAACCCTTTCCGAAACCGTCACCGCAGAAGATGTTTTTCAGCGTGATCAAGCAACCGGGACTTACTCAGCCACAAAACCAATCATTAACATTAGCGGATTAAGCAAGGGACAAAAGAAATTGTATAACGACTTTATGAACGGCAGGAAAAAGTTGGAATTTTCACTACAGCTAGTGCTACGCATCTCTGAAGTACGGGTAGGTCTAGCCCCCGGCGTTAATATCCCCCCCATGTGCATCATCAACTGTCCCTTCACCATTAGGAAATTACCCTGGACTTATGCTCTGCCTTGGAATTAAAACTAATTAATCAAAACCAGACACATCACGCCATCCCGGATTACACTGGAGTTAGGGAGAGAGTAGGCGCAGGCGGTTGCAGATCAGTCAAGGTGACTGGTTTGAGGAAAGTCCGGGCTCCCTAAAGACCAGACTTGCTGGGTAACGCCCAGTGCGAGCGATCGCGAGGATAGTGCCACAGAAAAATACCGCCATTTTCCAGTCGCTTTGACTGAAAAATGGTAAGGGTGCAAAGGTGCGGTAAGAGCGCACCAGCACAACCGAGAGGTTGTGGCTCGGTAAACCCCGGTTGGGAGCAAGGCCACAAGAAACTACGGTTGGTCTTTTACCAGTTTCGTAAAATAGAGCCGCTAGAGGCGTTTGGTAACAAACGTCCCAGATAGATAACTGCCCTCAAAGGTGTTTTAAACACTCTCTGAGAACAGAACCCGGCTTATGTCCGACTCTCTCCCCTCTCTCAGCGATCGCATTTCACTATATCCCCTCTTTCTTAATGACACTTGTTTATCCACGTCGTCAGCGACAACTCGAAAACTTAGTCAGAAAGTTAGGTTTGCCAACAGGTTTACCCATCAAATGGGAACTGTTGGATTTAGCACTAACTCATCCTACTGTTTCTGAGTCGGCAAATTATGAACAGTTAGAATTTGTCGGTGATGCAGTGGTCAGACTAGCGGCAGCAGTGGTGTTGTGGGAAACATATCCTGATTGTCCAGTGGGGGATTTTGCCGCCATTCGTTCTGTATTGGTTAGCGATCGCATCCTCGCTCAACTGGCGAGAGAATATGGTTTTGACTTATACTTACTGGTAGCTGGCAGTGCTACAAGTGATCAAATTGGGCAGGAATCAAGACTAGCAGATGCTTTTGAGGCTGTTCTGGGTGCCCTTTACCTCAGCACCAACAATTTGGAGTTAATTCGCCCTTGGCTAGATTTTCACATGAAAAAGCTAGCGGACGAAATTCGCCGCGATCCCGCCAGACTTAACTACAAAGCCGCCCTACAAGAATGGACACAGGCACAATTTAAAGTTTTGCCTGAATATCGCATTACTGAAGTTCATCCCACTAACCAAAATCAAGAGCGTTTTGCTGCTGAGGTTTGGCTGCATGAAAACAAACTAGGCGAAGGTAAAGGACGCTCAATCAAGGCTGCTGAACAAGCCGCAGCTAAAGTGGCATTTCTAGGAATTTCTCAACAAAATAACCCCTAAGATTAATATTTTTAGACAACCTCCCCAATTAAAATCATCAGGATATCAACCCAACTAGTTAATCAATCATTTTATGAAAATTGCCGTTATTGGTGTAGGACGCTGGGGAGTACATTTATTGCGGAATTTTTTAGCACATCCCCAAGTGACTGTAGTGGCAGTAGTAGACCCCCAACCACAAAGACTGGCCGGGGTAAAGCAGCAGTTTAACTTAGAAGAAAACATATTATTAACTACTCAATGGTCAGCCTTACAGCAAATATCAGAACTGACAGCCGTAGCCATCGCCACCCCAGCAACCACCCACTATACTTTAATTAAGCAAGCCCTCAACCAGGGATACCATGTTTTGGCAGAAAAACCCCTAACTCTAGACCCGGTAGAATGTCTAGAACTTTGCCAACTGGCAGAAAAACGGCGTTTAATCCTCATGGTTGACCATACTTATTTATTTCATCCAGCCGTTCAGCAAGGGCAAACTGTAGTTAAGGCGGGTACACTGGGTAATTTACGCTATGGCTATGCAGCAAGAACTCATTTAGGACCAGTGAGGCAAGATGTTGATGCTTTGTGGGATTTAGCCATTCATGATATTGCCATTTTTAACCACTGGCTGAGTGCAATACCTTTAAAAGTACAGGCTAAGGGGACCGTGTGGTTACAGACGGTAGAGAATAGGGAACTAACACACCCCCCATCAGGTTTGGCAGATTTAGTTTGGGTAACACTGACATATCCTAACGGGTTTGAGGCATATATTCACCTGTGCTGGGGAAATCCTGATAAACAGCGAAGACTGGCAATAGTGGGTAGCCGTGGTTGCTTAATTTTCGATGAAATGTCACCTTCATCACCCCTCACCCTTTTACATGGTGAGTTTCAACGTCAAGGAAATCAGTTTTTACCTGTGAATCAAAAACCAGAAGTGCTGGAATTTACCCCAGGGGAGCCATTGCAGCGAGTTTGCCATTACTTTATTCTCAGTATTATTGAGAACACCGCCCCAAACATCTCATCTGGTTGGGTAGGCACTACCTTAGTAAAGATTCTGTCTGGTCTGAGTGCATCTCTCCATCAAAGGGGCGAAACAGTAATTTTATGATCAACAGAATGGGATTAGAACCTGGTCCTTATAGGACGGCTTTTTTTGGTTTCTACTCTTGGCGTAAGCCTGGTTGAGCAAGTTTTGAAGATGAATGTAGAATCTGCGTCCCTTTAGGTCGCACAGTATCACATCCCTCTTCCAGCATTTCTTCTTCAGCAGCAACTTCTCGACGATTTAATAAGTAGCTATCAATCATGGGCATGGTAATCTTGACTGTAGTGCCTTGGTTTATACCTGCACTTTCTAAAGTAATGCTACCTCCCATCAGTTCAATTAAATTTCGGGAAATCGCTAGTCCTAGTCCTGTACCTTCTACCTTGCGTGTTGCACCCCCATCTAGCATCACGAAGGGGCGAAATAGTTTGTGCTGCTGGGCGGGTTCTATACCTAAACCTGTGTCTGTGATGCTGACAACCACTTGCAATTTGTCATGATTATATTTTGAAACAGCTGTAGCAATAGTGATGCTTCCCTCGTCGGTAAACTTAGTGGCATTACCAATAATATTAATTAGTACCTGCTTTAATTTAGCTGGATCTGCTTTTACGGGAATCAAGTTAGTACCTAAGTCAGTTTTTAACTGCAAACCTTTATTTTGCACATTAACTGATTGTAAATTAATCACTTCCAGCAGTATTTGTCGTAGATCAATAGGTGTTGTCACTACCGAAAGTTTACCTGCTTCAATTTTGGAAATATCAAGTAAATCGTTAATAATACCCAGCAAGTGAATAGCTGTTTCATCAGCACGTTTCAGAAAATCTATTTCTTCTTCCCGACTATCGCACAACCCATCATGAACCACACGCACACAGTTAATAATCACATTAAGTGGATTTCTCAATTCATGTGAAGTGGTGGCTAAAAACTGACTTTTAACGTGGTTAGCGGTTTTTGCCTCTTTCCAAGCAATTTCTAGTTCTTCTGCCCAGGCTTTGAGTCTCTCAACCATTTGGTCAATTGCCTGGGCTAGTTGGTTAAACTCGCGAATTTTGAAGTTGCGGGGTACAGGTTGGGCAGCATGGTGGCTATGAAGATTCAAAGCATAGTCTCGCAGCTGTTCTAAGGGAACGGCTAAATAAGGAGCTAAATATAAAGATGCCAACAAACTAGCACCAATCAAACCAACTGTGAGAACTATGAGAATTAGTTTAATTTCTTCTAAACCTAGTAAAGCATTATCTACAGTTGTCACAGCTAACACTATCCATTTTTGCCCTTGTTCTTGTGTAGTAGGGTTAGCAATAGCCGTATAACCAACTATTAATTCTTGCCCTTGTTGAGAAAGTAAATTTATTGAGTTACTTTTTCCAGCCATGGCATTTTTAACAATTTGTCGCAGTGGCAGGGCATCTGGGTCTTGTTGAATATTACTGCCCACTAACTCTGGTGATGGGTGTACCAAAATCATGCCATTTTCAGCAATTACTAGAGTAGATCCTGTTAAAGATCCTGGCTGATTTTTCGTCTGTTTGTATAGTCCTGATTGAATACTCAATACATATAGCAGTTCCCCAGTGCGATTATACACTGGGGCAGATAGCAGCAATTGCAATTGATTGTCTGTATTTTTTTTACCTGTGGTTCCAGCCTGGGCAGGTAAGATTGTTTTGATATCAATTTTTTCTTTTTCAGAAATAACTAATCTACTTTCGCTAATTTCTTGCTTACCACAGCTACTAGCGATGATTTTACGGCTTTGCAGATCAGTTAATTCCAGGCACTCTACCTGGGTGGGCAATTTTTTGGCAAGACTAGTGAGATATTGTTCTACTTCTGAAGACGAACCAGATTGAGTAACTGTTGTTTGACTTACAGTTAGTAAAAGAGTTTTGAGGGTGGCAATGGCAGTGGTAATTTTTTCACCTTTTAAAATAGCGCTTTCTGTGAGATTTTGACGCGCAGTTTTCAATAGGCTGGACCTTGCTTTATTCAAGGCCACAACCTCCCCTAGCAATAACACAGGGACAAAAACAAGTAAAATTCTTGTTAATAAAATACGTCGAAAGGATGATTGACGAGCCTTAGCCATTGAGTATCTCACTTCGCATCTGTAAACCACAAATGTAACGATATGCAATTAGAATAGCTCCCAGAGATATTCTGCTAAGTGTAATCGGGTGTTTTTGTCAAGTGGCAAAAGTGGTAAATATTGAAAATATACCGGGAATCAGCTATACCAAAGTTCATATGGGGTAGATGTGAAAGTAACCGGTGTTGCATATGGATACACTTTAAAAATATAGGACTATCGCGGCTGGAATTGAAGAGTGGATAGATAATTGATCATGAAAAAATAAAATCATACAACAGATTACAATGCCTGAAGGTTAGAGCCGCTGAGATTGCTGCTTAGTTTTTTTTGTTAATAGTAGCTTACAGGGAAATATTTTTTTCCATTCAATCCACTGACAACCAAAATCTCAAGACTATCCCACTAACCAAATTATGCAACATCGTCCTTATACCACAGTGGTTTTAGCCATGAGTGCCGATGGCAAAATAGCAGATTTTAGGCGATCGCCTGCCCGGTTTGGTTCAGGGGCTGATAAAGCCCACCTGGAAAAACAAATTGCTGCTTCTGATGCCGTTTTACTAGGTGCTGGAACTCTTCGCGCCTACGGTACGACACTTACTGTATCACAACCAATGCTGCTGCAACATCGAATCAAAGCGGGTAAGTCCCCCCAGCCAGTTCATATAGTCATTACGCAATCTGCTGACCTCGATCCGGAAATTAAGTTTTTTCAACAGCCTATAGAACGTTGGTTGCTAACAACAACAATGGGGGCGCGTTCTTGGCAAAAACGGGAACAGAAACTTGATTCAACGGGGTTAACACTGGCAGATAAGTCTCCCCCAAAATTTAATCATATTATGGTTTTTGACGCACCAACGGGAAATGTTGATACATCTACTGCTTTGCAACACATGGTTTCTCTACACATAACACGTTTAGCTGTATTGGGAGGTGGTGAATTAGTAGCTGCTCTGCTCCAATCAAATTTAATTGATGAACTCTGGCTCACAGTTTGTCCACTGATTTTAGGTGGTGCTTCTGCACCCACACCAGTAGGAGGTGTAGGATTTTTATCTCAATTAGCCCCTAAGTTACAACTTTTGGAAGTACATCAAGTTGAGCAAGAGGTGTTTCTTCACTATCGTCTGCAACCTTGAGCGGATTAGCCTATGCTAATAGTTATTGCTCATTAGTCATTGGTCATCAGTCAGGTGGAACACATCAAACCTCGCTACTCTAGCCTTTGGGCTAACCAAATCGCACAAGTACCCCAAGATGCCTGGGATGCTTTAGCAATGCCACTCAAAACCCCTTTTTTAGAGTGGGACTGGCTAAATCATCTGGAAACGTCCCAGAGTGCTATAGCTAAAACCGGTTGGTTACCAAATCATTTAACCCTTTGGCGAGACCAGAGTTTAATTGCGGTGGCTCCACTTTATTTAAAAGGACATAGTTATGGTGAATTCGTTTTTGATCACCAATGGGCAGAATTAGCTCATCGCATAGGAGTACAGTATTATCCAAAGTTGCTGGGAATGACACCATTTACCCCGGCTGAAGGTTATCGCTTCTTAATTGCCCCGGGGGAAGATGAAAATGAAATTACAGCCATAATGCTGCATGAAATAGATTCTTTCTGCATTAAGCATGGCGTTTCTGGTTGTCATTTTCTTTATGTTGATCCCCAATGGCGAGCAGTGCTAGAACGGCAAGGTTTTAGCACTTGGTTACACCACAGCTACATTTGGGAAAATCTCGCTTTTAAAACTTTTGATGATTATTTAAAAATATTCAATGCTAATCAGCGCCGTAATATTAAGCGGGAACGCAAAGCTATAGAAAAAGTTGGTTTACGACTACAACCATTGACTGGTGATGCTATTCCTCAGTCTTTATTTTCTTTAATGTATCATTTCTATGCTGACACTTGTGATAAGTTTGGCTGGTGGGGTAGTAAATATCTGACTAAGCAATTTTTTGAGCAGTTACATAGTAATTATCGCCATCGAGTACTGTTCTTTGCTGCATATACAGAACAAGACCAACGCCAACCCCTAGGTATGTCCTTTTGTTTGTTTAAAGGCGATCGCTTATATGGACGCTATTGGGGCAGTTTTCAGGAAATAGATTGTTTACATTTCAACGCTTGCTATTATACACCCATTGAGTGGGCGATCGCTCACAATATCCAAAGCTTCGACCCTGGGGCCGGGGGAAGACACAAAAAACGTCGGGGTTTTCCGGCTATGCCTAATCACAGTTTACACCGCTTTTACAATAATCGTTTAGAACAAATTCTTTGTCGTTATATTCAAGAGGTCAATCAACTAGAAGAGGAAGAAATGGCAGCTATTAATGAGGATTTGCCATTTCACCAGGAAGGAAGAAATAACTAATTCTACCTGAGTTGTGGTAGGTGACAACACACCGATCTAACTAGCTAACTTCCCTCACAGTGGACTATTTACCCCCAGAATCAGACTCACGACTGGGAATGGTCTCAACAACTACCTGACCAGGGGTGATAAGTTCCCCTTCCGTAGTAGGTGTTTGGAGGGCTTGTAGTTCTTGTTCAGCAATTAAATCAGTGATTTGCTGCTTTAATTTCTCAATTTTCTCGGCTTCCTGCAATTCCCCTTGCAACTGGTATGCTGTGTAGGCGCGGTTTAATAATTGGTTGGCTTTTTTCAGTTCACCAAGGTTATATAAAAGCACTCCTAAGTTATAGTAGGCGGAGGCATTTTCAGGATTTTGGCGAATGGCTTGGCGATATACAGCTATGGCTTGTTCCGGGTCACCTTGAATTACTTTCAGACTTCCCAGGTTATTATAGGCTGTATCATTTTTGGGATCAATTTCTATGACTTGCTTATAAGCGGCAATGGCTTCTTCTATTTTTCCTTGTCCCTGACGGGTGATGGCTAGGTTAAATTGAGCCTTGGCGTTACTTCTATCTAATTTAATCGCTTCTTGGTATGCAGCGATGGCTTCTTCAATTCTTCCTAGTTCGTATAATGCTAATCCTAAATTATAGTGAGTTGCTGTTTTATTGGGGTCGATAACTAATGCTTGTCTATAAGCGGTGATGGCTGCTTCTTTTTGTCCCTGTCGGTGCAAAGCTAACCCCAAGTTATAATAGGTTTCACCCAAATTAGGATTAATTCTCACCGCCTCTCCATATTCTTGCACTGCTACATCTAGGCGATTTTGCATCAGGAGAATATTACCTAAATAATGCCTTGCCAGAGCCAGGTTAGGATCTCTCTGCAAAGCCAGACGAAAGGCAGACTCCGCCCCTTGTAAATCATTACGGTTATAGCGTGTGACTCCTTGCTGGTAAAGACTAGCTGTTTTTAAATCCTGAGAAATTGCTTGTTCTGCTAGTAGCTTGTTTTCTGATAATTGCATGATTGCAGGCGCAGCACACAACAAACAAGCCATAGCCGTACTCAGAACTCCTAAATACTGCTGCTTGTTGATGGCTCCATGGAACCAGGAAAATTTCTGGCGAATTCGATGCTGTTTATACATAAGTGGTAGTGCGAGCATCTAGCTCGCTGCTATTCTGTAGTTTTTGAGAACTCTTTGACACTCCCCGCCTTCAAGTCAGAATTTGCTCGAATTCAGGTTTTCACCAACCAGAGTAGAGATTCCAGGGATCCCCTCCCCTAGTTGGCTTGGCAAGATTTAAATATTTACTGCTAAATATTGACTTCTGCATTTACATCTCTTTGAAGTTCGCAACCACAGTTACATTTATAGCATTTGTTAAACAGGTGACATACAAATGTAAATAATCGTCTTGTAGCACCAGTCCTGCTTGCTAAGAATGTACCTCATTTGGGCAAAATTCGCTATAAGAGCATTTTTTGAATTGTAATTGTTCAAGTTTCCTAGTGGTGTGAGCATCTTGCTCGCTGTTGACCAAAAGAATGGGATACAAGCCCCGTCCTTCTAGGACGGCTTTTCTTGATTTTTGATATATTCTTCTCTGGCTTCTGGAAGAATTAGCATGGCATCACCGAAGGAATAAAAACGATATTTCCAGGCGATCGCTTGTTGGTATATATTTAATAAACGTTCTCTACCAATCAACGCACTCACCAACATCAGTAAACTAGAACGTGGTAGGTGAAAATTGGTAATTAAACCATCTATTACCCGCCATTGGTAACGGGGATATATAAATAAGTCTGTTTTGCCACAAAATGGTTGTAATTGGTCGGTTTGGGCTGCTGCTTCCAAGGCACGGACTACCGTTGTACCCACGGCAATAATTCTACCCCCAGCTGCTTTAGTGGCGCGGATTTGTTCTACTGTTGCTGAGGGAACGGAGATCCATTCTTCGTGCATCTGGTGGCTACTTACATCTTCTATTTCCACAGGGCGAAAAGTGCCTACGCCAACGTGTAGAGTAATGTAGGCTTGATTAATACCGCTTTTTTGCAAGTTTGACAGTAGTTCTGGGGTGAAATGTAATCCAGCTGTGGGGGCGGCTATAGCTCCTGGGTTTTGGGCATAAACTGTTTGATACTGTTCATCAGCCGCAGTTGATGTTGTGATGTAGGGAGGTAGGGGTATTTCACCGAATTGATCTAAGATTTCTACCAAGGGTTTTCCTTCAGGAACATGAAATTCTAATACCCGCCCGGATGTGGCTGCATCTGTTTCTACTACTGTGGCGATTAATTCTTGGGGGAGTGGCTCAGAGTTTTGCTCTTCCTTCATTCCCTTTCCCCTGGGGGCAAAAAATATTTTTGCTCCTAATTTAAAGCGTTTTCCTGGTTTAACTAAGGCTAACCAGCGATTATATCCTTTTTCTTCTAAAAGCAAAATTTCTATTTCCGCACCAGTGGTTTTACGACCATACAACCGCGCTGGAATAACTTTTGTGTCATTAATTACCAATAAGTCATTAGGGTGTAATAACTTTGGTAGGTCTCGAAAAATGTGGTTTAAGGGTGGGGTTTCTTTCCCTGTTGTGGGGGAATTTACTACTAGTAAGCGGGAGCTATCTCTGGGAAATACAGGATTTTGAGCAATTAGTTCGGTTGGTAATGAGTAATCATATCCTGTTAGCGAACGGTCTAAATTTACCTCTTGGGTTTCTGGTGCAGAAGGTTGATTCAAGTTACTATATCCTATTTGTTCGTTTTCAGCTAAGAACGCCGTACATTTAAGCAACACCATTCTTTCTTTTTCCATAGGGTAGCAACAATCCAACCGTTTTGTTCTAATACATCCGCAACAGCTTTAGACTGTTCCACTAAAATACCACTAAAAATTCCCCAAGTACTTGGTTTAACGATGGTGTTCATTTCCGGTAACACCTGAATAATTACATCAGCCAAAATATTACAGACAATACCATCTACCGGCTCATGCACCAGTTTACTAACTATATCTACACTACCTTCTGCTGTTACCAAGCTTTCTGGGCTAATGTTGTTTAAAACAAGATTACTTAAAGTTGATTGCACCGCTAACGGGTCAGTATCCACTGCGTAGACTTTTTTCGCACCCAATAGCCATGCTGCTATTGAAAGTATACCAGAACCACAGCCAATATCAGCAATTACCAGGGGTTGATGTTTACTGCCGTTATCCACCCCATCCCATGGTAAGCCAGTTAAACGCATTTCTAGGGATTCCAAACACAGTTGGGTAGTGGGATGGTTTCCCGTACCAAAAGCTACACCAGGATCAAGACGAATTACAAGCCGTTCTGATGTGTTGGGTGGGGGTAGCCAAGCAGGATTAATCAAGAGGCGATCGCCTATTTTTTCGGGTTTCCAGTATTGTTTCCAGCTGGTGGCCCAATCCTCCTCGTCAATTAATTCCCAATCTAAAGTAGGAACAGACAACCCCACACAAAGAGCATCTTGACGCAACCACAGGGACAGAGCCGCTAAATCTAGTAAGTGTATTTTAATTTTCGGTAAGTAACCTTTAACTAAACTGGACTTACCCTTACTTTCACTTGCTGTACCACGACAACCAAAATTTTCCAGTCGCCAAAAGATTAAATCTTCCAGCGCTGGTTCACATAAAATCTGTAGTTCCCACCAAGTGTTTGCCATTTTTATTACTTACTCCTAAGTGCTGAGTGTTAGAGATTTCCGAGTTTACCACCATTCAGTTACTCCTAACCTTGTTAATTACTCAGCACTTTTTACACTTGTTAGGAGGGTTTTTATAAAGTTACCGTGTATGCGTCCCTAATTCCAGGTACTTTAATGATTTCTGTGACAATACCTTCGGGTAAGGGATCATCAATACTGAGAGCCATTACCGCATCACCACGGACAATTTTACGTCCTACCTGCATACTAGCAATGTTGACATTAAAACTGCCTAACAGTGAGCCGAGTTTGCCGATGATTCCTGGCATATCACGGTGTAGGGTAAAAAGCATATATTTACTGGGAGGTACATTAATGGGGAATCCATCTACATCGGTTAAATGAATTTCTTTCTCCCCTAACAAAGCCCCTGTGACAGAATGAGTACCTAAAGTACCTGTGGCTTCCAGACGCAATGAGCCGGCGTAGTCCCGAGCCGATGCGTCGCGGGTTTCAATCACCCGAATGCCCCGCTCTTTAGCTTCTATGCTGGCATTAACATAGTTTACCCTTTCCCGCAGTGCTTGGTAAAGTAGTCCCTTGAGTGAGGCTACAACTAGGGGCTGACTTTTGTTGGTTGCTAGTTCGCCTTGTAGTCGCACATTTAGGGATTCTACTCTCCCCCCTGCTAGCTGTCCCACTAACTTACCCAGGGTTTCCGCCAGCTGCATATAAGGCTTGAGTTCTTCTAGTACGTCTGGTCCAAGTCCAGGGATGTTTACTGCTGAACGTGCTGGTAGTCCTAGGAGAACATCACGAATTTGTTCGGCTACGTCAATAGCTACATTGACCTGTGCTTCTGTTGTTGAGGCTCCTAAATGGGGGGTGAGGATTATTTCTTTACCGAGCGATCGCAATTCAGATTCACCCAGTGGCTCTGACTCGAACACATCCAAGGCTGCGCCCTTAATTCGCCCTTCTTTTATTGCTGCTGCTAAGGCTGACTCATCAATGATACCACCACGGGCGCAGTTGATGATTCTGGCTGTGGGTTTCATTTTGGCCAGGGTAGTGGCGTTAATTAGGTGGGTTGTTTCTGGTGTTTTGGGGATGTGTAGGGTAATGTAGTCCGCTTGCTGGATCAGCAAATCCATGTCCACTAACTGACAGCCTAGTTGTTCTGCTCGTTCTGTGGAGATAAACGGGTCATAGGCTAGTAGTTTCATCCCCATGGCTTTGGCTACTGTAGCCACATGGGAACCTATTTTACCTAAACCCACTACACCAAGAGTTTTTTTATAAACTTCCGCGCCTACAAAGGTTTTACGATCCCACTCGCCCCGTTTCACCGAAGCATTAGCATCAGGAATGTGACGAGATAATGATAAAATCATGGCCAGCGCGTGTTCTGCCGCGGCGATAGTGTTACCTTCTGGGGAGTTAACAACCACTATTCCTCTGCGGGTGGCTGCGGGGACATCTACATTATCTACTCCTACGCCGGCGCGACCGATGATTTTTAATTGCGTCCCTGCTTCAATAATTTCTTGTGTGACTCGCGTACCTGAGCGAATCATTAGCGCGTCATATTCACCAATAATTTCGATCAGTTCTCCTGGTTGCAGACCTGTTTTCACATCTACACTAGCAACTTGAGTGAGAATGTCAATTCCAGCTTGGTCAATGGGATCACAGACGATAACTTTAGACATGATTACTTCGTTTATTTTCAATTTACAGTCTTTGCAGCACAAGACTTTTTAGTTTATTGACACTCCCCCAGACTTTAGCCTGGGGATTCAAGCTTCACTAACCTTTCTTGCTTGTACTGGACTTACGTCCAATAGAAGTAGAGGGAACATCTCTGCTGGCGTTACTTCTAAGTGCTTGCGAGCATAAACACCACGGGATTTTCTTCTACCAGATGACCCCTTCTTTTTCTTATAAATCCAGATTGTCCATAGCGAATCCTACCAGAACTTGATGCAGTAGGGAAGATGCCCGCACTACAATATTTATTTTATTTATATTTGTGAACACACTGTGTTTAAGCCCTTTTTTGAGGAGTGTGAACTTTTAAAACTATGAAACTACTCCTGGTATTCAGTATATTTAATTAGGGTTTAATTAGGGTTTAGGGAAAACGGCGATCGCGCACTTCAGAAATATAATCTTTAACCGCCTTAGTAATTGCTTCTCGCATATTTGTATAAACTTTGGCAAATGGTGGATGCTTTTCTGTTAGACCCAGCACATCTGAAGTCACTAACACCTGTCCATCACAATGAACACCAGCACCGATACCAATGGTGGGAATAGTCAATTTTTTACTAATTTCCATAGCTAGATCAGCCGGAATATGCTCTAAAACTATAGAGAACACACCTGCTTGTTCCAAAGCCATGGCCTCGTTAAAAATTCTCTCTGCTGAGTCCTCAGTTTTTCCCTGTTGTTTCAGTCCCAGTTGATGCACTGATTGGGGAGTCAAACCCACATGACCCATAACTGGTATTCCCGCCTGTACCAACCTGGCAATAGTTTCCACCATAGCCGGATAACCCCCTTCTAACTTCACCGCTTGCGCGCCTGTTTCCTTCAACACTAAGCCCGCCGAGTGCATAGCTTGTGAGATGCTTTCTTGATAACTTAAAAACGGTAAATCAACCACCACTAGAGCCTGTTTAACAGCACGACCCACAGCCTTGGCATGATGCAACATTTCCTCCAGGGTAACTGGTAGCGTTGTTTTATAACCTAACACAACTGCCATAGAATCCCCCACTAAAATTAAGTCTACCCCCGCAGCGTCCATAAGTTGGGCAATGGCATAATCCCAAGCCGTTAATGCTACGATAGCTCGCCCCTGTTGTTTCCATTGAATTAACTGTTGAGCAGTAATTGCCATATTCACACAGATCCCCGGTTAACCAACTACAAATATTTGACACTCCCCGCCTTAAAGGATCGGGGATTCTCAGTACTCTACCTTGCCACTTGCTGTAAGAGGATTCGACAGCCCCCTGTCCCCGGACTCTCACCTTCACTTTACCGCCCGACTAAAAGCAAGATGGGGTTTTGCACCTTCCATATTGGGCATCAACCAAGCCAGACCTTCACGAGTACCAATCCATAATTTATTGCCAACATCAGGCGCAAGGGCAAGAACTCGGGTTGAAGGTAGCCCGGCTACTATGTCTAATACAGCCCCTGTATATGGATTCAATCGTAATAAACCATTATTTGTCCCTACCCATACACTACCATCTTGGGCAAACCGTACTGCTGTCACACTTCGCCCCCGCAGTGGAGTTACAGACCGCAAAACTGCACCAGTTTTCGGATTAATCACCAGCAAATTATTCGGCATTCCTGCCCAAATTAAACCTTCTGGACTAATGGCTAATGTTTGTACTGTTGTTCCTGGTAACTCATTAATCCGCTTCATAATTAAGGCGCTGGCGGTATTTACCCGCACCAGTCCATCTAAAGTCCCCACCCACAGATGACCTTGAGCATCTAAAGTCATGGCGTTAGCACTCACACCAGGCAACTTTTTTAACGTTGTCATGATCAACCCTTGATCAGGACTAATTAGAGCTAAACCATTATCAGTTCCTACCCATAAATAACCCCGTTGATCAACCAACAATGACAACACTCGTTTAGAAGGCAAAAATAAATTTTGGGCTGTAATTTCACTCGTCCCCATGTCTACTCGCTTCAGTCCCTCATAGGTTCCTACCCACAAGCGACCCACTTTATCTTGGGCCAATGCGCCAATTGTTACACTTGGTAAACTAACACGAGTTAAAATTTTACCCGTATTGGGGTCAATTCGCGATAATCCCCGCCAAGACCCCACCCAGAGATTGCCTGTAAAATCCCCTAACAGATCATTAACACGATAATCTACCTCTAGCGATCGCTCCTCAATTCCCCGTTCATCTGGCAAAGGTTCTACACCCGGAGGTGGTGGTTCTGGTCGATAAGAAGGTGTTAACTCAGAGGAATCAATATCAGGGGTTTTTCCCAGACCAGTTATACCTTTTTCATCTGCCCTTGCCACACTTAGCAAAGCCATTAACCCCAGCAACATAGAAGTCAGTAATATTTTATGACCCTTGCGTAGTAATTCCACCATCACATTTTATTTGGAGACAGTACTCACAGCTATTATAGGACTTACGCAACTGGCACAGCGATCGCTATAGCTATTGTGCCGCTAAATCCAAAAATCTGTATTTAATAAACATAATTAGTGCTGGCATACTCAGCGTAGTCGAGGTAAAGATTATACTAATTAAATGTGTAACAGCTGATAATAAATCTGGCTAATTCTCAACTGCATAAGGACTTGATTGTACTTTCACAGTTTTAACTTGACCATTCCGATTGATCTGAATTTTCAAGATATCTCCCACGGTGGTAGATTCAACCTGCTTCTGGACTAAAGCAGATGTTCTTACGGGTCTACCATTAATTTTTTCAATTACATCCCCAGGAAGTAACCCAGACTCCTCAGCTGGTGAATTTTCCATCACCCCCGAAATCACAACACCCGTTGTTTGCTGAATGTTGAGGTTTTTTTCTTGATTCAGCCGGCGTTGTATAGTGGGAGATAAATCTTTCATTTCAATGCCCAAAAAAGGATGTTCAGCCCGCCCATTGGTAAATAGTTCCTGAGCAACGCGAGCAGCAGTTTCAATGGGAATGGCAAAGCCCAATCCTTGAGCATCAGCCCGGATAGCAGTGTTAACACCAATCACCTCACCTTGGGCATTTAACAAAGGACCCCCAGAGTTACCAGGGTTAATTGCTGCATCAGTTTGGATAAAACTGACCCGCTTATGAGGCACACCCACTTGAGCGCTGGTGCGACCAGTGGCGCTAATAATGCCGATAGTCACAGTATTATCTAAACCTAAAGGATTGCCAATGGCGATCGCCCATTGTCCGGGGATTAAATTTTGGGAATTACCCAATTTAACCGTGGGTAATTTATTTTCAGGAATTTTCACCACCGCCACATCTGTAATCGGGTCAACTCCCACAACCCGGCCCTCGAAAGTTCGCCCATCTTTAAGAGTCACTTGCACAGTATCAGTATCCCCTACTACATGAGCATTAGTCAATAATTCACCATTTTCACTTAAAATAAAACCGGAACCAGTACCCCGCTCAATGCGTTCTTTGGGAATTGGTTGCTCATCCTCCCCAAAAAATCGCCGCAACAATGGATGTTTGAAAACATCTGAAATGGGATTAGCAACTTTACGGGTAGCATTGATGCGTACCACTGCTGGTCCAACTTTCTGCACTGCCGAAGCAATAAAATTCAGTTTATCAACCCCAGTAACGCCAACTGATCCGCTCCCCGAATTAGTAACCACAGACTCCGGGGGCAAAGCTACCATCACATTTTTTAATTCTTGAAACGAGCCATTGTCTGGCAAAAGATAACGACTAGCCAAAAAACCAGCACCACCACCAATGGTTGCTAAAGACAGGTAAATAGCTAGTTGCTTTAAGGATAAATTCATAATGATTACGTTTAGACAAAGCAGTGCCGTTGCTTATTCCTAAGTGTAATCAAGCAAAAGAAAAGTGGACAAATAAATTTACATATAAATTTACATATAAATTTACATATAGCGAATTTTGCCCAAATCAGGTAAGTTATTTTGATCATTTATGCTTGTATCTCCCGTGTTTAGGAAACCCTATATAAATAAACTTAAAGAACTAAGTTCCTGCCACCACCTCATTCCCCCACTAAAATGTAGAGTTAGCCTTTTGTGAACTTTCAGCTATGAATCTTCCCCATCGTCTACTGTTACTGTGTAGCCTAGCTGCCGCTATGGGTTTAACATCCACACCCATCAACTCCAATAGCGCCCATGCAGCAGCCAACTGTCCAACACCAGCTTTATCTCGCTTCCAACGCCATCAAGTTAATTCCGGTGAAACCTTGGCGACCATTGCACAGCGCTACAATCTCACACCCACAACCCTAATCAACATGAATCCTGTCATCAGAAACGGAAACCTTGCTGTTGGTAGTGAGTTGCAAATTCCTCCCCAGGATGGAATTGTAGTAGAAGTGGCTAGGGGAGAAACTTGGCGAGAACTAGCAAAAAAATATCAAATTCGCGCCGATGCACTCTTTGAAATCAATGGTTGTCAACCAGACCCCAAAATTGTCTTTATTCCCGAAGTCAACAGATCAGCAAATGGACTGATTACCAAATCTTCCACCCCCAGGGATACTCAACCAATATCCATTGCTGGGTATCCTCTGCAATCATTAGCAACTGTGGCACTTCCCTATGGCTGGCAAATCCACCCCAGCACTGGTGAAGTGTTTTTTCATAGTGGTGTGGATTTTTTAGCCTCCGTGGGTAGTCCTGTACAAGCGATCGCCCCAGGAATTATAGTATTTGCTCAACCACAGGGTACTTATGGGAAGTTAGTCATCATTAACCACAGTGGCGGTCTTCAAAGCCGTTACGCCCATCTTAGTGATATTCAGGTTTCCCACGGTCAAAAAGTTAATCAAGGCGACATCCTCGGCACTGTAGGCACTACCGGAGAGCCTACCATCAGTCAATCACACCTTCATTTTGAAATGCGTTCTGGCTCTGATTTAGGTTGGGTGGCCGAAGATCCCAAAAGTTATTTACAGCATTGACCGAAATATCAATCTCCGTATTCAAAAGTTTTGAGAAATATTAAAAGCCAAAGAATGGTTCAAAGATCCCCTGAGTGTGGCAATCTGAAAGACAGAGACTTTCAGTCTAATAAGCTATTAAGCAGCTAAATCCAGTAACCTGTATTTCATCAATACAGGTAGTGCGGGCATACTATGGCTATACTTCGACTACGCTCAGTACTAAGCGCTCTGTACAAGTCTTACCCGCTACGGTTATACAGATTAAATGCGTAACAGCTTATTTCCACCACAGCAAACTTACCCTCATTGGTTATGCCAACTCTGCCAACTCCCACAACCATTGATAACGCAGCAAATCAACCCATCTTTGACACCCAAATTAAGCGGCGTAAAACCCGACCCGTCAAAGTGGGTAATGTCACCATTGGAGGTAACCACCCAGTGGTAGTACAGTCTATGATTAATGAGGACACCCTAGATGTTGATGGTTCCGTAGCTGCCATTCGGCGTTTACACGAAATTGGCTGTGAAATAGTCCGCGTCACAGTACCAAGCATGGCTCACGCCAAAGTAATGGCGGAAATTAAACAAAAATTAATAAAAACTTACCGAGATGTGCCGATTGTAGCTGATGTCCATCACAACGGCATGAAAATTGCTCTGGAAGTTGCCAAACACATCGAAAAAGTCCGGATTAACCCCGGTTTGTATGTATTTGAAAAACCAAACTCCAACAGAACCGAATATAGTCAAAGCGAATTTGAAGAAATAGGCGACAAAATCCGCGTAACTTTGGAACCCTTAGTAGTTGCCTTGCGAGATCAAGGTAAAGCCATGCGAATAGGCGTAAATCATGGTTCTCTGGCCGAAAGAATGCTATTTACCTACGGTGACACCCCAGAGGGCATGGTAGAATCAGCCCTAGAGTTTATTCGCATTTGTGAATCCTTAGATTTCCGTAACTTGGTAATTTCCATGAAAGCCTCACGAGTACCCGTGATGTTAGCCGCTTATCGCCTCATGGTTAAGCGCATGGATGAACTGGACATGGACTATCCCTTACATTTAGGCGTTACAGAAGCCGGTGATGGGGAATATGGGCGGATTAAATCCACAGCTGGAATAGCCACATTACTCGCTGATGGTATCGGCGACACAATTCGCGCATCACTCACAGAAGCACCAGAAAAAGAAATTCCCGTTTGTTACAGCATTCTCCAAGCCTTGGGACTGCGGAAAACAATGGTGGAATATGTCGCCTGTCCTTCTTGTGGACGTACTTTATTCAATTTAGAGGACGTTTTACATAAAGTTCGAGAAGCCACCAAACACCTCACAGGTTTAGATATAGCCGTTATGGGCTGCATTGTCAACGGACCAGGAGAAATGGCAGATGCTGACTATGGTTACGTTGGCAAAACACCAGGTTACATTTCCTTATATCGTGGACGGGAAGAAATTAAAAAAGTCCCAGAAACACAAGGAGTTGAAGAATTGATTAACCTGATTAAAGCAGATGGACGTTGGATAGAACCTTAAGACAAAAATGGGGACTAGGGAACACAAATCAACAAACTTCTTGATCCCATTCCCCATTTGCTATCAAAATGCTATCAAAACATAGTGAGACCGTGAGAAACCCTAAGCTATGATTTATCCTGTGGTATCCTTAACAAAAGGCGATGGGTATTCTAAAAGCATTTTTGTTCAGTTAAAATAAAAAAAACATCCACTTGGTGAAAAAACCATAAGATGCAAATTCAAGTAGTCACAAAGCTAAGTATAATCTAAGTCAAGATGAGTAGGGGAGCGTTGACACTCCCAAGACAATATCATTTATTAAATCATATCGTAAACGTTGCCTAGCGCGTCTGATGACCGCGTAGCAATATCAGTTTAGAATCCCCCGTGTTTCAACCAGGGGAGATATCAATCCCCCGGATCGTCGAGTATTTTAACGAAATTAGTAACACGTGCCTTGTCTGGACAGTGCAACCTTGTGTTAGATTGGGCATACTGACAATAAACTCTCCCTCTGACGCAGCTGTCATTATGGTGATTACAAAAAGTAGACTTGTTTTGGGTGCTACAGCAGTGGCGCTTTCCACGATTGCCGTTACTAGTCTTGGCATTCACTCCCGAGGTCAGGCTTTATTTAAAGCAAGTCCCAAAGAATTAGTAGACGAAGTTTGGCAAATAGTACAGCGCCAATATGTGGACGGTACTTTTAATCAGGTGGACTGGCTAGCTGTGCGGAAGGAGTACTTGAGCAAGTCCTACAGTAGTCGGGAAGAAGCCTACACATCCATCCGGGAAATGCTTGACAAGCTAGATGACCCCTACACCCGGTTTATGGACCCAGAAGAATTCAAAAATATGCAAGTGGACACCTCTGGAGAACTCACAGGTGTTGGCATTACCATCAGTCAAGATGAAAAAACAAAGCAAATTGTGGTCATTTCCCCAATTGATGATACACCGGCATTTAAAGCCGGCATTTTAGCCAAGGATGTGATCATCAAAATCAACGGTCAAAGCACTGAAGGTATGGATACTAACCAGGCCGTATCTCTGATTCGTGGTGAACCAGGAACAAAAGTCAACCTGATCATTGAACGAGACGGTCAAGTAAAGGAATTTCAAATCACACGGGCCCGCATTGAAATTCATCCAGTCAAGTATTCGGAAAGGCAAACCCCAGCAGGTAAACTCGGTTATATCCGCCTCAATCAATTCAGTGCCAATGCTAGCGGAGAAATGCAGAGCGCCATTAAAGACTTAGAAAGAAAACGAGTAGCTGGATATATCCTCGATTTACGTGGTAACCCCGGTGGTTTACTCTACTCCAGTGTGGAAATTGCTCGTATGTGGATGGACTCAGGTACAATTGTTTCCACCATTGATCGCCAGGGTGAACAAGAACGGGAAGTAGCCAGGGGAAATGCTTTGACTAATAAACCCCTAGTGGTATTAGTTGACAAAGGATCAGCCAGTGCTAGTGAAATTCTTTCCGGAGCTTTGCAAGACCATAAACGGGCTGTTATAGTGGGTTCTCAAACTTTCGGTAAAGGTTTAGTGCAATCAGTGCGTCCTTTAGAGGATGGTTCAGGACTAGCAGTAACAATTGCTAAATATCACACACCCAATGGTAAAGATATTAATAAACACGGCATTGATCCTGATGTAACCGTGGATCTGTCTGATGAGCAGCGCCAGGAATTATGGTTAAATGAGCGTGATAAACTAGCCACACTAGCAGATCCCCAATTTGCCAAAGCTGTAGAAGTTTTGGGTCAAGAAATTGCTGCTAGAAATATAACCAGTTCCCAGAAAAAATAAATTTGTTGTCAACAAGTCCAGGGGAGTAAAGTTTTCGCTACTTAATTCCTCCCCATTGATACAAAACTTCCTAGCAATGAACCATATTTTTATATCTCACGCTCCAGGCGCGACCATCGCCGAGGGAGCGTGAGCCAGGGGTAGAATACAGATATCAGCCTGTGGTTTAAATACGTTAAAACTGCTGTAAATGGAAAAGCTGACTTTTGGATCGTTGATAGGGAAGTACACAAACCGCAACAAGTTCATGTTGCTTTTACAGTGGAATCTTGCCATCAAGTCAGCGCTTTTTACGCAGCAGCCATTAAAGTAGGTGGTAAAGATTATGGCTCACCCAGTTGGCGATCGCATTATTATTATTCACAGTACTATGGAGTATTTGTTTTAGACCCAGATGATCATAATATTGAAGTAGTGTGTTATTAACCATTAAACCATCAAGCTCCAATTTCTCACTATTTGATTCTATTACCAGAGAGAAACTAATACAAATCATCAAAACTATGTAATGTCAGCATCTTCCCCGCTAGTGTACCTACTGACATCAAATGGGTTGTATTTTCCATCAGCGATTACACTTTTATTACGTCTCAACACAACACCAATTAAACCAGTGCTAACAATTAAACCAACTATGATTGAGGGTTCAGGAGTTGAAACCATAACTTCATTACTCTTCACCTGAACTAAAGCTAGAGTGGTTGGGTGAGTAAAATAACGTTTTACATAACCGTCAACATCAGCAGTGGCAAACTTTTGATTACCAACAAAATCATAATCAGTCTTTGCATGATTTAATATAACATTACCTTCATTTTCATAGCCAACAAAGTTATTATCACCTTGTTTAGTTAAATCACCCGCCAGACTAAAATAGTCTAAAAGGGTATTTTCCTGAACATCAAATAAAGCAAAAAATAACCCACCACTGGCGCTGGCGCTTTCTCTTCCTGGTCTATCTACTGATGTGGCTAAATTTAAATTAGTGGCAAAATCAAAGGAAAAAATACTGTCTTGGTTTATATCAAAAATCCCTTTAATTGTAGCCTCACTTTCAGCGAGTCCTAAATAAGCTGTATTTTCTCCCCTTGCAATACTAGAAGAAAAATTTAAAGCCTCTGTGGGAGTACCGCCGAAAAATGCTATGGCTTCACCCTGAGTAAATACATTATTATCATCAGAAACCACCAAAGCATTAGTATTAGTATCAGTCAAGGTACTCCTGGGACTTTGACTAAAGTTAGTAAAGATTAATTCTCCTTCAGATAAAGCAAAAGTAGCAGCTTCACTAGGTGAAGTCAGCAACACTGAACCAGCTAAAACCGGACTAACTATTAGTAAAAACTTATTCACTAATCGTAGATATTGTTGAATCATCACTTATACTTCTACTATGATTAGAGCCAGTAAAAGAGATAGATAGTGGCTTTTAGTCACTCTCTATCTCTAGAATTATCTCAATGCCTTAGTAAGCATTGTAGTTTTCATATTCATATCCAGGGAAGGCTGCTGCTGTGGAACGGGAAGCCGCATCAGAATAAACACCTTCTTCTACTTCTGCAAAGGTTATAGTTTCAGCATCAGTGTTTTTACCGTATGCTTGGGCTACTGCTTGAGCATCAGCAAAGTTGCCTAAGATGTCAACTTGTACGTTAAGTGCCTTATTTATATTGACATTGACCGCACTCTCGATATTTTCAAACTTCTCGTTAAAGATGCTAAAACCGCCACCACCAACAATGGCAGAACCTTCAACAGCTTCTAAAATGTTCAAATCAGAAATAACCATGATTTTCTCCTAAGTTGTAGTTATCTTGAAGAACTTTTGCCATAACCAATTGTTTGTGATTGGTTATGTCCCTACAATAGCTAAATGCCATCATAAATTAACTAGATTTTTATTAGATGATTTCTAAAAATAATCCATATTTTCTCAGCTAAAAAACCAGCATAAGCACGTATAAATGCAAATAAAAATATATCGCTAGAATGATTTTAAATTCATCCAAGCGATATTCTTAATATCTTGTTATCTGTGCCTTTTTAGTTGGTGATTATAGCGAATTTTGCCCAAGTAAGGTACATTCTTACAAGACGATCATTTACATTTGTATCTCACCTGTTTAAGAAGTGCTAGAAAAATTTAAGTAATTAGTGAGAAGGGAGTAGTGCTTTATCTAGCTCAGTAACTATTTGACGACACTCTATTTGTTGCTTTAACCAAGCAGTGAATAATTCTGTAATTATTTTTTCCGTTATCGACTCATCTAATTGGGGTTGAATAATTTGCTCCACCCAAATTAAATAAACTCCTTTTACAGTAACAATGGGCTTGAGAATCTGCGGCGGAGTTGCTGCAAATATAGCAGCAGCAATTTCTGGGCGAAAATCTTTGCGATGTTGTCTTCCCTGATATCCATAATTACCACTAAATTCTGGTTCAGGAATATATTGACGAGCAATTTCTGGAAAAGTAACTTCTCCCTCCTGCACAGCATAAAACAGTTCTAAAGCCAAGTCTTTATCATCGAAAATCACTTGATATGTAATGGCAACCAGATAATCTAGTTGGTGTTGATAAAAAAAACGTTCAACTTGAGGGGCAAATAAATAATGAGCTAACTTCTGAGCTAAAACTTTATTATAGATTGATTCCTCAAACTCAGGTATAGAAAGATAATGTTTCTCTAGCCATGATAATGTATCTTCAGCCTTGACAAGCTTTTTAGCTAAACGTAAATTATCTCCTTCTTCCTGGATTTCCTCTGGTGTAACTGTAATTCCTGATTTCTGGGCTACTTCGGCAATAATCTTTTGAGATGCGATCGCCTCCACAATACCAGGAACTTGAGAAGATAATTTCAGATTGCGAATAATATCTGAACCAGAAATAGTCAAAATTTGAGACATAATATAACTCCCATGCTCATCTCACTAATAAACCATCACTAAAGCTCTAAACCATTTTCCTGCAACTTCTTAAACGGATCTAAAACAAAATCAATTACCCGTCGTTGACGCACAATAACTTCCGCGTTTGCTGTTTGCCCTGGAGTTAAAGGAATACGTTTTGTACCGCTTTCAATATACTTCTGTTCTAAAGTAATTTCTAACTCATAGGTTTCCATATTTCCTTGGGGTGTTTGAGTTACCTTAGCATCGGGAGAAATACGAGTCACTTTCCCTTGTATAATGCCGTATTCCTGGAATGAGTAGGCATCAAACTTAATTTTTACCGGCATTCCCACATTTAAAAAGCCACTGTCCTCAATGGGCATATGAGCTTTAAGGACAATTTCGGTATTTTTAGGTGCAATATCGGCAATTCTCTGACCAACCTGTACCACTTGTCCCGGCTTACTAACTGGTAACTCAAAAATTATCCCATCAACAGGCGATCGCACCACTCGTTGCTGCATTTGTAGATTTAAAGATGTAATTTTGCTTTGAGTTTGAGCGATACTAGCTTGTAAATTAGTAAGTTGTGTTTCTAGTTCCTGGAGTTGTTCCTGATATTTAAGTAGCGCCAACTTACCAGACTGTAGTAAACTTTGATAACTATTTTGTTCCCCTTGCACTTGATGTTTTGCTTGTTCAATATCAGACTGTAACTGACTCATTTTTGCTTCATAGCGGTTAGTTTCTTCCGCTAACCGTAACTTTGCTTGTTGAACATCAGATTCCGCCTTGGTGTAGAGTCGTCTGCTTTCTTGTTCTTCTTTTTTCAATTGCTCAACTTGATAAACCGAAACCGCACCATCATTGACAAGTTGCTCAAAGCGTTGTACTTGCCGGGAATCTATACTCAAGCGCTCCTGGGCTGCCTGTAAATCATTTTCAGCAATTTTAATCTGCTCCTGCACTTGCTTAATTAGTGCCTGTTTTTCCAACTTTTGCAGATCATAAACACTTTGTTTAAAACGTAGGTTTTGTTTAGCCTGGTTCAGTTGGGACATTTTTTCTAAAGCTTGAAACTGATTTTGTTGTTTCTGAATACTCATAGTTAACTGTAATTGAGTTTTCAGCACATCAAACTGCGCGGCTTGATTAAGCAATGCAGACAACTTAGCTTCAGCTTGCTGAAGTTCAGTTTGCAAAATATCAGAGTCAAGTTCTACCAGCACTTGTCCCCTAGTGACAGTGTCCCCTTCTGCTACCTTCACAGCTTTAACACTTCCCCCCGCTTGGGAATCTAACTTTTGAGTTGCTCCTTTAGGTTCTATACGTCCTCTGGCGCTACCAGTTTCATCCACCCTAGAAAAACTTGCCCAAGGTAAAGCCAGAGATGCAAAGCCCAACAGAGTATAAAACACACCGCGAGTCCAGACCCTAGGTAAACCATCTAGTAATTCTTCAGTACCATAATATAAATCCTCCGTATTACTTTCTGAAATTGTTTGATTAAATTTAGTAGTTTCTTCACCAGGTTGAATATAATTTTTATACTCATCCTGTTCTTGGTTCACAAGTATAGAGGAAGAATTGGGAGAGGTATGAGGCATAATTGGAGTTTTATAAATGGAGAATTATTGATAACATCAAACTACTTCAGCTAATTGTTGTTGATTCAGATAGTAATAATGTCCCTTTTTAGCAATTAATTCCTCATGAGTCCCGCTTTCTACTAATACCCCCCGATCTAAAACTAAAATTACGTCAGCATTACGGACTGTAGATAAGCGATGAGCAATAATTACACTTGTACGTCCTTGGAGAATACTTTTTAAGTTATTCTGAATAATCCTTTCTGATTCCGAATCTAAATGACTAGTAGCTTCATCAAAAAGTAATAACCGGGGGTTACCCATTAAAGCCCTAGCAATAGCTAAACGTTGCCGTTGTCCACCAGAGAGCATTCCTCCACTTTCACCAATTTGGGACTCATAACCCATAGGCAATTGCTGAATAAATTCATCAGCCCCTGCTAATCGTGCTGCTTGAGTAATTTCTGCTAAAGAAGCCTCTGGGTGAGCAATGGCTATATTTTCGCGAATCGTCCCCCCAAAAAGAAAAGTATCTTGATCAACAACACCTATTTGAGAACGCAGCGATCGCAAAGAAATATTAGTAATATCAAAACCATCAATCAAAATTTTGCCCTCCGTTGGTGGATATAAACCCAGAATCAACTTAGTCAAAGTTGTTTTTCCCGAACCACTGCGCCCCACCACTGCGATCATTTGCTCAGGCTTAATCTCAAAACTAATATTTTGCAACACATTACTCTCACTTTCCTGATGATAACGAAAACTGACATTTTCAAAGCAAATATGCCCCTGCAATTTACCCAAAACCTTACGGGGTTTATCTAGCAAATTTTCTTCTGGTTCTGCATCTAAAACATCATTAATTCTTTCTGTAGAAATAATAATTTCTTGTAATCCATTCCACAACATTGACAACCGTTGGAAAGGACTCAAAACCTTACCCACCAACATATTAAAAGCAACTAACTGCCCCATAGTCAAATCCCCTTGGATAACTTGCCATGCTCCAAACCACATCAAAGCAGCATTGACAAAAGTTTGAATAATACCACTGACAATTCGCAAACGGTTCCCAATCACATGGGCATGAAAACCTTTTTTCACCAAATCATTCAGTAGTTCTTCCCAATGCCAGCGTACAGTTTGTTCAATAGCCAATGAACGCACCGTGCGGACACCAGTGAGAGATTCAATCAAGTAACTATTTTCCTTAGCTCCAGCATTAAAAACTTCTCTAGAAATACGCCGCAAAATGTTGGTGCTAGCCAGCGCCAAAATAAAAAAAGGTGGCACTGTCAACAACACAAACAAAGTCATACGCCAGCTATACCAAAACATAATGCCCAGATAAACTGCTAATGTCAGCATATCCAGCATGATAGATAGAGTTTCCCCAGTTAAGAAACGCTGAATTTTTTGGTTTTCCTGAATGCGAGAAATAATATCTCCCACATAACGAGACTCAAAATAAGCCAAAGGTAAGCGGAAAGTATGTTTAATAAATCCCACCAGTAAAGAAACACTCACACGATGGGCTGTATGAGCTAACAGATATTGCCGTACTCCATTCATAGCAATACCGAACAAACCAAACACAATCATCCCCACACCCACAGCATTTAAAGTGGGAATACTGCGCTGTACCAGCACTCGATCCAGTAATAACTGAGTAAACACTGGGGTTACTAGTCCAAATACCTGCATCAACACACTGGCAATAAAAACTTCTAGCAATACCCAATAATGAGGCTTGACTAACTCAAAAAACTTCCAAAAACTAGCACTCTGATTCTCACTAGCCTTCAGTAGCTCTGTGGGTTGCAGTAACAAAGCATAACCAGTCCAACCACTATTAAATTCCCTTCTCGTCAAACTGCGTTGACCAATGGCAGGATCACCCACAATCACCCGCTTCTTAGTCATCTCATATACAACAATAAAATGATTACCTTGCCAGTGAGCGATCGCTGGTAGAGATTGTTCTGCCAACTTATCAAAAGTCGCCTTCACAGGACGAGTAGCAAAACCCAGGTTTTCTCCCACGGCGGCTAAAGCGCGTAGAGATGCACCACTGCGGTTAACATTGGTCATATCCCGCAAGCGATTAACACTAAAGTGCTTACCCCAATACTTACCAATCATCACCAAGCAAGCCGAGCCACAATCCGTCGCACTTTGTTGAGCATAGAAAGGATAGCTTTTACTCAAACGCTTCCACCAATGCCCCATTTGCACCTTTGGGCTGGGAAAGTACGGGCGTGGTTGATTGTCCCTGGCTGTTGATTTTGCTCCTGGCTGGGGGAAAGGTATAACCCTAGCCCCAGAATGTTGGCGTGGTTTTGCCCTGTGATTTTCAGGTGCTAAACTCTGGTGATGTTCATAGTCAGAAAGAAAAAAACCTAGACCTTGACAATGTTCCACGGCCTTTTGCCAGTGAGAACTTTTAAGGATATAAGCAATGGTGGGTTGTATCGCTTGCCAAGTCCCCTGTTTCAGTTCCCCGGAAATTTGCCCCGCTGTAAAAGACTTACCCTCAGAACTCAGCAACTCACCCTGGTACAACACCCACAAACAAGAATCTGGGAATTGTGTATTTACAGAACCAATTTCTAGTCCGTGGCGCTCAAATAAAGCCAACGCATTCAGCATAGCCATAAATTCCCCAGGATGTCCGGGGAACTGTGAATTTTGGCGACATGACAGCAGCAAATCCCACATTTCAGCACGAATAAACAAGCGATCGCGCATCTGCGGATATTTTTCCATCAGCCCTTGTAATACATCTTGGCTGAGATACCCCAGTTCTAAATTATGTGAACTTCTCGCCGTGTAATCACTAAAATTCTGCTTTGGAAATAAAGTTATTTCACCAAAAGAAGACCACGGGGACAAAGTAGTAATTAAGTTATCAAAACTATCTGACAATCTCACCTTACCAGCCAAAATAATATAAATACCAGCCTTCATTTCTGCCGATTGCCAGAACTGCCTTGCCACCGGTGGGCTGACAAATTCCATAGATGCTAAACAAGTTTGTAACTCTTGTTTGGTCAGCACCTTGCCTAAAGTTTCACTGATTTTTTCACCTAGAGATTCCTGGGTAAATACCCTATTCATTACCTAACCTCCACGCCTAGAATTAGTTTTAGTTTCAGAGGGTGTTGGAAAAATTTTAGTTGACTATAATTGGATTGATAATAAATAAAATTACTAACAGGTTTCTAGTAAATATGTCACGTCAAATTGGCAATACCAACCAGATCACCAAAAAAAAACCATGAAAACAAAATATTTAACAATAATAAAAATCTTGTATTGCGGGTATCTTGCCCGCTACCCCACCGACTCACATCCCATACCTACCCGGTGGGGGCGTATTGCAATACGCCCTCAACCAACATCATCTAAACCTTAGCTTCCAAAGACTTCAGCAACTCAGTATTCACACCCGACTCACGAGTCAGAGCAATCTTACCAGTGCGGGCGATTTCCTTCAAACCAAATTTTTGTAAAACTTGGACGATGGCCACCATCTTACCGGGATCTCCCACAACTTCTAAAGTCAGAGAATCTTCCGCCACATCCACCACTCGCGCCCGAAAAATTTGCGCCAGTTCAACCACCTCCGAGCGATTGCTGCTGGTAGCATTTACCTTTAAAAGCATCAATTCTCGCTCGACACAGGGAATTTCCGTAATATCTTGGACTTTAAGCACATTCACCAACTTATATAATTGCTTGGTCAGTTGCTCAATCACCCGATCGTCTCCAGGTACAATCATCGTAATCCGGGAAACCCCTCCTTGCTCTGCTGGTCCAACCGCAAGGCTTTCGATATTAAAACCGCGACGGGCAAACAAACCAGAAATACGGGAAAGAACACCCGCCTCATCTTCTACTAAAACAGAAAGAGTATGTTTCATCTTCGCCAATACCGACTCAGGCCACCCCTTAAAGCTACCCTAAAAGCACTGCTACACTAAATTGCTTTGACACTCACCGATCCTTTAGGTCGGGGATTCTGTACTCTACCTTGCCACTTGCTCTAATAGACTTTCGCCTAAAACAGTAGAGGTCGCGAGTCCTACAGCGTAACTTCGGGACTGTCCGCCCCTAGCTTGCCTAGCAAGACTTAAAATATTAATTGCTGCATTTGTGTCTCTATGTAACTCCCATCCACAAACACATCCTCTGAGTGCGAGTTGATAGAGTTTTTTTCACAATGTGCCCACAATTACTGCATTGTTGACTTGTGTAATGTGGTGCTACAGCAACAGCCATTTTACCAAATTTACCAGCAAAATACTCAATCCATTCCCTAAACACATACCAGCTAGCGTCACCAATTGACTTAGCTAAACCATGATTTTTAAGTAAATTACGCAATTGTAAGTTTTCATAGGCTACTAATTCGTTAGACTTGCACACTTTACGCGCTATCTTGATAATTTATCCTAGGTTCTATTTTAAACACAAGTCAACACCACTAACATTTTCTCCCCAAAATCTCCCAGACAATTAAACCCACCAACCTTTAACAGCGCATATCTTGTCATCGGTAGATGTAAATCATTCACCCATATGTTAATCTTCAAATGTGAGATATGACCAGAATTAACCAAAAATCGGAGAAAAGCTCTTATGGGTTGGTTACAAAGACTGTTTGGATTAGAAAAACCACAAAAAGCCCAAGTAAATCCTCAACCCCAACCAACAGACCCCACGGAAACAATTCCCCCAGAACGTTTAGGATTGCAAGGAGAATATGACCAAAGTGGTTTAGCCAAGCGAGTGGCCTTAGCATTTGATCAAGACTCCCAACTAAAAGACATTGAGACTCTCTGGGTTGCTCAAACCGGTAGCACTGTAGTACTCAAAGGTAAAGTCCCCAGCCAAGAAATCCTCAACAAAATGGTTACCGTAGCTCGTTCTGTTCATGGCGCTACAGACGTTCAAACTGATCAGGTGACCATTGAGTAATATTATTAACAGCTAACTGTTAACCCGTCTCCTCATCCAATCCAAAATCAACTGATTAACTATTTCTGGGCTTTCATCATGGGGACAGTGACCAACATCTTCTAAATTCACTAATTCTAACCTCTCATTGTACTGAGTAAATCTTTTACCAAATACAGCAGGTACAAATTTATCTTTTTGTCCCCAAATTAACAGCATTGGTACTGTTACTTGGGGTAATATTGCCTTGACACTAGGACTAAAATTAACAGCGATCGCAGCTGTAAACAAAGCAGTAAAAGCACGAGCCGAACCCCTATCTTGGGGGGGTCCCGCTAAAATATCTATTAATTCATCGCTGACAGCTTCGGGATTAACATAAGCCAGACTCGCCCACCGACGTAGCACACTTGGTCGCCGCACAAAGTAAAACACTGGTTTCAGGATCAAGGGCGAAGCCACTAACTTTTTCATCCCCATCACCACAGGTCGCAGCCAAGACGGGATAGCCTCTTGTTCTAAAGTCGGGTCTGGTAAACTCATCATCACTATCCCCTGAACCATTTCTGGATAAGCAACCGCAGCAGCCAAAGAAATCAAAGAACCATTAGAATTACCAATTAATATCACCGGTTGGCGGATAAATGCTTGCCAAAATTCATATACTTGATCCACCCATAACTGTATACTGTAATGAGCGGCGGCTTTTTTAGAAGCACCAAAACCCAGCATATCCAAAGCATAAACAGTATGCTGTTCCCCTAACACCTGCATATTATGTCGCCAATGACCAATAGAAGCACCAAAACCATGAAGCAGAATTAAAGGCATACTATTTTGGTCACGTTCCCCGGGTCGGATATAAGTGTAACGAGTTTGCCAACCCCGCCAAACCCAATCTCTTTGATTGCCAACTCGTTCTTGCCAGTGTAGCGTAGTGGTCACATTTTCCTCCTATTTTCCCCCTCTACTCACCAGCTAGGTAATATTATAAGTCTATAAGTCATCTCCCACGCCACGGTCTTCAACCAGCACTCAAGATGAAATAACATAACCTTAGCCATTTCATGTTAAAATATCTGAAAAATTAAGAATTATTCAGTTATGTAAAAAATGGGTTGAAAACCCCGTCGTTCTACGACGGCTTTTCTAGATTCTGGATATATTTCTTCAGCACCTCAAGTGGCGCACCACCAACAGAAGACACAAAGTAACAGAATATAAAAATGGTCGGCATGGGGCATCGGCACGACCTAAAATGGACAGGGAGTGACTGTAAGACTGTTTCGGCAGCTAGTTACTGTGAACTGTCAAGAATCACCCACCTTCAAGGTCGGTGAGTATGTCAACCTAGGAAGATACATTCTATCTTAAGTCCTCAGTTAAATTAAGCATCGTGCTGCTGAGGCAATCCCAAGAAAACCAAACAAACCAAGTCAAAACCACATCTTAACAACTAGAGAGCTTCCAAAATCATAATGCCTGTGATTGAGAAAAAACGAACTCGCGATTTGCCCCAAATCAATGAGCGCATCCGGTTTCCTAAGATTCGAGTCATTGATACTGATGGCGGACAATTAGGAATTATACCCCCACACGAAGCGTTAAAACTAGCCGAAGAAAAAGAGCTAGATTTAGTACTGATCAGTGACAAGGCTGACCCACCGGTTTGTCGGATCATGGATTATGGGAAGTACAAGTTTGAGCAGGAGAAGAAAGCGCGGGAAGCCCGGAAGAAGCAGCACACGGCTGATGTCAAAGAAGTGAAGATGCGCTACAAAATCGAAGAACACGACTACAATGTTCGTGTCAAGCAAGCGGAGCGCTTCCTCAAAGAAGGTGATAAAGTAAAAGCGACTGTGATGTTCCGGGGTCGAGAAATTCAACACAGTGACCTAGCAGAAGACTTGCTCAAGCGCATGGCCAAGGATTTAGAATCCATTGGTGAAGTGCAGCAAGCACCGAAAAAAGAAGGTAGAAATATGATGATGCTGATTTCCCCTAAAAAATAATTCCCTCATTAATGGAAATATCAACGATCACAACCATAATTTATCACTGATAACTTCTCACCCTCCCTGATCGGTGGAAATTTTCAGCCAACTGATACTCCTGAGAACTGAGTGGGAAAAATAATACTCAGTTACTCAGGATTTTTGCTGTTTATGATCATAATAAAGAGAAAAACAAAAAGGATAAGTGGAAATAATAGTTTAAATAATAGTTTAAATAATAGTTTATATTCTCCCTTATCAGAGTGTGAATTTAACTTAGTCTAGCTCATAGTGCATGGAACTGAAAAATGACTGGTTTGCTGCCAAAAAAAGCCTTGCAGCACGACTATTACAGTGGGTAAATCTTCGACCAGAAGAAAGCGCACGGACAGCAATGATGTTTGTTTTTTACACTATTGTATCAGTAGGGTTGCGCTGGGCAGAAGATAGTACAGTGGCTCTGTTTTTAGATGAATATGGGGTTGGCCCCTTGCCTTGGATGTACATTGCCAGTGCTGTAATGAGTATGGGACTTGTATTTGTTTATTCCTGGCTGCAAAAAATATTCCCATTGCGTTGGGTGATAGTGGCGATCGCACCTTGTATGGTGATGCCATTAATGTTGATGGTATCCTTGCGGGGGGAAACACATATCTCCTATTTAACAGTAGCTTTAGTTTTTCTCCTGCGGCTATGGGTAGACGCAATTTATGTCATCAACGACCTCAACACCTCCATTCTGGCTAATCAATTATTTAATATCCGAGAAATAAAACGTACCTATCCCTTAGTGAGCAGTGGGTTATTAGTAGCTGATGTTATCAGTGGTTTTACCTTGCCGGGGATGCTGCAATTTATCAAATTAGAGTCAGTCATTCTCATCGGTTGCGGTGTGATTATATTAGGAACGGGTATTTTATTTTACTTAATTCATCACCACCGAGAAGCCTTTCCTGATGCTCCCCAACGCCTAATTACCCCAGAACAAGCAAGCAAACACCGTCGCCTCAAAACTCCCATCAAGCGCTACACATGGCAGTTATTCGCCTTTGTGGGTCTTTTACAAATTATTGGATTATTGGTAGATTTTCAATACCTACGTGAACTTAATATTTCTTTAAACAGCCGAGAATTAGCCAGCTTTTTAGGTTTATTTGGTGGCATAGTCGGACTAAGTGAGTTAATTACTCAATGGTTTCTCTCCAGCCGCATAACTGAACGCTTTGGCGTATTTTTTACAGCGGCATTGCTACCCATAGCAGTAGGCTTTATTTTACCGGGGACAATCATATTACTCAACTTATTGCCAGTCCTGCAAACCCAAAGTTTCTTTTGGGGATTAGTGGGATTAAAATTTGTAGATGAACTATTACGCTACACCTTTGTGGTTAGTAGTGGACCTGTTCTATACCAACCCATACCAGAACGTATCCGCAGCAGCACTCAGACATTATCAGGAGGAACCGCCGAAGCCATCGCCACTGGTGTGGCTGGTATCATTATTTTAGTAACTTTGTTTCTTGGCAATCAATTCATAAACCCGGAAATGCAAAGGTGGGTATTAGTAGCAGAAACAGTGATCATAGCAGCAGCTTGTTTAAGAGTAGTTTTAGTACTGCGATCGCGTTATGTTGATTTACTAGTATTAAGTGCAGAACGGGGAGAACTGAGTGCAGTAAATGTTGGTCTGCGTGCTTTTCAACAGGGAGTAGTGAAAGCTTTATCAGAAAAAGGCAGTACTGCTGATAAAAGCTCTTGTATTGAAGTATTAGCACAAATCGACCTCCAAGGAGCATCACAGGTTTTAGCTCCCTTACTGAAAAAATTACCTCCAGACCTACAGCGTCAAAGCTTAGAAGTCATGCTCATGGCAAATATCAATCCTACTTATGCCCCAGACGTGCGATCATTATTAGAACAACCACCAGAAACAGTTGACCCAGAAGTTTTTGCCTTAGCTCTGCGATACGTTTGGCTAGCCGATACCAACCCCAATCTCAGTAGACTAGAAGAATACCTGCAACCCCGACATCATTCATTGATCCGGGCTACAGCAGCCGCCTTAATTTTGCGTCAGGGAACACCCCTACAAAAAGTAGCAGCCGCAAAAACTATGCGCCAAATGCTCACCCATAGCCAAGAACGAGAACGAGTCAATGGAGTCAGAGCGCTGAGAGAAGCACTACATTTACAAGCCCTGCGGATTCATATCCCCAAATTATTACAGGATGATTCCTTACGAGTACGCTGTGCAGTATTGGAAATGATCGCTGCAACTCGTTTAGACGAATATTACTCAGCACTAATAGCAGCGCTTTATTATAAATCAACCCGTAGTACTGCCATGCGGGCATTGATTAAGTTAGAAAATGAAGCTTTGGAAATGCTAGTACAGCTTGCCAATAACAGCTACCAACCCGAAGTCGTGCGAATGTATGCTTGGCGCACCATTGCTCAAATTTCCACCCTCGAAGCCATAGAAACTTTATGGGAACACCTAGAAACATCTTGGGGAGCCACCAGATATTATATCCTCCGCAGTTTAGTCAAAATCAACAAACAACCAGAAATTATTACCATAGATACCTTTCATCAAACAAAAGTAGAAACTTTAATAGAACAGGAATTAAAGTTCTTAGGGGAAATTTACGCTGCTTATTTAGACTTTCAAGCAGCAGCAATGCCAGAAAATCAACAATCACAACGGATTTTAGAAATTGCTGGTTTATTACAACGCGCCCTGGAAGAATTAGAAATAGATGTAAAAGAGCGGTTGCTCTTACTTCTGAGATTACTTTATTCACCCGAAAAAATGCAAGCGGCAGCATTTAATCTCAAATCACAATCCCCGGCCAATTTAGCACAGGGGTTAGAAATTTTAGACCACACCATTAATTTGCCCACAAAATCCATAATATTGAATATATTAGACAAGCGCTCAACCGAAGAAAAACTGTATTGTCTGGTGGAATCTGGGTTAAGCGTATATCAACAAATGTCTGTGAGGGATCGCCTTAGTCGCATGGTGACTATGAATAATTTACTTTCTGATTGGTGTTTAGCCTGCTGTTTTCACTTTGCTCAAGTTAGCCGCATCCGCTTAAGGATTCAAGAAATTTTAGTGGCTCTACGCCATCCCACAGGTTTTGTGCGGGAAGCAGCAGTCTCTTATCTTAGTGTTGCTTCCCACCGTGTCTTGCTGGAACTGCTACCTAAATTACAACAAGACTCACACCCTCTGGTAGTGGCTCAAATTAAGGAATTTATCAAAAAATACGCTGAAAACCCTTGAGGTTAAGTTTTGGAGGATAACGGAAAAACTTAACCGTCCTTTAGGTGAAGGATGAAAGCCAGTTGAGGCGTTTACACCTCAGTCATTTTAACTATACGTGAGTTCGACGGAACTAAAAAATGGCAGGAGGTAGAGCAGGCAAATCTTTTGGGTAAATATCAATGGAAGGTTTTTTGGGCAAATAGGTGTAAGCGGCTAAACCAGCCATCAAGTTAACCAAAAAGTTAAATGGACTACGGTGACGAGAGTGTTCGATTTGACAGATATTTTTGAGATGGTCATTGACCGACTCAATGACAGCGCGTTTGCGTAATAGAATCTTATCAATCAGTTTGACCAAACGATTTTTCATTTTCTTTTTAGATTTGGTGACTAACTGCAATCCTCGTTCATATAACTCCTCAAATAATTTTTGAGATATATATCCTCTGTCACCAAAAAGTTTACCAATTAAGTCCTTAGTCATATCTGGGACTGGTTTTCGGTCATCCACATTGGCAGGAGTTAGGGAAAATGCCAATAATTCCCCACAATCATTAATGATCAAATGTAGTTTAAATCCAAAGTGCCAGCCCACAGAATTTTTTCCCCATTTGACTAAACCTTTAAATACCTTGTGAGAATGCGCCCTGGCATTGTGACAAACATTTATCGGTGTGGAATCAATAAAGCTAATCCCAGTAATTCTTCCAGTGCGTGTATGTAAAAAACAACATAAAAGCATTAAGCACCAAGGCATCAATTCCACAAACCTTGTGTAGCTCACCAAATTTGGAAATGCTTCACGCCAACCCGGCAAGACTTGTAGTGTGTAAAATTCCTTAAATGTCTTATATCCACTGCCATGAAAGGCTATGACTATTGTCATCACTTCGGATAAATGCATCCTCGATTTGCTACGCTTTTCTCCCATTGTTGATGGCAATTGTGGTACTTGCTGCCAGAGGTTTGACCATGAGGTGCAAAAATCATCTACGTCGCAGAAAATTTGTGTAATATCGAGGCGAGATATAATAGTAGACATAGCCGAAACCTTTATTTTTCTTTGATATTTTTAGTTTCGGCATTTTTTTGTCACTTTTTACCGATTCTCAATTAATCGTAGTGATGTCTCACTGTGCGCGATCGCTCCCATGAATGCCGCTTGAGCAAATTCTTACACAGCAAGCTTTTTGCCCCTTCCTCTCCGTCGAACTCACGTTAACTATTTCCTTGAGTGTATATAGCCAATTTCGCCCAAGTGAGGTACATAATTAGCTGGCAATATGCTTGCAATATAAGACTTTTATCACTTACATTTGTATTTTACGTGTTTAAGAAAAGCTATAATAGACTACAAACTATACCTAAAACTAATCATGATTATAGGATCAGCAATCCAGGTCGGTGATTCTTGACGGTTCACCGCAACTTGCTACCAAGGTAGTCTTACAGTCGTGCCGATACCCCATGCCGACCATTTATATTTTAGGTATATCAAAAATGGCAAGCTATAGGAACCAAAAAAAAGCCGCCCTAGAAGGATAACGGCGGTTTAGTAAATTTTGTTACTTTACAAATACTTACTCAAATGATTTAATATTTAATATTTAATATTTAATAATTTCAAGTATAAAAAGTCAAAAAATATTCTGGAAATTTAAAACAAAACCAGGAAGAACATCTTCACCTGATAAAGTTGTGGGAGATTGTAAAACCTCTGGTGGTTGATCAGGACGATAAATTTCTACTTGTTGGTCATGGGGATTAATTAACCAACCTAGTTGTAAGCCATTG
>NZ_JANQDH010000107.1 GCF_029891735.1 Chrysosporum bergii ANA360D
TCATGGACTCATTTAGGGCTTCTAATAGAGTTGTTGGAAAATAAGGGATAATAATCAAGCAGACAAGTAGGGTGACATTAATGTTGAACTTAGACCGCATCCTGAATCAAGAGCGACTGCTACGAGCAATGACTGGACTTAGCCGCCAAGCATTCAACGAGCTGTTATCTCAGTTGATTGTAGCATGGGTTGCTCAAGAGGGATCTCAACGCCAGTTGGCAGAAAGATTCAAGGTCAGCTTATCATTTGTGAAAAATTTAGTACGTCGTTATCGTGAAACTGG
>NZ_JANQDH010000108.1 GCF_029891735.1 Chrysosporum bergii ANA360D
GCAAAATTGGCTTTTTACTGGAGTTTAGTCTCGGCGCGACGCTTCCGCCGCACCGAGACTGATTGTGCCAGTTATGTTATTTATTGTAGTACAATAATACTATATTCTAGCGATCGCCTGTGCCAGTTGCGTAAGTCCTGCTCTCTTTAATTCAATACTTGTTTATGGCATTAGTTACTGCCGGATTAATGGGACTGAATTTAACCGGTATGAGTAAATAACCCTCATCTAGTCTGAAGTCCAGTTTTAAAATACGGTAGCGGGCAAGATGTTTACTGAGCGTAGTCGATAGCTTATGTGGCGTAGCCATAGTATGTTCGCACCACCAAATTTTTCCCGGCGTATGGTAGCGAGCAGGATGCTCGCACCACCAAATCTTTTTATTTATATAGTTGTATATGGTTGATTTACCAGCAACCTGCTGTAAAATAACTCGAAATCGATTTAACCCCTTAACAGGTGACTAGCCATGGTCAGTAATAATAATTTAGAATGGGACTAAAGATTAAACAAATATGGGTAAACTTCCTGTCATTATTGCCAGGAACAACATTAACAGTTACAACCATAGCCATAGCCTTTTTACGCTTCTATGACCAACAAGACTTCAGCATCCTCGGAAAAATCGCCCACCCCCGGACATGGAGTAACAGACTCACCGTGGCAGCCATCCTGGTGGCAATGGTTGCTTTCGGCGTTGAGTGGAACCGTAGAAATAGAGAAACAGCACGCCTGGATGAATCAGAGAGAACAAGAATCGCAGAAGCAGCACGAGTTGAGAATGAGCGAACTCAGGCAAGACAACGAGAGGCTCGACGAGATTATATTGCAGCTGAAGAAAGAAACCGAGCAAGTGAAGAAAGAAACAGAGCAGATAGAGAGAGAGAACGCGCGGTTAGCCGAGCTAGAATCCAAAATAGATGGATTATTCTTCAAATACAACATCAACTGCAACCCACAGGACAAACCAGAGCAGCCTTGAGGGACTTTATGGCTTTTCTACGGGAATATGGAGAATAGAAACATAATGAAGTGCTTTACAGCACATTTCATATCAACAAGTACCGTAGCGGGCTAGATGCCCGCACCACGTATTGCACAAAATTGAGGTACACCCGTAGCAGGACATATGCCCGCACTACGAAGATTTTTATGATTTATACTTGTAGTCAGTTTACCTACAATCTGCTGTAATATTTAAACATTACCATTTTCAGAGTTTTTGCTCCCAGTGTCTTTGCTTATAGAGTCAGCAATTAACTGATCATAAACTTCATTGGTTTTACTGGGGTCTATGAAGACAATTTTAGCATTATTACTCTCACCCAGTCTTTGGCTAGCCACGACATAATCCTGCGCCACAAGATATCTTAGGATTTCTTTGCTTTCAGGATGAGAGCGTAAGGCTTCGGAAATTATCTGCATTGAGGTTTGGGTTCCTTGCGCTCTCTTAATAGCGGCCTCACGTTCTCCTTCTGCTTCCGACACCAGCGCCCGTTTTTTGATTTCCGCAGCTCGCTCTTCTTCCATTGACTTTCGCACACTCTCAGGGGGTGTAATGCTTTGAATATCTAAGCGGATAATCTGCACTCCCCAATCTTCTGTTATTTGATTCAATTTATTTAAAATGGCTGCGTCCATTTCCATACGGGACGTATTAGTTTGTTCTAGGGTGTTTTGGGCGATGACTTCCCGGAGTGTAGTTGTGGCTAGTTGGGTCAGAGACCCTTGGAGATCGTCGATTTCGTAAAAACTTTTGACCATATCTGTGATGCGCCAAAACAGAATCGCATCAACTTCTAAGTAAATGTTATCTTTGGTGATTACATTTTGAGGTTTGATGTCTAAAAACTGCTCGCGTGTTGTATCCTCCATGACAATCTGATCCACCAGAGGTACAATAAAGTTAAGTCCTGGGGAAAGTTGGCGATGATACCGCCCCAACCTTTCTACTAGGGCTTGGTTACCCTGATTGACGAGTTTTGCAGATGCTAAAGCATATCCTATCAACGCTAAGACTATGGCGATAATTGGCTCCATATATTCTCCTGTTCAGCTTTTGGGCAAATTTAGCAACTTTATTAGTTTATACCCATATTTCAGTTTAATATTTTTCTTCTGTAATTTTATGTACATTAATGAAGTGGTTTGCTCAAAAATCACTATAGAATTTTTAGGTTTTATATAGGTTTTATATAGGTTTTATATAGGCAAAATATTTTGGCAGAATGGAATTAATTGTCAATAGCTTATGCTGATAAGTAGCTAGTATATGGTTATTATATTAACATATAGCATTTCCTCAAGTCCTGATCGCTGCTTAATATCGCTGCTTAATACAGTCCCGCTAAGGATGTACGTCACTTAGGCAAAATTCCCTGTAACATATTTTTAGTAATTTAATTTACATAATATATTAAATATTTTCACAAATTACCCACCAACATAGGTTTGAAGTTGCAATTTATTTCAAACTAGCCCTTGGTTATTGCTAGTAAGTCTCGGCAACTTCAAACTCATGATTTTTTTCAACCTAAAAGAAACCAAATATAGCCCTGAACACCCCTAATAAACCGCCCAGAGGATTAAGGACCGCACCGACACTGTCTCCAGTTCGGGCTAAAGCAGAACGGTTAACAATGATCACATCATTGTTGCGGACTATGGGATTAGTTTCTTCGTTAATTTCCTGAGAGAAATCAACTTTGACTTGCCGCTTAGTGACAGAACCATTAGGGTTAAGGCGGACTAAATCCACAGTGGTTGTTTTCGCTCGAGCATTGTTAAACCCGCCTGCTGCCAACAATGCCTGATTTAATGAGCTATTAGGTTTAATTTGTACGGTTCCGGGGCTTTTGACCTCCCCTACCACACCAACTTGAATTGTAGCAGGAGACAAAGTAGTAGTAGCTAATTGAGTAGCTTCTGCTGTGTTGACTTCAGTAGCAATGGGGATGACAATTGTATCTCCGTCTTGCACAAAAACATCTTGATTGAGATCGCCAGTTTGCAATAATTCCCACAGGTCGATATCTATAGTTTGTTCTGAACCAGTTCTGGTGGGTCTGCGCAACTTCAGGTTACGAACGTCAGCTTGTGATGTAATTCCTCCAGCTAATTGCAATGCTCTCATCACAGTGGGTAAACCACCAGCACCTGGTTGTTCACCCCCACCACCAACTAGATATGAACCAGGACGGTTAACTTCACCAATAATCGCCACAGTGCGGGCTGTACCGGGGTTAGCGGCAAAGTTAGCAGAAAATAAATTACGTGCTTCTGCTAAGTTAAAATTAGTTGCAGTAGGTACAAAAATGGTGTCGCCATCTCGTAAGGTAATATCCTGATCTATCTGACCTGTCTGGACTAGTTCCTTTAGATTAAGATTAACAACTTGCTGGGAGGAGTTTCCTATTTTACGTCTTAATTGCACTTGAGTTACATCTGCGGCTAAGGTTACACCCTGAGCTATGGTCAGTGCAGCTAATACAGTAGGATATTGTACACCAGGATTATTACCTGCCCCTCCTCGTAGGCTCAGAGTATAAGCCCCAGGACTGGTCACTTCTCCAGCAACCAAAATATTGATGGGACGGGGTGACAATAGGTTAACTGAAATTAGGGGACGTTTGAGAAACCGAGAATACCTCTTGGCGATTTCATCAGCCGCCTGTTCCGTTGTCAGACCCAAAACGCTAACACTACCAATTAAGGGTAGGTTGATGGAGCCACCAGGAGGTATTTGGTATTCGCCAGTATATTCTGGTACTTCAAAAACATTAACACGAATGAGATCACCGCCCCCTAATGCGTAATTAGTGTTAATTTTTGTAGTCGCTGATAGTTGTTGTTCTGTTGGTAATATCGGTTGTTGACCTGGTGATTCTGGTTGGAGTGTGGGGAAAATTGGTAGTGGTGTTTGGGCTACGGGTTTTCCCTGTCCGAGAGTGGCTAAAGGACTACCAAAATTGACAGCAGTTAATAAAGCCGCACCTAAAAATGGTTGGGTGAAGAATTTCATCAAACCTGTTTTAAACATATTGACTTGAGACTCTGAAACTGTAATTGGCATAGTTGTCTAAATATTTTAATCTCGACTATACTTCATTCCTGAAGTTCCTAGATTTAATCCCCCCAACATTCTTATTTTCCTCATCCAGTTTAATTGTCCGGATATTTGTGATATTTATGCTTTCGTCCTTAAATTCTTACTAAAGTGGAGTTCATCATAGGTTCATAAATTTCCCTGTAATTTTAATTTATTGATTTGGTTCTAACTGCTGCATAAAAAAATCTTCTAGGGAATGACGAGATAAAGTCATAGAAATGATTTGCCCTTTCATTAAACGGAAACTGGCAAGAAAATCATAGTAATCTTCCCGAATTGTACCTTGCCAAGAACCATCAGGCTGAAAAACTAAATTAGGTATCCACTGTTTGAGAACCTCGGAGTCACCCCCCCGACCTTTAATATGATATGTTTGCTCATTCCCTAGGAGTTGATCTAAAGAACCGGAACAAATGACTTCACCTTCAGATAGGATAGCTACGCGATCGCAAATTTTTTCTACTTCACTCAGGACATGGCTATTAAAAAAGACGGTCTTACCTGCGGATTTCAAGGATAGGATAATTTCCCGCATTTGGTAGCGTCCCAAAGGATCCAAACCAGACATAGGTTCGTCTAGAAATATCAATTCAGGATCATTAATCAGTGCCTGTGCCATGCCCACACGCTGTAACATTCCTTTAGAATAGCGCCGCATGGGCTTGTTACGAGCATCGGCGAGGGATAAACCCACTAATTCCAGCAATTGAGGGATTCGTTGAAGTTGTACACTGTGAGGAATTTGGAATAATCCCGCGGCTAGCTCGAGAAATTCCCAACCTGTGAGATAGTCATATAAATAGGGGTTTTCTGGGAGGTAGCCAATTAATTGCTTGGTATGGCCATCGCCCAGGGGCTTACCTAATAATAAACCTCTTCCGGAAGTAGGGCGGATAATTCCCAATAAAAGTTTTAACAGGGTAGTTTTACCAGCCCCATTTGGTCCGAGTAAGCCAAAGGTTTCCCCTTGATACACCTTAAGGGAACAGCTTTTGAGAGACACTACCTTTTGATTCAGCCAAAAACCCGTGCGATAAACTTTTCGCAAATCAGCAGTTAGGACTACTGGTGGGCGGTCAATATTATCCTGTTGAGAATTAAGGATGTCTACACTAGACTTCATAGTCACAACTACCACTACCAACTCATTATACAAGTGTTTTTTGTGGTTTTCTCATACTACAGGATACCCTTAGAACTAGGAATTGTACCAGCACGACGAGAGTCAATTTCCAACGCCATTCGGGTGGCTCTAGCAAAAGCCTTAAATGTCGCCTCAATAATGTGATGGGAGTTAATACCACTCAGTTGTCGAATGTGTAATGTGATTTGGCTATGGTTAACCAATGCGACAAAGAACTCCCGCACCAGCTGAGTGTCATAAGTTCCCACTTTCTGAGTAGGAATTTCCAAACCATAGCTGAGATGAGGTCTACCGGAAAAGTCCAAAGCCACCTGTACTAAAGCTTCATCCAATGGAGCGAGAAAATGACCGAAACGAGCGATACCCTTTCTGTCAGCGAGGGCTTGATGGAAAGCTTGCCCCAAAGTTATGCCCACGTCTTCATTAGTGTGGTGGTCATCAATTTCCCAGTCTCCCTGGGCTTGAATGTTTAAGTCAATTAGCCCATGGGAAGCAATTTGATGCAACATATGATCCAAAAAAGGAATCCCTGTTGCCGCCATGCAGATACCAGTACCATCTAAGTTGATAGTAACTTTGACATCAGTTTCGCCGGTGGTGCGATGCACAGAGGCAATCCGATCTGGGCGAGAAGAATTAGAATTAATTTGGCGATCGCTTGTTTGCATAAATGGAGAGGGGAAAATGGCGAGGTAATATCAATGATTAATTATTACATTCCCATAATTTCATATCCTGCATCTACATACAAAACTTGCCCCGTGATGCCACTAGCCAAATCGCTAGACAAGAAAGCAGCGGTATTGCCTACTTCTTGCTGAGTAACAGTGCGCCGCAGGGGAGCTACTGTTTCCACATGGTGAATCATATCTAAAATTCCCCCCACTGCGGAGGATGCCAATGTGCGTATTGGACCGGCAGAAATAGCATTTACGCGTATGTTTTCCGGTCCCAGTTCAGCCGCCAAATAGCGTACACTAGCTTCTAATCCAGCTTTAGCTACTCCCATGACATTATAGTTAGGAACTGCCCTGACACCGCCCAAATATGTCAGAGTGATGATGCTACCTCCTTCCGTCATCAGGGGTTTAGCTGCACCGCTTAACTGTACTAGGGAGTAGGTACTGATTTCCAAGGCGGTTTTGAAACCAGAACGTGAGGTGTCGCTGAAACTACCACTTAAATCATCTTTGTTAGCGAAGGCTAAACAGTGGATGAGGATGTCCAATTTCCCCCACTTATTCCCAACCTCCTCAAAGGTAGATTTTACCTGTGCGTCATCTTGGACATTGCAGGGAACAAATAAGCTGGGGTTCAGAGGTTCCACCAATTCCCCAACTTTTTTCTCCATCTTGCCCCGATCATCTGGCAGGTAAGTAATACCTAGGTTAGCTCCGGCTTTATGCAGTTGTTGAGCAATGCCCCAGGCAATGGAGCGGTTATTGGCAATGCCTGTAACCAGGGCATTTTTTCCAGTTAGGTCAAGCATAGAAATTGTGAATATGATCAATCATTAGGAGCATACTAGAATCTGAGACAAATTTATCTTGGTTCTGCAAATTATTTGTAAAAATGATCAGTAGGCAAAGGGTTTTGGGTAAAACATCTCCCAATCATTCTAAAGTTATTCTCAAGATATGGTGAATCTTTACGCAAAAAACCTGATCACCACAAATGTGCAAGTACTTATGACAATTACTAGCTAAAAACATCAAAAATTATGTATCATTATGAACAATAAAGTATGAAGTTATGACGTGGAGTATAGGAACGTACAGAAAGGTTGACGGTGTTTTATTGATTTTTCAGGTGTATTCTTAGGTAATCAGTTTTTGTTTTTCTGGCATTGGGTAGGGGAAGGGAGATGATCGTGACACAAGATAAAGCCCTAGCAAATGTATTTCGTCAGATGGCGACCGGAGCATTTCCTCCAGTCGTAGAAACATTTGAACGCAATAAAACAATATTTTTTCCCGGCGATCCTGCTGAACGAGTTTATTTTCTTTTGAAGGGTGCTGTGAAACTTTCCAGGGTATACGAAGCAGGAGAGGAAATAACGGTAGCACTGCTGCGGGAAAATAGTGTTTTTGGTGTGTTGTCATTATTGACGGGAAATAAGTCCGATAGATTCTACCATGCAGTGGCATTTACCCCCGTGGAATTATTGTCAGCCCCCATTGAACAGGTGGAGCAAGCGTTTAGGGAAAATCCAGAATTATCAATGTTAATGCTACAAGGCCTATCCTCCCGGATTTTACAGACAGAGATGATGATTGAAACCTTGGCTCACCGCGATATGGGTTCGAGATTGATCAGTTTTCTGTTAATTCTTTGTCGTGATTTCGGTGTTCCTGGTGCAGATGGGATTACGATTGATCTCAAGCTATCTCATCAGGCCATCGCTGAAGCCATTGGTTCTACTAGGGTAACGGTGACTAGGTTACTAGGAGATTTGCGCGAGAAGAAAATGATTTCTATCCACAAAAAGAAGATTACCGTACATAAACCTGTTACCTTAAGTAAGCAGTTCACTTAAAATTCACCTAAAATTAATTGGGGAAGGTAAATAACTAGCTGTGAGTATTTTCAGCTATTGCTTATTCTCCGCCTTCCACAAGACAATGACTAAAAGTAGTAGGCTGTATCTGGAAACGTTGCGGTAGCTGAAGATGACCACCGGGTACATCCTGATAGCGGCGATTTTAATTTTGGGGGGCGTAATTGCCACCGTGGGCGATCGCATTGGCACACGGGTAGGCAAAGCGCGCCTCTCACTCTTTAACCTTCGTCCCAAAAAAACGGCAGTACTAGTAACTATATTTACTGGTGGATTGATTTCGGCATCAACATTAGGGATATTATTTGCTGCGGATGAAAAATTGCGGCAAGGGGTATTTGAACTAGAAGATATTCAAAAAGAACTGCGAAATAAGCGCGAACAGCTAAAAATTGCAGAAAATGAGAAAAGTCAGGTAGAAACTGAGTTAAACACAGCTAGAACTGAACAAACCAAGGCAGAACGAGATTTACAAAGAATTAATAAAAGTTTACAAGCAGCTAACGCTAAACAAAAAGCAACACAAACCCAACTTCAACAAACCCAAAGCCAGCTAAGTGAAATAGTCAATCAGTATCAAGAAGCTTTAACTGAACTACAAAGCGTTTACGATCAAATAGAAACATTGCAGGCGGCTATTGAAGAATTGAAGCTGGAACGGAAACGACTTTATACAGAAGCTAAAACAGCTATTGACCAACGCGATCGCAAAATTGCCCAACTTGATAGACTGATCAAAAAACGCAATCAGGAAATTGCTTTGCGGGAACAAGTGATTACTACTAGGGAATCTCGTGTACAGGAATTAGAAAGACAACAGAATTATTTAGAACAAGAAGTGGCAAGACTGGAAAAATATTATCAGTCATACCGCGACCTACGTTTAGGGAAACTAGCACTAGTTCGCAATCAAGTTTTAGCAGCCGACGTAGTTCGCGTTAATCAAGTTAGTGCAGCCCGTCAAGCAATCATACAACTTTTGCAAGTGGCTAACCAAAATGCCAACCTTCAACTAACTGAACCTGGAGAAAAGCCCACAAATAAACAGCTTTTGCGAATCACTGAAGAAGGAGTAGAACAACTTAGCCGAAAAATTAACGATGGTCGAGAGTACGTTGTGCGAGTTTTCTCTGCTGGTAATTATGTTAGGGGAGAAAACCAGATCGAATTTTTTGCCGATGCAGCCCCAAATCAACTAGTTTTTTCACAAGGGGAGATATTAGCAACAACCACTGCTGATCCCCAAACCATGACATCTTATCAGCTATCCCAAAGACTTGATCTGCTGATCTCCGCTTCGGAATTTCGCGCCCGTAATGCGGGGATTGTCGAAGGTGTGTTAAGGGAAGGTGCTCATTTACGCTTTTTCTTACAACTCAGACAGTATGATCAACCATTGGAAATCAAGGCGATCGCCATGGAAGATACTTATACAGCAGGTCCTTTAAGAATAAAACTGTTGGCAATTTTCAATGGTGTAGTTGTTTTCAGCACCTAAAAATATAAAAATGCAAATGAGTATTTATTATGACCTTTAATGAATTTTCTCCAAGTCAACCAGTTATTTTAGGCTTTGACCCAGGCAAAGATAAGTGTGGTATAGCAGTTATGGGACTAGATAGACAATTATACTATCATCAAGTGGTGACCGCACAAAAGGCTATCCCCACCATTGAAACACTGCGTCAACAGTTTCCGGTTTCGTTACTGGTGATGGGTAACCAAACCACAGCTAAACAGTGGAAAAAACAACTGGCGGAAGTATTGGTAGAGCAGGTGAATATTATTCTAGTGGATGAGCGCTACTCTACTTTAGAGGCACGCGATCGCTATTGGCAGATGTATCCACCCAGAGGGCTAACCAAACTTTTACCACAGGGGATGAGACAGCCGCCAAGACCCATAGATGACATAGTTGCTCTACTCTTGATTGAAAGATATTTAAATCGCCTAACTACCAATGACTAAAGTTCAGCCCTAATAGTAAAAGCATAATCTCCTCCCGGCTCCAGCTGATAATCCTGTTGTTCCAAAAAACGACCAAGAGGTTCTTTAATCAGCGCCCGACCTTGGGAAGGCTTAACGGAAAGTTCTCCCCGGCGAAAATGCCATTGGAAATGCCAATGGAAGTTACCTGCACTGACTTCACCCTCAAGAAAGCCGAGTTGCCACGATTGACGGATAATTCTCACATGGGCGGTAGTTTCTGGAAGACGTTTAGCACTCACAATTCTTGATTTGACTTGTGGGATATAAGCCCAAAAAAATAGGCTACTTCTCTTATTTACCAAAATTAACTTAAATATACCAACTGACATGGACAAAAATGTAGCTGATCTTCGCAAAGATTACACCTTGCAGAGTTTGAGTGAAAGCGATATTAACCCTAATCCTGTGATTCAATTTAAAAAATGGTTTGATCAAGCCAATTCAGCCCAACTTCCCGAACCTAATGCCATGACTCTGGCCACTGCTAGACCAGATGGTCAGCCTTCAGCTAGAATGGTGCTACTCAAAGATTTCGACCACAGGGGCTTTGTTTTTTTCACCAACTACAATAGTAATAAAGGACAAGAACTAGCAGCAAACCCCCAAGCAGCTTTAGTTTTTTGGTGGGCAGAATTAGAACGCCAAGTCAGAATTGTGGGTACTGTAGAGAAAATTTCCCCACAACAGTCTGATAGCTATTTTGAAATGCGCCCGCCAAGTAGTCGTTTAGGTGCGTGGGCTTCTAATCAAAGTGAGGTAATTGTTGGGAGGGAGATTTTAGAGCAACAATTGCAGGAGTTTCAGAGTAAATATGAAAATCAGGAGATTCCTAGACCGCCTCATTGGGGAGGTTATCGAGTGATTCCCACAGCCATTGAGTTTTGGCAAGGTCGCCCCAGTCGTTTGCACGATCGCTTGCTCTATACTCGCCGGGGTAATCACTGGGAAATTCAGCGTTTATCCCCCTGAGAACTTTTGGATTTCAGATTCAATTTAGCGTCAACCAGTAGGTGTTTTATTGATACATAGTAAAAAAGTCTCCCCAACCCTGACTACATCTACATTTTCAGCCCTCATACCTAAAATCAGGTTGACGCAACTCCCCAAACCCTTGTTATTCAAACTTTTTAGCTTTTTTTTCTATTTTCCTCTTGACAACTCAGTTCCTGAAAAGCTATATTAAGATCAGATTGACGGAACAGAACCTTGAAAACCAAATATATCAACCCTTCCAGGTGCGGGCGGGTCACAATGACACTTAATCCCTATCAGGGATTGAAACGTTGGTGATTCTGACGATGACGAAGATGACGAAGAGTCACAATGACACTTAATCCCTATCAGGGATTGAAACGTGCTTGGGATGTGGGGGATGATTGATTAATAATTGAGTCACAATGACACTTAATCCCTATCAGGGATTGAAACGGCTATGGAAGTAAATCGTCGAAACTAGAACACCGGGTCGTCACAATGACACTTAATCCCTATCAGGGATTGAAACTAGTACACCTAAACTCAATAAGCTCAGGCATCTCAGTCACAATGACACTTAATCCCTATCAGGGATTGAAACGGTGAGGCTTGGGTATCCATTCCTGGGAGTACTTTTGTCACAATGACACTTAATCCCTATCAGGGATTGAAACTTGACGCGATCGCCGGTGGAAGCATCTTTGATGATGCTGTCACAATGACACTTAATCCCTATCAGGGATTGAAACGTTCTAATCCCTATGGGTATTAGATTTGGGCTGAAGTCACAATGACACTTAATCCCTATCAGGGATTGAAACCAGACTTTAACTTACGCGGCTGGGGAAGCTGAATCGTCACAATGACACTTAATCCCTATCAGGGATTGAAACTCATGCCAGACCAGGGCAATCAACAATACTTCTTCCGTCACAATGACACTTAATCCCTATCAGGGATTGAAACCATAGATTATGTGGAATATGCTAATTTAAGATTTCAGTCTTAACCAAAATCTTAAATAAATCTAAAATTACTGCACTTTGCCCTAGGGCTTAATCTGTAACTGGTACTTCTGTATCAGGTGGAAACTGGACTCTAGGATCTGGCATAAAACTATATCTGAGGTAAATTCCTCCCCAGATGAACAGGATAATTAACAAACCACCAATACCTAGGGGATTAGGTAACCAAAAAACAACCTCTATGTGATTTAATTCTCCTGGTATAAGCTGCCATACTAATTGTTTCCCTTTTTTCTGGGGTTTGATGGCTGTTTCCGTTGGTTGGATATTTTTAGCCCCCCAAGGAGTGTTTAAGCTAAATTTTAAATTGAGAATTGATTGAGTGTCAGATAAGACGTTACCTCTACTGGCAATTAAAGAGAGCGATCGCAAGTCTAAATCATAAATTAGTCGGTTTTTAACTAAAAACACAAAATTCTTCTGATCTATAAGTATGTTAGATGCAATTCTCGGAGAGTTTGCTTCAGATATTTGGTTTGTAAACTTAGTTGTTTCATTGGTACGATAGTTAAAGAAACTGTTGAATTTCTCCTGCAACTCTTGACCATTACTGAAAGGTATTTTCACAATAATTTCTGCTGGTGAAATACGTTGTGTATGACCTTCTAGTTTGCCGGCGCGGCGTTCAATGCTATGTAACCACTCATATACAGAATCACCACTAAAGCTAGTGAGTCTTTCCCCCAACTTTATATGCTGTACTATTTCGCCACGGTTTGAGTTACTAAAGTTCAGTCCTGCATCATATTCAACACAACCAGTTAGCAGCAGCGATGTTAACAGTACCAGCCACAAAATAGGATTTTTTATAGGCAAGAAGCCCTTGATGAGATTTTGACTAATTAGCTTTAGGAATATAGCCATTTTAATCAGCACAAAGCCCAATGATCTGATTAATTTTAGGAAAATCTTGCTGAAAATAGAATAATTCATTTACATATCTCCCAAAAGACCTATTTATTTTAGCTAATCTTGACCGCTACTGGTTATATATGATGTTTTGGGCGTACTGACTCAATTACCAAATAAATCAACAACCCTCCTCTATTATTTCGCTAATGCTCGATATATGTGGGAGGGTGTTTTGCTGCGCTCCCGCAATTCCTATCAACACTAACCCAGAGTAAGTTCGGTGTGAGTATCCTTGCGGGAACAGATAAATTCTTAGTACAGTTCTTCCTCTTTGTGAGTTTCGATTACACAGTCAGAAGTTGGTTTAGCAACACAGGTTAGCACATATCCAGCTTCAATCTGGTCGTCATCCAAGAATGACTGGTCTGACTGGTCAATACTACCTGAAACAAGTTTACCAGCACAAGTTGAGCAAGCACCAGCACGGCAAGAATAGGGTAAGTCAAGGTCTTTTTCTTCTGCAATATCCAGAATAATTTCATCGTCGGGACAATCGAAGGTTATGTTTATGCCCTGTTCTTCGTTAATTAAGGTGACTTTGTAAGTAGCCATTTAGTGATCCTCTCTTGTTCAAACGGCAGTGTAAGCTATCAGTCAAGCAAACTATGGGGCGTAAATTATGAGATTAGCCCCCAGTTTTAAATTGCTTCAATTCTGATACTACGGGAAAAATTACAGGTTTTAACTGGAAATTGTTTCCGATTAGTAATAAAATTGATTTATTCCAAAATGATAAGTTTAACTTATATATAACCTTTCTTAAACACGTGAGATACAACAGATGATTGGATTTAGCAGTACAAACAGCTGATGATGGAATATACCATGCACCAATTTTACAACATGAACACGTTGATGATGTATATGAAAAAAGCTAAGGAATTAATCACCTTAGCTAAACTACCTAAGTAAAGTATTAAAAGTGTAACAAATCAAACTTTTACAATGCTAAGATCCAGCCTGAAGGCAAAACCAGAGTGTTTGTGGGGACAAGTGAACTTTTAGTACAACTCTTCCTCTTTGTGAGTTTCGATGGTACAGTCAGAAGTTGGGTAAGCAACGCAGGTCAGTACATATCCAGCTTCAATCTGGTCGTCATCCAAAAATGACTGGTCAGACTGGTCAACAGTACCTGAAATAAGTTTACCGGCACAAGTTGAGCAAGCACCAGCACGGCAAGAATAGGGTAAGTCAAGACCAGCTTCTTCCGCAGCGTCCAGAATATACTCATCATCCGGACAGTCGATAGTTTTGTTTAAACCCTCTGGTTCGCTAATTAAGGTGACTTTGTAAATAGGCATTTAGTAATCCTCTCTTGTTCAAACGGCAGTATAAGCTATCAGTCAAGCAAACTATAGGCCTTGGTGTATGAGTTTAGTCGCCAGTTTTTAGTTGCCAGTTTAGTCGCCAGTTTTTAGTTGCCTCAATTCTGATACTACGGTAAAAATTACCAGTTGGAACCGGAAATTATTTCTCATTAGTAATGAATTTGAGTTATGCAAAAATTATAAGTTTATCTTATATAGTGCAGTCAAAAGACAATCCACAAGGGGCGCGGTTTTGCTCTAATGTTGTATGAAAAAGACTTTTCGCACTCCAGAAACTGAAGTTAGAGTATAGATCATCTCTGAACCCAGAATTGGGCAGATTCTATCAAGTGCGAGAAAGTCAAAAACAAAACTTGTGATGATCATGTATAATATAGAGATGAGTTTAAGAACAGGAAAAGTGCGTGTAGGCTTGGTTGGTACTGGATATGCCGCAAAGTCACGCGCTGACGCGTTGCTGGCTGATAATCGCACCGACCTAGTGGCTATCGTTGGTCATCAGCCAGAAACCACAGCAAAATTTGCCAAGGAATACCAAACAGAAGCGTTAAGTTCTTGGCAAAATTTAGTAGAGCGGCAAGATATTGACTTGGTGGTGATTTCTACCATTAATCGCGATCATGGTGCGATCGCTCGTGGGGCAATATTACAGGGAAAACACGTAATTGTCGAGTATCCCTTGTCTGTGGATGCAACCGAAGCTGAGGAACTAATAACTTTAGCCAAGAACCAAAATAAACTCTTGCACGTTGAACACATCGAACTGTTAGGCGGATTACATCAGGCTTTGAAGCAAAACTTAACCCTAGTTGGCGATATTTTTTATGTTCGTTACAGCACCATCAACCCCCAACATCCCGCTCCCCGCAAATGGACTTATAGCCATGAAATGTTTGGTTTTCCTTTAATTGGGGCGTTGTCGCGATTACATCGCCTCACTGATTTATTTGGTCAAGTTTTTTCAGTTAACTGTCATCAGCGATACTGGGAAACAGAACAGGATTACTATCAAACCTGTTTTTGTATTAGTCAACTGTGCTTTGATAATGGAGTTTTAGCACAAGTAGTTTACGGCAAAGGGGAAACCCTTTGGCAACCAGAACGGAAATTTGAGATTCACGGAGAAAAGGGTGGTTTAATTTTTGATGGCGACACAGGAGTTTTAGTCCAGTCGGGGGAAACAACTCCCATAGAAGTTGGGACTCGTCGGGGTTTATTTGCTAAAGATACAACTATGGTGTTAGATCATATTTTTAATGGCACTCCTTTGTACGTCACCCCAGAGTCAAGTTTATATACTCTTAAAGTGGCCGATGCTGCCCACAGAGCAGCACAAACTGGTTTAACTATATTTATGAAAGATTTTGGTAGCGAAAATTTATGAAAACGGAAACAATTGTCATTTTATCCACACGAGAAATTGAGAAAATGCGTCAAGCAGGACGCTTGGCGGCTGAACTTCTACACCACTTAGAACCCATGGTCAAGCCGGGAGTTACAACTCTGGAAATCAATGATGAAGCTGAACGTTGGACACAAGCCCACGGTGCTAAAAGCGCTCCTTTAGGTTACAAAGGCTATCCTAAGTCAATTTGTACCAGCGTTAATGAGGTAGTCTGTCATGGTATTCCTAATGCAAAGCAGATTCTCAAAGATGGGGATATTATCAATATTGATGTCACATTGATTGTTGATGGCTACCACGGGGATACATCCAAAACATTTTTTGTTGGTGATCCTTCCCCAGAAGCCCGCAGACTGGTGGAAGTAACCGAAGAATGTCGCCGCTTGGGTATTGCTGAAGTTAAGCCTGGAGCCAAAATTGGCGATATTGGGGCTGCTATTCAAGAATATGCCGAAGCACAAGGTTTTTCTGTGGTGCGAGACTTTGTAGGACACGGGATTAGTAATATTTTCCACACTGCCCCAGATATTCCCCATTATGGCACACGTGGTAAAGGCAAACGTCTTAGACCGGGAATGGTTTTCACCATTGAGCCGATGATTAACGCCGGTACTTGGGAAGTTGAGGTACTCAGTGATGGCTGGACGGCTGTAACTCGCGATCGCCGACTTTCAGCCCAATTTGAGCATACCTTAGCCGTCACGGAAACAGGGGTAGAAATTCTTACCCAAGTGTAGGTATTAAATCAGGTATTATTCCTCTAGTTGATTAATCCAAAATCCAAAATCTCAAATTGATTCAGCGGCCTAACTTATTGGGGATTCCCTCACAACCACCGGGAATAGTAGCTCTAGTTTTTTCTCCACCCCAAGCACAACAATACTGACGGTTTATTTCCGATAGGCGCTGTACATTAGTAAAATCAGCATTTTCTACAACAGCGCCAGTGCATTCCCCAGTTTCATAATTTGGGGCTGCACTACGACTGCGGGGTGATGCTAATGCGACTGAACCATAAAAAAAACGAGTCCCATTTAAATCAGCACCACTGATATTAGCATTGTATAAGATAGTGCGGGCAAAATTAGTTTTTACTAAGTCACAATTGCTGAGATTAGCACGAACAAGATTAGCTTCACTCAAATCAGTCCAGCGCAAATCATTATGGGAAAGATCAGCTGCGGCTAACATTACACCCAAGTCAATCACCCGTAAACCTTCTAAACGGTCCTCTTCGTAACCCCCCATACCATCGAGAATAGCTCTACCCAAGCGGCGATCGCGTTTGAGGGGAGTTAGTAATTTAGATCGGGAAAGAAAGCGAATAATTTTCGCCTTACCACTACCATCTACACTGCTAAATATAGCAGCTGTGCGTCCCTCCGCAATGGCGCGTTCTTGCGGCCAATCCTCTAATAATCCCTCCTCATCTAATACCAAATCTGAGATACCTTGGAAATAAGAATCTATTGTTTGCTGCTGAGTAATAAGATTTTGCTGAACCGTGAGTAGGTTTTGTTGAATTGTCAAGTCTTTGGAAATGACATATTGTCGCCATGCTACATAAACGGCAATAATGGCAATGAGAATTTGCCCCAAAGCACCAAACCATTCTGCTAAAGTCCCGGAAACTTCCCAGTTAATTTGCCTTCCCCAAATTACCAAGCGGTAGCCTAAGCCAGTAAACTTGAATAAACCAATAATCCCCACCATTAGCCCCACAAAAGCCACCAATAGGGTTTTATCTTGGGATGACAACCACTTTTGCACCACATATTCCCACCATGGCCATAACATAGTCACCGATAGACCCAGGGTAATCACTGTTCCCACTATGCCCATGAACCAATTATTGATCACCAGCGCCACAAAAGTAATGGCGATGGCTAGTAAGGTAAACAGTAATGCTCTGGGCTTGACAGTGAATTGACTAATGGTGTACTTTTTGATGTAGGAATGGGCTTGTTGTAGGGCATGGGTATTTTGGGGAGACTGTAAAGACGCAAGTTCTGCTAACTTTTGTTGTGCTGCTAGTGCATCTGAGCTTAAGTGATTGTCACCCGTACCACTGTCAAAATCATCTGGGGGTAAAGGTTCTGAGTTTGGTAAATTGGATGTGTTAGAATCATTCATCATGTTTAATATTTTGATCCAAAAGGTTCATATTTGTTATACATAAATTTCTTACTTACAGTCAGTACCAGATTATCCATCACCAGTTAGCCATATAGTTAAAAACTCACTGCACATCTGGCAGTTATGGATGAAACATTCATAAATTAGCAGAGTTAATGTCTAAAATCAGAAAAAATCAATGCAAAAACTGAGTGTCTTTTTTGGTAATATTATATGAATCGTGAATATTTGTATATTGTTGTGTTAATTGTGTAGGTATAGCATGGTTTTCTGGCGTTGCTTAATTGCCCCTAGTGTGATTATATTCTTCACATTTGGCTGCGGTGATGGGACAAGATCATCAACCAAATATGCTACCCAAGTAGTACAAGAATTTAATGTCTCCCAACTACTGACAGAAGCTCAGGATAGCGAAAAAGCCCAAAACTTATTTGACCACGCTAATGGTTTACTGGATAGCCAAAGGTATCAAGATGCTATTCAACTATATGACCAAGCCATTGCACTGCAACCAAAAAACCCTGATATTTGGATCAATCGTGGCAATGCTTTGATAGGATTAAAAAAATATCAAGCAGCACTGGTAGCATATAATAAAGCCATTGCACTGGAACCAAAGAAAGATGAAGCTTGGTATAATCGGGGTAATGCTTTGATAGGACTACAGCAATATCAAGCAGCCCTAGAAGCATATAATAAAGCCATTGCACTGCAACCCAATAAACATGAAGCATGGATTAACCGAGGAATTGTCCTGACCAAAATGCAAAAATATTCAGCAGCATTAGAATCTTATGATCAGGCGATCGCCATTCAGCCCAAAAAGCATCAAGCCTATTATAATAAAGCTTGTACCTATGCCTTACAAGCTAATGTTGAACTAGCTGTTGAAAACCTGGAAAAAGCCATAAAACTTATTCCTGGCAAGTATGAAAAGTTAGCCAAAACTGACCCAGATTTTTATAAAGTGCGTCAGCATCAACAGTTTAAACAAATTATTCAATAAAATGAATACACATTACGCCATACTCCGCCAATGAAAAATGAAAAGAATATTAATTACCGGAGCAAGTGGCTTTTTAGGATGGCATCTTTGCCAACTAGCCAAACAAGAATGGGAAGTTTATGGTACTTATAACACCCATGCTCTAGATTTACCAGGGACAAAAATACTGCCAGTAAACTTAACAGATTTTTCCGACTTAAAGCGACTCTTTCAGGATATCAATCCCACAGCAGTAATTCATACCGCAGCACAATCTAAACCTAACCATTGTCAGACTTATCCCCAAGAATCTTATACCATTAATGTCACAGCATCTTGGAACATTGCTGGACTGTGCGCTGATTATTCCATACCCTGCGCTTTTACTTCAACTGACCTGGTTTTTGATGGTTTAAACCCACCTTATCAAGAAACAGATTCTGTGTGTCCTGTTAATATTTACGGCGAACAAAAAGTCATGGCGGAAACAGGTATGTTAGAACGATATCCCATGACAGCAGTATGTAGAATGCCGTTAATGTTTGGTGTGTCCACACCCACGGCTAAAAGCTTTATTCAACCATGTATAGAAACCTTAAAAGAGGGCAAAGAATTAAAATTATTCATAGACGAATTTCGTACCCCCATCAGTGGAATCACAGCCGCCCAAGGAATTTTATTAGCTTTAGAAAAAGTTAATGGGCTGATTCACCTAGGGGGGAAAGAGCGAATTTCCCGTTATGATTTCGGCAGGCTGTTAGTGGAAGTATTTCAACTCCCAGCAATTGGACTAAAAAGTTGCCGACAGCAAGATGTAAAAATGGCAGCACCTAGACCGGCAGATGTTTCTTTGGATAGTTCCCAAGCCTTTTCATGGGGGTATCAACCTTTATCTATCAAGTCAGAATTAGAGCGAATTAATAACATTGAACCAATGAAGCCTTAACAAAGCATTATGCTTAGTTGTCGGTGCGTTAGGACCTAATCCATAACGCACCTGACCTACTCAAAAGAGTTAGTTATAAGCTTCCATTGGCAAACAAGAACAAACAAAATTGCGATCGCCAAAAGCTGCATCTACTCTACCCACACTCGGCCAGAACTTATGTTCTCGTGTCCAGGGTGCAGGGTAAGCAGCCTGTTCACGATCATAAGGATGATTCCACTCTCCTCTAATCAGGCTTTCAGCCGTGTGAGGTGCATTCTTTAACAAGTTATCCTCAATATCCATTTTACCTGCTTCAATAGCGGAGATTTCCCCACGAATGGCAATCAAAGCATCACAGAAACGGTCTAACTCTTGTTTAGATTCGCTTTCTGTCGGTTCCACCATAATAGTACCCGCCACAGGCCAAGAAACCGTGGGCGCGTGGAAACCGTAATCTATTAACCGCTTGGCAATGTCATCAATCTCAATGTTTGCAGATTTTTTCAGCGATCGCAAATCCAAAATACATTCATGAGCAACTAAATCATTTTTCCCCTTATACAAAACTGGGTAATAAGGACTGAGCCTGTGGGCGATGTAATTAGCATTGAGAATTGCCACTTTAGTTGCATGAGTCAAAGCATCAGCACCCATCATGGCGATGTACATCCAAGAAATAACTAGGATACTAGCACTACCCCAAGGCGCAGCAGCAACCGCGCCAATAGCAGACTGCCGATTTGTGGGTATAATTGGGTGTCCGGGGAGAAAAGGTACAAGATGTTCAGCCACACCAATAGGCCCCATACCAGGACCACCACCCCCATGAGGAATACAAAAAGTTTTGTGTAGATTCAAATGACAAACATCTGCGCCAATATCTCCAGGACGGCAAATACCCACCTGGGCATTCATATTCGCCCCATCCATGTATACTTGTCCACCGTGGCTATGGACAACAGCACAGATTTCTTGAATTGCTTCCTCAAACACACCATGAGTAGAAGGATATGTCACCATCAAGGCCGCTAGTTCCGACTTATGCTTTTCTACCTTGGCCTTCAAGTCATTTAAATCAATATTACCTTGGGAATCACAAGCAACTGCAACCACTTTCATCCCACACATTACCGCACTAGCTGGGTTAGTTCCATGGGCTGAGGAGGGAATCAAGCAAATATGCCGATGTCCCTCTCCGCGAGTTTCGTGATATTGACGAATCACTAAAAGTCCTGTGTATTCCCCTTGAGAACCAGCATTAGGTTGTAGAGAAATTCCTGCAAATCCAGTAATTTCAGCCAACCATGTTTCTAGTTGCTGGAAGAGAACTTGATAACCCTGTGTTTGGGTAAGAGGGGCGAATGGATGAATTTTACCAAATTGCTCCCAAGTCACAGGAATCATCTCAGCCGTTGCATTCAGTTTCATTGTACATGACCCCAAGGGAATCATGGATGTAGTTAAGGATAAATCCTTGGTTTCTAATTGATGCAGGTAACGCAACAACTCAGTTTCTGAATGATAGCGGTTGAAGACAGGATGAGTGAGGTAACTGCTACTGCGAGGGAAGGGCAGGTGAGAAGATGAGGAAGAAGTTAATTCTTCTGTGGTAAAAGGTAGGTCATCTGTAAAAGCCAAAATTTGCCAGAGGTCAATTAAATCTTCTGGTGTGGTGGTTTCGTCTAAGGAAATACCCACAGATGTGGTATCAAAAACCCGTAGGTTAATATTTCGCCTTTGGCAAGCCTCCAGAATTTCTGACAGGGATTTTGTCCCTAATTCTACTCGCAGAGTATCAAAAAAATGTTCAGAACTAATGCTGTAACCTAGTCGTTTTAGCCCTGCTGCCAAAGTTGCCGTTAATTTGTGGATATTCTCAGCAATATTCTTTATACCATCAGCACCATGATATACAGCATACATACTCGCCATTACTGCCAATAATACTTGTGCTGTACAGATATTACTAGTGGCTTGTTCCCTGCGGATGTGCTGCTCACGGGTTTGTAAGGCCAGACGTAAGGCGGTTTTACCATGAGTATCTTTAGAAACTCCAACAATGCGCCCTGGAACTTGGCGCTTATATTGTTCCTTGGTAGCAAAATAGGCTGCATGGGGTCCCCCAAACCCCAAAGGAATACCGAAGCGCTGAGTACTGCCTACAGCAATATCAGCACCAAATTCTCCTGGTGGTGTCAGTAGACTTAAGCTTAAAGGGTCTGCTGCTACCGTTACCAATGCACCCTGAGCATGGGCTTTTTCAATAAAAGCGCGGTAGTCATAAATCGTGCCATCACTGGCAGGATATGGCAGAATTGCCCCAAAAATCCGTTGGTCAAACTCAAATGACTGATGATCGCCCACAATAATCTTAATCCCCAAGGGGTTTGCTCTAGTTTGTAAGACATTGATAGTTTGGGGATGGCAATCATGAGAGACAAAATAAGCGATGGCTTTACTTTTGCATACACCATAGCTGAGACTCATGGCTTCTGCTGCTGCTGTAGCCTCATCCAGTAATGAAGCATTGGCAATTTCCAAACCCGTGAGGTCAATAATCATGGTCTGAAAATTCAGCAGCGCTTCCAGTCGTCCCTGGGCAATTTCTGGCTGATAAGGTGTATAGGCTGTGTACCAACCAGGATTTTCTAGGATATTGCGCTGAATTACCGGGGGAGTAATGCAGTCGTAATATCCTGTACCGATGAAGGAACGGCACACTTGATTTTTAGCAGCAATTTGTTTTAATTGTGCCAGTGCTGCATACTCACTTTGGGCTGCTGGCAAGTTGAGTTTTTTTTTCAGCCGGATAGCTTGGGGTACTGTTTTATCTATCAAGGAGTCCAGATCAGCAAAACCCAAAACACCAAGCATTTCTTGGATATCTTGGGAGTTGGGGCCAATGTGTCGTTGTGAGAAGTTGCTTGACTTGGAACTCCTTTGACTCCCTGTTTGTTGGTCCTTTGATATAGGACTAGAGGCGAAATACACCACAAGTTAAACTCCAAACGTAACTATTTCATATTTTGCAACAAATATTTGTAATAGGTGAGACTTACCCATCTGTTAATTAAATTAAGCAGGGGGGAGTAAATTAACCATTCTTCCCCCTCATTCCCCTACTCCCCTTCCACCAGAGCGCCATACTCATCGGCTGTCAAAGCATCCAGTACCTCGTCAGGGTCGTTGACACGTACCTTTATAAACCAAGCTTCCCCATAGGGATCATCTGCCACTTGTTCCGGAAATTCAAGCAAAGTCTCATTACGTTCTATCACTGTACCGGTTACTGGTGAGTTTAATTCTGCAACGGATTTCACAGATTCAATAGTGCCAAAAGATTCTCGCTTAGTAACAACGTCTCCCATCTCTGGCAGTTCCAAAAATACTATATCCCCGAGTTGGTCAACGGCAAATTTAGTAATGCCAATGGTGGCAATTTCACCATCTAGTCGCACGTATTCATGACTATCGAGGTATCTACAATCGTTCGGCAGAAAAGACATATCTTTTTTTCCTTTTTGGTCAAAATAGTTAAAGCCCCCAAGTTATCCAAGTTATGTTGAATAATCCACCATAACCTGAGATTGAGTAACTCAAAACACATTATCAGCTAGTGAGGCGATTTGTGGAGCGATAAAAAGGACGTTTAACTAAAATAGCTGGGTAAGCCTTGCCACGTATTTCTACTTGTAGCTGTTCACCAACCTTTGCCAGTTGGGTGGGAATGTAAGCCAAGGCGATGGGATGACCCAGTGTGGGCGATAAGGTTCCACTAGTAATTTCTCCCACAACTTCACCTGCGGATAAAACAGGGTAGCCATGACGGGCAATATTACGCCCTAACATTTGTAACCCCATTAATCGCTTTTGCACTCCCTTTGCTTTTTGCTCTGCTATTACTTCTCCACCAATAAAATCACCTTTGCTATCCAGATGAACCAACCAACTCAAACCAGCTTCCAGAGGGGTGGTGGTATCGTCGATATCTTGGCCATAAAGTGCCATTGCTGCTTCTAGTCGCAGGGTATCCCTAGCACCCAGTCCGCAGGGGGTAACGCCAGCTTGATAGAGTTGTCGCCACAATTGCACTCCCACATCTGGATCTACCATCACTTCAAAGCCATCTTCCCCGGTGTAGCCCGTGCGGGCAATAAAAGCGGGTTGATCTAGTATGGTGGCTTGGAGATGACCAAAAGCTGTAATTGGTTGTAAGTCTTCTTTTACCAGGGGCTGGAGATACTCAACGGCTTTTGGCCCTTGCACAGCAATTAAAACTTGTGTCGCCGACTGGTCTATGAGTTGCACCTGATTTAAGTCCAGCTGTTGCTCTAGCCATGCTTTATCTTTACTAGTGGTTGAGGCATTGACAACCATCACAGCTGTTTGTGAACCGGTGGCATCTTCACCTTGATAATAAATAATCACATCGTCAATAATTCCCCCTTGGGAATTTAACAATACGGTGTATTGCGCTTGTCCTGGTTGTAACCGCTTTAAGTCGGAAGGTACTAAACCCTGGAGTTGGTTGATCAAGTTTTCACCCCGGAGGGTAAACTTGCCCATGTGGGAAATATCAAACATCCCCACAGCATTTCTCACCGCTTCATGTTCGCGGTTAATACCAGCAAATTGTACTGGCATTTCCCAACCGCCAAAGCCGGTAAAGCGGGCTTTGAGTTCTACACCTACTTGATATAAAGGAGTTCGTCTTAGGGATGGGGTGATGTGTTCTTGATTAGCCACGGGTAATTTTGCCATCGCACGTCAATATATATCCTAGGGGATGCTTGATATTTTGACCGAAACAATGGGACAGATTAATTTCCTAAAATTTTATTAACCGCAATATTGACATCAGGGAAAGCTAGAATTGATAAGCTTTCACCTTGAGAAAACTTTTCCATCACCTGATATCCTGCGGTAGTAGGTTGTTGATAAACTTCCACAATTTTCTGGTTAATATCTACTAACCACACTTCTATGATGTTTGCTGCGGCATATAAAGGAATTTTCTCTTCCCGGTCATACATGACAGTAGAATCAGCTACTTCGATTACTAAAAAAATATCTTCAGCTTGGGGGTGTGCTGTTTGATAAAAATCATCACGGCGTTTGAGTAATGCCACATCTGGTTGAGGTTCTGAGTTATTGTTCAACACAATAGGGTTTTGAGCAGCAACTATGACTTGTTGACCCAACACCTGCACCAACCCATTCACCAGTCGATTTACACAAGCTGCGTGTTTTGTCCCTATGGGTGACATTTCAATAATTTCTCCCCGGATCAGTTCCACTCGGTCATCCTCTGTGAAAATTCCTGACTCAGCCATTTTGTGATATTCCCCAACTGTGAATTTTCGTCTTAGCAATTGCACAGACATCATGATCCCCACTGTTAGTTGATAATCAATGCTCTCAATATTTTAGGTTTGCCCTGCCCAATTGATCAAATTTTTCCCCGTTAATCACATAAAGTTTGGATTATCAATAAGGTTTAATAGTGAATAATATAATTGTTGAGATTTGTTAATAACAGACAATGAAGTATATAAAGCTACTAGCTAGTTTGGTGTTAGCCACAATTCTGTTTTTATTTCCCCCGTCGGCGCAAGCTGCTAGTTCCTCCAGTATCACCCGTTCTGCTGGTGAGGAACTGATGGCTAAAGATTACTCTGGTCAAAATTTAGTAGGATATGAGTTTACCAATGTAGTTTTAGAGAAGACTAACTTTAGTAATGCTGATTTCCGGGGCGGTGTGTTTAATGGTTCTCAGTTGGAGGGTGTAAATATGCACGGTGTAGATTTTAGTGATGGTATAGCCTATTTGACCCAGTTTCAAGATGCAGATCTAACCGATGCAATCTTTACTAATGCTATGATGTTACGTTCTGTTTTTAATCATGTTGACATCACTGGCGCTGATTTTACTGACGCAATTTTAGATGGGGTAGAGATTAAAAAACTTTGCGCTAAAGCGGCTGGGGTCAACTCTCGTACTGGTGTTGATACTCGCGAGTCCTTGGGATGTAGATAAAACAGATTGAAAGCACACTGCAAGAGTTGTAGAGACTTTCTGGAGAAAGTCCCTACATTTTTTCCCAACAAAATGTTAGAGAATACCGCTCATTCGCTCATTAATATAAATAAAATATATGGAGCTAAGCGGATTCGAACCGCTGACCCCCTCAATGCCATTGAGATGCGCTACCAACTGCGCTATAGCCCCATGCGATGCTTTTTCATAATGCCTCAATATTTCAGGTTTGTCAAGCCCTACTAGTTAAATTTTGCTAATTAATTTTTGCTAATTAAATTTTGTGCGGATTTTCTACTACTGAGGACTTTCTAAGACAATTGTAACAAATAACTCATACAATGTCCCATGAGGAAATAAACTACCAACATGGCAGCCGCAGCCACAGCAACCAGAGTTCCAGCCAACATTAAAGAAAATTCTTTATGCTCCACAGCTTTTTCCATCAGGTGCAGAGACCAAGCCACTAAAGCCACGTCAAACAGTAAGATAAAGACCAGCATAATATTTCTTAATATTTATTCATAGTTTTAAACCAATCTTAACACCCTTTTAGAGAACTGTATCTAACCGCTGATAGATGTAGTTAAACTTTGATGATATTGTTGCCATCAAGGTCATAAGCGTACTGGTACTGAACGATCGCGCAAATAGTTTTTAATTTCCGCCACGCTTAATTGCCCATAATGAAGTAATGATGCCAGTAGTGCCGCTTCCGCTTTGCCCTCAGTTAGTGCTGTGTAAATATGCTCACAGTTACCCGCCCCCCCAGAAGCAATGACTGGAATTTGTACAGATTCGGCGATGGCTCTAGTTAGCTCTAAGTCGTAGCCAGCTTGAGTACCGTCAGCATCCATACTAGTCACCAGTAATTCTCCAGCTCCACGTTTTTCAACCTCCAGTGCCCAACGTTGGGCATCTAAACCAGTGTTTTCCCTACCACCGCGCACATAAACATCCCAGCCTGGATTGTTGGGATCTGTCCTGCGTCTAGCATCAATGGCAACAACTATACATTGATTACCAAAGCGATCGCTGGACCGATTAATCAAGTCTGGGTCGCGTACTGCCGCAGAATTAATACTAACCTTGTCAGCCCCAGCTCGTAATAAAGCTTTAACATTTTCTAAGGATTGAATACCACCACCCACCGTCAAGGGAATAAAAACCTGTTCAGCAGTGCGGTAAACCACCTCAATAATTGTGTCCCGGTCTTCATGAGTAGCGGTAATATCCAGAAACACTAACTCATCAGCCCCGGCTTGGTTGTAAACCTTTGCCAGTTCTACAGGATCCCCTGCATCTTTGAGTTCTACAAAGTTAACTCCTTTAACAACACGTCCCGCCTTCACATCTAAGCAAGGTAAAATTCTTTTAGACAACATAATAATTTTTTCAGTTTTGGGTAATCGTCTGGAATTTAAATTTTAAATTGATGCGTGTAGTTATCACAGAAAAATTTTCCTTTTGTTTACTCACACTAGCCTTGAGGCCTAAATGGCCTTACCACAGTCTTTTAGTCCAAGTTGATAGCTGAATTATGGCCATAATCTCCTCAAAAAAACAGCCTCAAGAACCCAACGGACAACCACAGCCCAAGCGGGGGTCAACTGACAAACCCGCCCATGAGAACATTTTGCAACCTCAAGCCACCAATGACGAACCAGAAGAGCAAGAAGAAAGCATTAGACCACAGCGATTTGCCGATTACATCGGACAGAAAGACTTAAAAGATGTGTTAGATATTGCCATCAAAGCAGCTAAGTCAAGGGCTGAAGTGCTAGATCATTTGCTGCTGTACGGACCCCCAGGATTGGGTAAAACAACAATGGCAATAATTTTAGCATCAGAAATGGGAGTCAACTACAAAATCACCAGTGCCCCAGCCCTAGAACGTCCTAGAGATATTGTTGGGCTACTAGTGAATCTCCAACCTGGAGATGTTTTATTTATTGATGAAATTCACCGTTTGTCGCGCATGACAGAGGAAATTCTTTATCCAGCCATGGAAGATTATCGTTTAGATATCACCATTGGCAAAGGTTCCAGCGCCCGGATCCGCAGCATACCACTGAATAAATTTACCTTAGTGGGAGCTACCACTCGTGTGGGGGCTTTGACTTCACCATTACGCGATCGCTTTGGGTTAATCCAAAAACTGCGCTTTTACGAAGTTGAAGAACTCAGCCAAATTGTCTCTAGAAGCGCTCACCTGTTGAAAACCCCCATAGCAGAAGATGGCGCTACAGAAATTGCCCGACGTTCTAGGGGCACACCAAGGATAGCCAATAGATTACTTAAACGTGTACGTGATTATGTAGAAGTAAAACAGGCGGGTGTAATTACTGAAAGCGTTGCTTCCGAGGCACTACAACTATTTCAAGTAGATCCATGCGGTTTAGATTGGACAGATCGCCGGATGCTGAGTGTGATAATTGAACAGTTCAACGGTGGACCAGTGGGATTAGAAACAATTGCGGCTGCTACAGGTGAAGATACCCAAACAATTGAAGAAGTTTATGAACCTTACCTCATGCAAATTGGCTATTTAAGCCGCACTCCCAGGGGGAGAATAGCAACCACCGCAGCATACCGACATTTAGGCTTTAAATCGTCTATTGACATACTCACCGGCCTTGAAGGTCGGTGATTCTTGAGAGTTCACAGTAACTCGCTGCCGAAACAGTCTTACAGTCACTCCCTGTCCATTTTAGGTGGTGCCGATACCCCATGCCGGCCATTTTTATATTCTTAGCAGCATTCTCACGGCTTTTCTTCTACCAGATGACCCCTTTTTCTTTTTATAAATATTGCGTTGAACCCGCTTAATATATTTTTCAGCGAAAGGATAAAAAAGATTAAAAAATATACCAATACTTCATGATGAAGTTAAAACAAAAACCACCGTAGTTTTAATACCTAGGGCATCGTATATTAGAGGAGGGAATTAGTTCAATAATAGGGAAGGTGATTAAAATCGCCAACGGCTAACCCCCATGTCTGAAGCCATTAGCTCTGCTCGCCGTTGATATTTAGGTCAAGGAAAATTATAGATGATGAAATTAATTGGTCTGGTTTTGAGTCTATTGGTAGTTCTGGGCTGGAGTATACCAGCCATGGCAGGATCAGAAACCCCCATGATTACTCAAGAACAGTTGGACAAAGGAAATGAACTAGCAAATAAAGCCTTAGTAGCCACAAATAAAGGTGATTTTGCCACAGCAGAAATTTACTGGACACAAATTATTGAGCAGTTTCCCACCAATGCAGGTGCATGGAGTAACCGGGGTAATTCCCGGGTCAGTCAGAACAAATTGCTGGCAGCATTAAAAGATTACAATCAGGCTATACAACTAGCCCCCAACGCCACCGACCCTTATTTAAACCGTGGTGCTGCTTGGGAAGGGTTAGGTAAATGGCAAGAGGCGATCGCGGATTATAATCATGTATTAGAACTTGATCCTAATGATGCCATGGCATACAACAATCGGGGTAATGCCAAATCAGGTTTAGGACAATGGCAAGAGGCCATCCGAGACTTCCAAAAATCCGTAGAAATTGCCCCTAACTTTGCCTTTGCCAGGGCTAATTATGCCCTTGCCCTTTATCAAACTGGTGAAATTCAAGCAGCAATTCGGGAAATGAAGAACATAGTGCGCAAATATCCCCAATTTGCCGATATGCGCGCCGCCCTTACCGCTGCTTATTGGGTCAATGGCAACCAAGGCGAAGCAGAAAGTAACTGGGTAGCAGCCTATGGACTGGATAACCGTTACAAAGACATCAACTGGGTCAAAAATATTCGCCGTTGGCCGCCCACTATGGTGGCTGCTTTAGATAAATTTTTGCATCTTCAGTAAATTGACATACTCACCGGTCGGTGAGTATGTCAACGTTTCTATTAACGCGCCGGAAAATCACCCCAAGACTTATACTAAGGATAGCCAAAGTATCTGAGGAATGCCAGACTTTTGCTTTTCTGTAATTGGAGACGGTACTAAATATATTATGATATCCACCACTGTAACTTCTCCTCTCTCCACAATTCCGCCTTTAGAAAACGGTGATAAATTAACCTGTTATGAATTTGAGCGCCGTTACCAGGCCATGCCCCATGTCAAAAAGGCGGAATTAATAGAAGGAGTAGTTTACCTACCATCCCCAGTAAGAATTAAAAGTCATGGCCAACCCCATGCTTACATGATGACTTGGTTAGGTACTTATGAAGCAGCCACCCCAGGGGTAGGTTTGGCTGACAATGCCACTGTTCGCCTTGATGCTGATAACCAACCACAGCCAGATGGTTTATTAAGAATTGTAACAGGGGGACAATCTAAGATTAGTGAAGATGATTATTTAGAAGGTGCGCCAGAACTAATTGTAGAGATTGCTGCTTCTAGTGCTTCCTATGATTTGCATGAAAAACTTAAAGTTTACCGTCGTAATCAAGTACAGGAATATTTAATTTGGCGAGTTTATGACCAGCAATTTGATTGGTTTAAGTTGCAACAAGGGCAATATATTCAACTGCAACCCAATGCAGATAATATAATTTTTTCCCTAGTTTTTCCCGGTTTATGGTTAGATAAAACTGCATTGTTAACGGGAGATTTAGCTAAAGTATTAAAAGTTTTGCAGCAGGGCTTGTCCAGTGATGACCATAGAAATTTTGTGGAGCAACTATCTATTTAGCACAAGTTACCATCCAGACTAAAATTCCTAGTATGACATCAACCGGAGGCAGTGGATAATCTGTAAGATCAATTGTGACAGTTTGTTCTTTGAGTTGCAGAAACCGCCAAGCAGTACCATTGGTGACACTACCATAAATTGTAGAAATGGCTGGTTGATTGATTTCATTAAATTTTTGAGCTGCAATCATTTCCGCAATGCACTGACCAATACCAGAATTTAAGTCCGCTTTTTTAGCCTCTACAATGACAACTACTGGAGCTTCAACTTCTAACTGTTCCGGTGAAAGACTGAGAATAAAATCACAAACTCCAGTTAATCCTAAACTAGGATCTACAGAAAAATCTGCACCGGAGAATAAACTAATTGTTCGGTGTAAAATCTTGCGTACTTCTAATAATACCGGACTAATGATTAATTCAGAACGTGCTTTTTCACTTCCTGTGGCTATGGCTAAGGGTAAACTTTCTTCTAAAAAAGAAGCTAGAGTGGGAGTAGGATTAATTATTGGTATATCTGGTAAAAACTTTTGATTTTCGATGGTGTTAATTCCAAAGGTTTGCTTAACTTTTCTGACTGTAAAATCACTGTATGGCATGGGTTCATGAAATGCTAAAACAACAGAATAATCAACTAACACCAAAAGCAATAATTCCGGTGAGCTACCGCCAACGCACCGGAAAATTACCCCAGGACTTATACTAAGGATAGCCAAAGTATCTGAGCAATGCCAGGCTTTTCCTTTTCTGTAATTGCAGACAGTAAATTGTGAGCGAAATATCACAATTAACCAAGTTTTCCCATTTCCAGCAATAATTCTGCTATTGTGACGGGATTTAGTTCTTGCACATTAGTTAAAACTATTGCTGCCCCTGCTGCTAATAATGTTTGACTATAGGCATGACTATCAGCTGCTGTTGCTTGGACGTGAGGTGGTAAAACTCCCACACCCAGCCAAGTGCGTTGGGGATGGATTTCTCGCGCTTTTCTCACAGTGTACATATCAGCTACCGTATCTCCTACATAGATAATCGGTGAAGTGTTATTTACTTGATTTTCTAACTGTTCAATGGTGGTAAAAAGTCCTGTGGGGTCTGGTTTACCTGGAGCATCTTCCATGGCAATTAACACCGGCGACTGTAAACCTAGACGTTTATGTAAAACATAAGTCGCAGAAGCACGAGTAGCACCACTGAAAAATCCCCAGGAAATCCCTGATCCTGTCAGTTCTTGTAAATAACTGGGTTGTAATAATAATGGTTCATTACAGATATACCCATCCCAATTTTCTGGGTCTGTACCTCGATAACGAGATTGAAAAAAAGTAACTATGGCGTTGTAGTTCAGTTGTAACTCCCGGCGGGTTTGTCCTTGGGATTCAAAGTAACGGTAAATCAATTCCTGGGAGGCTTCCCAGTCATTATTCCAAATCCCCTCAGATTTTAGCTGGTCAATGTCTTTTGGTGTGGGACGATAGGCTGTATTAGTGAAATGCTCTACAGTGTCCGCCAAAGCCCGGCGGTAAGAATTGCCTACATCCCTCACCACACCGTCAATATCAAAAACGACAATTGCTGTCACTGAAGATTTTGCAGTCATAAAATTTGGTGAATTAAAGCAGCTTTTAAATTTTAATCGGTGATGGTGGAGCAATTGGCAGCGACTATTGGTCATTAGGTGGAGTATTGGGTTAGAATAGGCGATCGCACAGCACAATAATCAAGAGATTCCCAAGGGAGGTGTGATTGACCCAATTCATTCTGAAAATTCTTTGGTTGGAAGAAAACGTCGCTTTAGCAGTGGATCAAGTTGTAGGCAAAGGTACAAGTCCTTTGACCAAGTATTTTTTCTGGCCTCGCAATGATGCCTGGGAAGAATTAAAAAAGGAATTAGAGGCTAAACACTGGATTAGTGACCTAGATCGGGTCGAATTGCTCAATAAAGCCACAGAAGTGATTAACTACTGGCAAGAGGAAGGCAGAAAACGACCGATGGCAGAAGCTCAATTGAAGTTCCCCGAAGTTGCCTTTACAGGTAGCGCCTGAGCGGTGCCACATCCTCACTGTTAAGTGGTAAGATATTTTAGAGTTAGCAGCGCCCTAGGCGCTGTTTTTACTCCACAACCCATCAAAGTATGAGGTTTGGCATCTAGAAAAACAAGCAGTATATGTTGTTTTTATCTCGTCAAGCTGTCATTACACCAGTAGTAGGCTGTTTGTCTCTCCTGGCAGTTAGCTTAATTCAATTGCCTCAACTGGAAAACTTGTTAAAAACTAAACGAAGCACCTCCCTAGAGGCTCTAGAAAGAGACATTAGCGCTGAAACTCTTCGGCTTAATTTTTTGAAAAAAACTCCCAGTTTTGGCTATGATAACTTACTAGCCAACTGGGCTTATCTTGGTTATTTACAATACTTTGGCGATGAAGCAGCCCGTGAGCAAACTGGTTATGCTTTGAGTCCAGAATATTTTGAAATTGTTTTAAAACACGACCCGCGATTTTTACCAGCTTATTTAAGTCTTTCTACTAGTGTCTCTATTTACGCTGGTATGCCAGAACGGTCTATAGAACTAATAGATCAGGGTTTACAGTCCTTGTCTCCCTGGGTTCCTCAAAGGTCATATTATGTTTGGCGTTATAAGGGAATAGATCAGTTATTATTTTTAGGAGATCAAAAATCAGCCCAAGAATCTTTTGCAACCGCAGCACAATGGGCTAGTAATTTTTCAGATGAAGAAAGTCAATCAATCGTTGCCAGTTCTCAGCAAACGGCTAACTTCTTAAGTCAAAATCCTGACAGCAAAAACGCGCAAATAGCAGCCTGGGTAATGGTGTTAAATAATCAAGTTGATGATAAAACTCGTGCTAGAGCAATTAGTGAAATAGAAGCATTGGGGGGGAAGGTGATAGTTACCCCACAGGGTAACAGAATTTTGTTCCCCACATCGGATGAATGAAAACTTACGCCGGCTTGGCTGAGAAGCCGGCAAGTTGGGAATTTTTCAACTAGCGAGGTTAGTCTTATTTATTGGTACAACGGCAAACTGATTAAGTCCCAGACCCTAGAATTAGATATTTATGATCCGGGGTTAGTTTATGGGGCTACAGTGTTTACAACAATGCGGGTTTATGAGCAATGCCTGGATAGTAGTTTAACTAACTGGGGGGCACATTGCCATCGCCTACTTGACTCATTAAAACATTTTAACTGGTCAGAACCAAACTGGAATCTAGTCCGTCAAGGTGCAGCAACCCTGGGGGAAATTTTCCCCATTCTCAGAATTACCCTTTTTCCTGATGGGCGGGAATGGATAACAGGGAGATTATTACCACCGGATTTAGCAATAAAGCAAGCACACGGTATTACCACAACTTTGGCAATGTCCAACTTTTATCGCAGTCTTCCTGCTCATAAAACCGGCAACTACCTGAGTGCTTGGTTAGCCAAAACCCACGCCCAACAGTTAAATTCTCAAGAAGCAATACTAATTAATGAAGCTGGTCATTGGCTAGAAACTACCACCGGTAACCTGTGGGGATGGCAAAATGGTAATTGGTGGACACCACCATTAACAGGGGGAATTTTGCCGGGAATAGTGCGATCGCAATTAATCAAAAAGCTGCCCATGGTCAGGGAATCACCTTGGCATCAAGACTTGGTGCGGGGATTTGAAGCCATCGCCTACACTAATAGTGTGGTAGAGATTATCCCCATTCACACCGTCCACCAGCCCACAGGCTCGCTAGAATACAATCCCTACCATCCTTGTTTTGCACAAATCAGGGGGTTTTTCTAACATGACAGCACCACAATTATGTTATACCTTAAGATAAGTTAACATAATTCTTAATAATGCCCTCTCATATCCGAGAAGCTACGCTAAGTCACAAAAAATACAGGAGGATAGACCTCAGTGAATAAAAGATGGAGAAACGCGGGGCTGTATGCGCTGCTTTTTATAGTTGTGATTGCTCTAGGTACAGCATTCTTTGACAAACAACCCCAAACTAGAGAAACATGGCGATACAGTCAATTTATTCAAGAAGTTGACAATGGCAGAGTAGATAGAGTGAGTCTGAGTGCAGACCGCTCTACAGCACTTGTTACCTCCAGAGATGGTGACAAAAAGATAGTTAATTTAGTCAACGACCCCGATTTAATCAATAACTTGACGGCAAAAGGCGTTGATATCACTGTTCTGCCCCAAACAGACGAAGGATTTTGGTTTAAAGCACTGAGCAGTTTATTTTTCCCTGTATTGCTTCTAGTGGGTTTATTCTTCTTGCTCCGCCGCGCTCAAACCGGGCCTGGTAACCAAGCCATGAACTTTGGTAAGTCCAAAGCAAGAGTACAAATGGAACCACAAACTCAAGTAACCTTTGGTGATGTCGCAGGTATTGACCAAGCCAAACTGGAATTAAACGAAGTAGTGGACTTTCTTAAAAATGCCGATCGCTTCACCGCAGTAGGAGCAAAAATACCTAAAGGTGTATTATTGGTTGGCCCTCCTGGTACTGGTAAAACCCTTCTAGCTCGTGCTGTAGCCGGAGAAGCTGGTGTACCCTTCTTCTCCATCTCTGGGTCTGAGTTTGTAGAAATGTTTGTAGGTGTGGGTGCTTCCCGCGTCCGCGACTTATTTGAGCAAGCTAAAAGCAACGCTCCTTGTATCGTCTTTATTGATGAAATTGACGCTGTAGGTCGTCAACGGGGTGCCGGTTTAGGCGGAGGTAACGACGAACGGGAACAAACCCTGAACCAATTACTCACAGAAATGGATGGTTTTGAAGGCAATACAGGCATTATCATTATTGCTGCCACTAACCGTCCGGATGTTTTAGATGCAGCCCTATTGCGTCCTGGTCGTTTTGACCGTCAAGTAGTTGTTGATCGTCCTGACTATGCGGGACGCAGCGAAATTCTCAAAGTTCACGCCCGTGGTAAAACCTTAGCTAAGGATGTAGACCTAGATAAAATCGCCCGTCGTACTCCCGGTTTTACAGGTGCTGATTTATCTAACTTGCTCAACGAAGCAGCAATTTTAGCAGCACGGCGCAATTTAACAGAAATCTCTATGGACGAAGTTAATGATGCCATTGACCGCGTGTTAGCAGGTCCAGAAAAGAAAGACCGGGTAATGAGCGAGAAGCGCAAAACCCTAGTAGCATATCACGAAGCCGGTCACGCCTTAGTTGGTGCTTTAATGCCGGACTATGACCCAGTACAAAAAATCAGCATTATCCCTCGTGGTCGTGCTGGTGGTTTAACTTGGTTTACCCCCAGTGAAGACCGTATGGATACAGGGTTATACAGCCGCGCTTATCTGGAAAATCAAATGGCTGTAGCTTTAGGTGGTCGTCTAGCTGAAGAATTAATCTTTGGTGAAGAAGAAGTTACCACAGGTGCTTCCAACGACCTGCAACAAGTAGCCCGTGTAGCCCGTCAAATGGTTACCCGCTTTGGTATGAGCGATCGCCTCGGACCCGTGGCCTTGGGTCGTCAGCAAGGTAATATGTTCTTAGGCAGAGATATCATGTCCGAGCGTGATTTCTCCGAAGAAACAGCCGCAGCCATTGATGAAGAAGTTCGTAAACTTGTGGATGTAGCTTATACACGTGCTAAAGAAGTATTAGTTAACAATCGCCACATCCTCGATCACCTCGCCAATATGCTGGTTGAGAAAGAAACGGTAGATGCTGAGGAATTGCAAGAAATTTTGACCAATAACGATGTCAAAACTGCTGCTTTTGCCTAATTAACCTCCTTGGCAATTTAACTAAAATTAGGGTAGTTCTGAGAACCCCAGAACTACCCCAACTTTTTGGGCGGTGTAGCTGGTAGTCGGGACTTCAGTAAAACCCTGTTCCCTATTCCCTATCCTTATTGACTCACCTTAACTTTGGAATAGCCCGCCTGATGTTCCTTGCGCCAAGCATGGGGAGGTAAACCATGATGTTGGCGAAACTGACGGGAAAAATGCGAAACATCTTGATAACCCAATGCTCTAGCAATTTGCTCTACTGTTTGTTGATCATTTTGTAATAAAAACCGCGCTCCCTCCATCCGGCGTTTAACAATCCAACTATTTATAGTCTCTCCTGTCTGTTTTCCTACTTGATTAGTTAAGTATGCAGGTGAATAACCAACTGCTTCCGCTACATCACATAGTGTAATTCCTTCGTGATAATGAGCCTCAATAAAGTCAAACACTTTTTTTAACTGGGGAATACAAGGAAATATTGACTGAGGTTGATTCAAAGCTGAAGTGTCATCTGCTAATGATGATTTTTGAGCTTCCTGAAATTTAGCTGCGCACCAACTTTGTAAAAAAGCTTGTCTTTGCAACTGGGTAGTAATTGTCCGCAACAATTCATCTAATGTAAAGGGTTTAGTAATATAGTCATCCGCACCTAACTCCATCCCCTTACGAACAGCTTTTCTAGTGGAGCTACCAGTGATAAAAATAAAAGGAATAATTGCCGTAACAGGATCTTGGCGTAGCATAGTTAGAACACCATAGCCATCTATATCAGGCATAGTAACATCACAAACAACCAAATCTGGTACATTCTCTTGTGCCTTTTGAATACCCGTAAAACCATTTTCAACACTCATAACATCAAAACCTTTACCCCGAAGACCTTTTACATAAAGATTGCGGCTGACAGTATCATCTTCAATTACCAGAATTTTTTTCACTGATTCGTCATTCATTTTCTAGCACCCTAAAATTTAGCTGGAAACTGACAAAATTAATGGTTTATTGTCTCAAATCATAACCAGGAAAAAACAGATTATTCCTGAATTAATGGCAACATAACAGTAAAAGTACTACCGACACCTGCTTCACTTTCCACAGTAACTTTACCCCCATGCAAATCTACAAGAGTTTTGATAATCGATAATCCCAGTCCAGTACCAGGTATATTATCAACATTGCTCCCGCGAAAAAAAGGCTCAAATAATCTTTGTTGATCTTCTAATGGAATACCAATACCCTGATCTTTAACCTGGAAAATTACCTGGCCATGATCACAACCAAGTGTGAAATCAACACTCCGGTGAGAAACAGAATATTTAATGGCATTATCCAGCAAATTTTGCAAAATAGGTTCTAGCAACTTTGCATCAACCCAAGCAGTGAAAAAGTCAAATCGACTCACAAAACTAATTGGCTTTTCCCTCCTACTCATATGTATTTGTGATACTAAATTATGACAGAACTCCACTAAATCAAGCCGTTGAGGCTGAAAGTGTATCTTGGCTGTTTCTGCCTTAGCAAAATACAAAGTATCATCTAAAATCTGGTTGATTTGTTGGATAGCTTTTTCAATATGCCCAAGCAATGGTTGTATTTTTTTATCTGTGTGTTTGTTCACCTGTTCCTTAAGTAAACTATTGGAGAATGAAATAATATTCAGTGGAGTACGCAATTGATGACAAACCATAGAAAGAAAACACCCTCTTAGTTCACTCAGTTGTTTTGCTTGTTCTAAAGCTTGATTAATGTCCGATTCTACATTTTTGTAATCTGTAATATCAATATCCGTAATCAGTTCCATTGGTTTACCTGGAAAATTGAGCATTTCATCAACTTTGGCAAGGGCGCAACTTAGCCAGCTTTATGTGCCATCTTTATTCTATTAATTCATAAATTATCTGATTTGTACAGGGGATAAAGACGAAAAAATATTAACAATAATATGTAAAGTTGTTTAATTTTTATGCACTGGTAAAAATTTAAATACATATTAGTTTTATCAGTCATCTTCCTTAAGAAATACATCTGCTGAAATAAAATGAAATAAAAATAAATGAGGATGAGATTATTTGTTTCAATAACCACAATTTTATCATGAAATATTGATTTATCCCGTATTTATATATCTATAGAAATAGAAAAACCAGTTTTTATCTACATGAGTATTTTCCTGATTTCAAATGAGAAACTGATCTGATTCTCTTCAGATTCATCAAATAATAACCATTGCATTTAGCTAATATAATCACAAAAAAACTGACAAGCTAATCCAAAATAAATTGATTGCAAATATCTGATTATTATTTTAAGAATCACAAGATGATCATGTAATGCAACCATACCTATCACAGCGAAAAATATGACAACCCTATCAAAAAAATATTGATTGCAAATATATTTTTATTAATTCTAAGATGATTCCCATCAGCACAGTCAAGACTGTGTAACCGTGACAAGAAATCTAGTCACTGCCCTCACAAGCATCTCAGAAGAATTAATGAGTATTCCACCATCTGGTCATAACAAACAGATTGGTATTAGAGATTCTTTGTACAGTGATTGTCTATCAAATAGCCTTTTTGCAAATTTCTGGAATTAAGTTAAATAAATGAGTCCCAACTATACTGATGCCAATACTTCTCAAATCACTACTGAATTATACAAGGAATTCTCAGTAAACAACTACTCAGAATCTTCCCCTAACGGTTCTCAACAGTTGGAAAAAGTAGAGCAAAACAAGGACATTCAACCTTTCTTGCTCAACCAACCTCCTCAACTGTCAGTTGCCGAAGCGATCGCCCAAATATTAGAAACACTAGGTATAGAATATGCCTTTGGAGTAGCCGGCGGCGCAATAGCTAACCTATGGAACGCCCTTTCTAATAGCAACATACAAGTATTCAACTTCCGCCACGAAGCAGGGGCTGCATTTGCCGCTACTGAAGCCTACTTTGCCAACCATCGCCCCACTGTAATCTTTACCACCGCAGGACCTGGAATCACTAACGCCCTCACTGGTTTATTCGCCGCCCGTGGAGAAGGAGCAAAAGTAATTTTATTATCAGCCTGCACCTCAGCATCCCAAAGAGGAAAATGGGCAATTCAAGAAACCAGCACCTACACCCTACCCAGTAGCGGTATCTTCACTCCAGGGACCATATTCAACTACGCCATCACTTTAGAATCCCCAGACCAAATTCCCCAAATCTTCCGGAAAATAGCCCTTGGGTTGGCACAACCAGGACCTTTTGTTGCCCATTTAAGCATCCCTACCGCCATCCAAACCAACTTAATTGATTCCTTACCCCCATTAGACATACCAACATTTTCCTACCCCCCCAGTCCAGAAACCATTACCAAAACCATAGAACTACTATCCACAGGCACATTCGCCATGTGGCTGGGTTTTGGCGCACGTCACGCCGCAGATGAAATTCGCATCTTAGCCGAAAAAACTGGCGCAGCAGTTATGTGTTCCCCTCGTGGTAAAGGCATCTTCCCAGAAAATCATCCCCAGTTTGTTGGTGTGACCGGGTTGGCCGGTCATAGTTCAGTCCTCACCTATATGGAAGAACACACCCCCCAACGCACCCTAGTATTAGGAACCCGCCTAGGAGAACCCACATCATTCTGGAACAAAACCATGGTTCCCCCCCAAGGTTTTATTCATGTAGATATCGACCCAGAAGTTCCAGGAGTAGCTTATCCACACGCAGAAACATTCCCCATTCAGTGCGACATCAAAGCTTATCTCCAACAATTACTACAACAATGGGAGGAAATTCCTACCATCACACACATATCCCTGCCCCATCCACAGCCCCCCATCATCACCCACGCCGCCACAGTAGATGATAGTCCAGTGCGCCCGGAATTTTTAATGGCAGCCATTCAAAAAATCATTGTAGAAGGTAGTGATGCTGTGATTATGGCCGAATGTGGTAACTCCTTCACCTGGTCAACTCATCTACTGCGGTTTGACCACCCCCAGCGTTACCGAGTTAGCACTGGTGTAGGGGCCATGGGTCACACTGCAACAGGAGTGTTAGGAGCGGCCCAAGCCCGAAAAGGTAAAGCAGTAGCCATTGTTGGCGACGGAGCTATGTTAATGAACAACGAAATTAGCACAGCCGTTAAATATAACATCCCCGCAGTGTGGATTGTACTCAACGATGCCCGTTACAATATGTGCCATCAAGGCATGAAAACCCTAGGTTTACAAGGCGCAGATGCAGAAATGCCGGAAACTAACTTTACCATGATCGCTCGCGGCATGGGAGCAGAAGCAGTGGGAGTAGTGCGGGAATCAGATTTAGAACCAGCATTAAACCAAGCCATGGTTGCCAAAGTTCCCTTTCTCGTTGATGTTGTCATTGACCCAGACCAACCAGCCCCCTCTGGTGGTAGAAACAAAAGTCTAGCAGCTCAAGGGGTGACAACAAAGCAAATTAACGGTAGTAAACCAGCCTCATTTCCTGCACTTTAACCAATCAGCACAATGCCACTGTTTGAAACTGTAAAAGACATGGGTCATGAACAGGTGCTATTCTGTCATGGCAAAAATCCTCCCATAAAAGCAATTATCGCCATCCATAACACCAGCCTGGGTCCAGCTATGGGAGCCACAAGACTCTACCCTTATGTGAGTGAGGAAGATGCACTAACAGATGTGCTGCGCCTCAGTCGAGGTATGACCTACAAGGCAGCCTGCGCTAACATCCCCATGGGAGGAGGAAAGGCAGTAATTATAGCCCATCCCCAGCAAAAAACCCCAGAACTGCTCAAAGCCTATGCAGGTTTTATCAACAACCTCAACGGACAATTCATCACAGGACAAGATATTAACCTCACCCCTGAAGATGTACGAGTAATTCGTGAACAAACTAAATACGTGGTAGGAGGAGAAGAAAAATCCGGCGGACCCGCCCCCATCACAGCCCTAGGAGTATTTCTAGGCATCAAAGCCGCAGTACAAGCCCATTGGCAAAGTCGAGAACTTCAAGGGCTGAAGGTGGCTATTCAAGGACTAGGAAATGTTGGTAAAAATGTCTGCCGTTACTTACACGAACATAAAATCAAACTTTATGTCAGCGATGTAGATCCAGCTAAAACGGCAGAAATGCAGCAACTTTTTAACGCTACAGTTGTTAGTAACCAAGAAATTTACTCACAAGATGTTGATATCTTCGCTCCCTGCGCCCTAGGCGGAATCATCAACCAGCAAACAATACCCCAACTCAAAGCAAAAATCATCGCTGGCGCTGCTAATAATCAACTAGCAGATGAAAAAACACATAGTCAAATGCTCACGGAAAAAGGTATTACCTACTGCCCAGATTATGTGATTAATGCCGGGGGTTTAATTAATGTTTACAACGAAATGATTGGCTATGAAGACACTAAAGTTATGCAGCAAGTACATCAAATTTATGACACCCTGCTCACCATTTTCGACATAGCTAAACGCAAAAATATCACTACTAACGAAGCCGCACAGCAACTGGCAGAATATCGCATCATTAACACCAAAAAAAAACCAAATTATCAATAACTAACTGGAGTCACTAATGGAAAAAAATTCATTTGCTACATCAACCTACATCGCCGCCTCCCCTGAAAGAGTTTTTGAATATCTGTGCGGTTTAAAAAACCTAGATGAATGGACACTCTTTAGCCGGATGATCAAGCAAATAGACCAAGACACCTGGCTAGGAACAGCATCAGGTTATCAAAAAAACCTCTACTACCATGTGAAGAAACTAGAAAATGAGCTTTTTTACGGCATTGAATGGCATTGCGGATTTGAATATAACAACTACTTCCAAGTATACCCCGTTCTCCTCTTTCCCCCCCATTACATCGACCCAGAAACAGACGAAACAGGTGTGTATTTTCATTGGTTGAGCTTTGTTGACCCCAAACGACAAACCCCTATGATTATGCAGGGTATTCACACCGTACACACATCAGAAACTCGCTCCTTAAAAGCCATTCTAGAACGCCAAGGCGGACGCAGCACAGCAGCAAAGGGTCGTTACTTTATCGACACTGATACCATCTATGTTGATGCACCTGTTGATATGGGGATTGACTATTTATCGGACTTGGAAAAAATGGATGAGTGGGCCCATTTATTGCGACTAACTAAGCAGATTAATTCCCAATCTGGAGAATTTAAAGATGAATATGAGCAAAAAGTAAAAATTTCCCTGCGTCCACACAAATTAAGTAAATATCACTTACTAGAACAAGAGTACTTTTATCCAGATTACGGATTTTACCAGCGTTCTGTGGCTTTACTTATTCCCACAGCCTATGCCTTTGCTGACCCTGAAGCATCTGGATTTATCCTACATCGAATCACCTTTTGGCACACAGATCAACTCCTTGCCCACGGCAAACTACAAATTGAAGACTTTGGCGCTGAAAGTATGAACATTAAAAGAATGTTAGAAGCCCAAGCGGGTAATATGCAATCTTTTGATTTGGGGATGAGTTATATCCCAAAGTCTCATAAATAAATTCTTGGTTTTCCCTGTGAAGATGCGCTCTCATTATGTAACTAACTGTAAATGAACATCAAGCATTTGACTATTACCCTCCTTAGTCTATATCTAACAGCTATGTGGGGTATGAAATCAGCCACCGCCGCATCCTTTACAGTCGTAGCCGACGGCTTAAATAATCCCGGTGGGTTAAGCTTTGGTCAAGATGGTAAACTATACATCACTGAAGGCGGAAGCGGAGGAGAGGGCCCCTGTGTTCCTCCCCCCAGTGGTAGCGGTGATTCCTTATGTTTAGGCAATAATGGTGTGGTTAGCGTTATTGATAACGGTGAAGTAAAACCGATATTAACAGGACTACCCTCTTTAGCCCGCACTGATGGAACTAGAGCCGCAGGACCCCGGGACATTCAATTTGATCCCACAGGCCAAGCTTATATATTACTAGGATACGGCGCTAATCCCACCTTTCGCGATCGCTTAGGAGAAACCGGACTAGGAACCATCATAACCCCAGACCTTGACAACAACACCTGGACAAGCATTGCAGATATCTCCAACCATGAACTTGTCAACAATCCCGATGGTGAAGACTTAAACAGTAACCCTTTAAAATTCATTATTGATGGTAATCAAATGATTACCATAGACTCAGCAGCTAACAGCCTAGTCAGCTACGACATAGCGCAAAATACAATACAAACCCTGGCAGTATTTCCCCAGCAACAAATTATCAATCCAGTCTTCCCTTCCGGGGCTTCTCCCTCCCCGGAACCAGAGCAAATATCAACCGAAACAGCACAAACTACAACTCAATCAGTGCCCACCGCAATCACCCAGGGACCAGACAATGCCTACTACATAAGTGAGTATACAGGGTTTCCTTTTCCGGAAGGTGGAGCGAAAATATACCGAGTTGGCGATGACGGAACACCAACAATTTATGCAGATGGGTTGACTCAACTCATAGACCTAGACTTTGACCCAGAAGGCAACTTATACGCCCTGCAATACGCCAACGAATCAGCCTGGAAGGGTAACCCAGCAGGTTCTTTAATCAAAATAGCCCCCGACGGCACACAAACCACTGTTCTCAGTGGTAACGGATTAGAATCCCCCACAGGCTTAAGCATCAGTGATGACGGTGTAATTTATATCGCCAACCGAGGCGATCGCCCGTGGGCAGGGCAAATCATCCGCGTAACCAACACCCAATCAGTACCCGAACCCCACACCCCATATACACCATTAATTTTCAGCACCTTGGGTTTAATTTGCTTCACCAAGAAACATAAATTTTTACTCAATAAACACTAACTATCAACCCCAGAAACCATGAAACTCAAGTCATTTACTATCACACTCCTAACCTTTTGTGCCGCATCCCTAGCCAGCAGCACTGCTGCGGCCGCCGCCACCTTATCAGTAGTCGCAGATAACCTTAACAACCCCCGCAACTTTGACTTTGCCCCGGACGGCAGCATTTACCTAACAGAAAGCGGCTCAGGAGGTGACGGTAAAGACGGTCGATGTGTACCCTCACCCAGCGCCCAATATATACCCCTATGTTCTGGAGAAACAGCCTCTCTGATTAAAATCACCCCAGACGGTAACAAAGAAACAGTCATCCCCAACCTGCCATCCTTAGCTCTAACCCCTTCTGGAGAACAAGCAGCAGGACCTGCCGACTTTAAATTTGATTCTCAAGGAAACGCTTATCTTTTATACGGCTTTGCAGGGAACCCCAACACCAGACAAGAACCCTTAAACACCCCCCTGCTAGGACAACTATATAAAGTAGACCTAGAAACCAACACCTTCACCAGCCTGGCAGACTTCGCCCAATATGAACTAGACAACAACCCAGACGGCAGCGACGTTATTAGTAACCCCTATGCTTTAGAAATACAAGACGACACAGCCTATGTAGTAGATGGAGGGGGGAACACAATATATTCCGTGGGACTTGATGGTAGTGGCATCAAAAACGTAGCCAAATTCCCAGAAAAAGTACTACCAGCCGAACAACTAGAATTTCCCACACTTCCAGAAGGAATAGTAGACCCCACAGGAGGCGCACCATTACCCCCCGGCTTTACCACAGCCACCAACGGCTTACCAGTATCAAATCAATCAGTTCCCACTGGGATAACTATAGCCCCCGATGGCAGCTTAACAGTCAGCGAATTTACTTACTTTCCCTATCCAGAAGAAGAAGCCCGCATTTATACAGTTAACCCTGACGACTTATCAATAGAAACCATAGCCGACGGTTTCACCCAACTAACCGGGGTAGCATACGACCCAGAGGGTAATTTATACGCTTTGCAACACCTCGACCAATCAGAATGGAAAGCCATAGAACAAGGCGGTAACATCATCGGTGATGTCAGTGGTTCTCTGATCAAAATAGCTCCAGATGGTACACGCACCACGATTTTGAGTGGCGACGACGGACTAGAACTAGCATCTGGTTTAGCCTTTGGACCCGACGGCAACCTATATACATCCAATTACTCTCGCCTATCGGGAACAGGGCAACTAGTCAGAATTGACCTAACACCAGAGAAAGTACCCGAACCCGCCGCAATTGGGGCAATAGTAGCCGTGGCTTTGAGCATTTTTTCCAAAACCAAAAGCAAAAATTTATCCCCCGATTAACCGTTATAAACGCCTTACATCCTGGAAGTAAACCAACCCAACCCTAAAAAAACCATTAATAGGAGTTCAACTTAATGGCACTCGTAAAAAAATTGTCCATGGCATTAGCAAGTGCTGGGTTAATCACCCTCACAGCAACCAGTCCAGCAGCAGCCTTAAATTTAAAATACGAAACCAGCATAGGCAGACCTGCTACATTTACCGATAATGACTTTCCCGGAGTTCCAGGAGTATTAACGGTTCCCCAAGGGATAGGAGTAGAAGACTCCACCGGAAACATATTTGTCAGCAATGGCAGAGGTATAGACCGAGTGGATGTATTTGATAGTCAAGGCAACTACATCAAAGGCATAGGCAGCACTGGAACTGGACCAGGAGAATTTGACGAACCGGCTGACCTGAGATTTAACCCCATCACCGGAGACCTGCACGTAGGAGACGTTTTCAACAGTCGAATTAATGTATTCGATGCCCAAGGCAATTACAAAACTTCCTATGGTTCCTTTAGCGGTCCGGTAGAAGACAGATTATTTTTTGGTCCTGGGGGAATGGACTTTGACGCAGCCGGCAACTTATACGTAAGTGATTTTAGTGCTGATGTTATCAAAGTATATAATCCCCAAGGAGAACAAATTAAAACCATAGGTAGCCCCGGCAGTGAACCAGGTCAATTTTCAGGTCCTGGAGGTTTAATAATTTCCGACACCACAGGTAAAATTTACGTCAACGACCAATATAACGGACGGGTTCAAGTCCTGGACCCGGAAGGTAACTTTCTCTTTGCCTTTGGCTCCACAGGTTCTGAGCCGGGACAATTCAAAGAACCCATCGGCATAGATGTAGATGAGTATGAAAATATTTACGTAGCCGACTCTCAAAACAGCCGGGTTCAAGTCTTCGATGCCAACGGCAACTTTCTCACATCCTTTGGTGAACCCACCCGCGATGCTAACGGAGACATAGTTCCACCCCCCACCCCACCTGCATTAGGAGGCACAACCCCTTACGGTGACCCCATAGACCTAGAACCAGGTAAATTTAACTGGACAGCGGGACTACACTACAACGATGACAAAATTTACGTAGGTGATTTTTTTCAAGGTCGCATCCAAGTCTTAGAAGTAGAACGCACAGCCAGAGTACCAGAACCAACCGCCTTGTTAGGTTTAGGACTGTTCGGGCTAGGGTCTACAGTTGTAAAACTGCGAAGAAACAGACTAAGAAACAGTAATTAATTGAGAAAATTCGGCGTTGGTCATCTTCAATCACGCAACGCCGATTTTTTCTCTGGTGTCAGAGAAAAAAAACCAAAATATCAAAGTGTTACCATGATAATAATAATGCCAAATGTAGTTTATAGACAACAAACCAATATTTACAACCTGTTATTACATTGGCTATCACAGCAAATTAGTCATGAAACCTTAACATGGCTAGAGCAAACAACAGAACAAATCACCCATCAAACAATTTTCCAGACATTTAGTCTCACACCTCATCACATAGGCAAACAACCACTACAACTCAGCCCCAAAGACCGACAAGCTGTAGCAGACATGGAAGATGGTTGGTGTCCTAGTCATTGGAGAGTAGACCAAACCGCTCGCACTTTATTAGTTTTAGCCCTAGCCGAGAAATACCCAAATAAATATCAGCAAATATTAGAGCAGTTATTCACCACCGCAGACTTGGAAGAATTAATTGCCTTATATCAAGCCTTACCACTGCTCCCCGACCCAGAAAAACTACAAAACCGAGCTGCCGAAGGAGTACGCAGCAATATTACCACAGTTTTTGATGCGATCGCCCTACGCAATCCGTACCCAGCCCGGTACTTTTCCAATGCTGCATGGAATCAAATAGTATTAAAAGCCTTACATTTAGGGAGACCGCTTCATTTAATTTCTGGGCTTCAACTCCGGGTTAATAAGGACCTCAGCAAAAAGTTAATCAACTACGCCCACGAACGCCACAGCGCCCATCGTCCCATCCCCGCCCAAATTTGGCAACTAGTAGAGCCTTGACCAATAACTATTACCTATTCCCTGTATGATGTTTTATGATGTTTATTGACCCCCACATACACATGACCTCCCGCACCACCGACGACTATGAAAAAATGAGCCAAGCAGGTATAGTCGCCGTCATTGAACCAGCATTTTGGTTAGGACAACCCCGGACTAACATTGGTTCCTTTCAAGATTATTTCAGCAGTCTATTGGGCTGGGAGAGATTCCGCGCCTCTCAATTTGGCATTAAACACTACTGCACCATAGGTTTAAATTCCAAAGAAGCCAATAACGAAGCCTTAGCAGCAGCAGTCATGGAAATACTGCCCTTGTATGCTTGTAAACAAGGTGTAGTAGCCATTGGAGAAATTGGCTATGATGACATCACCCCAGCAGAAGATAAATATTTTCGCCTCCAACTAGAACTAGCCAAACAACTAAACAAACCGGTGATGATACACACCCCCCACCGGGATAAAAAAGCCGGAACAATACGCAGCATGGATGTTTGTGTTGAACATGGCTTAGATCCAAACCTAGTCATCATAGACCATAACAACGAAGAAACCGTAGCAGAAGTGTTAGAACGAGGTTTTTGGGCAGCTTTCACAATTTACCCCCATACCAAAATGGGCAACGCCCGCATGGTAGAAATTATCCGGGAATATGCAGGAAACACCCCCACCGGACGTGACAACATCCAACGAATAATTATAGATAGTAGCGCTGACTGGGGAATTAGCGACCCCTTAGCAGTCCCCAAAACAGCTTGGTTAATGCTAGAGCGAGGAATACCCCAGGAAGATGTAACAGCCGTGTGTTATCAAAATGCCCTTTCTGCCTATAGCCAGAGCGGAGAGATAACAGGATCACACTGGCTAGAAACAGTCCCCATCGACCAGCGCCAAAAGTTTCATGACAATTCAATACTCAGGGGACAAGAACCAATAGTAGATTTTTGCCCTGAAAACACATTAATTTCATAAAGCAAAACCAAAACATGAAAAGCGTTAAAGTAAATTCTCAGAGCCTGTGGGCATATCTGCAACTAACCCGCCCGGCTAATATAATTACCGCTTGGGCTGACATCCTAGCCGGCATAGCAGCATCAGGTTATCTCACCATCACCCAAGACCCCCCACCATGGAACTTTATCCCTCCAGTGTGGTTACTGATAGCCACCACTGGTTTATATGGCGGAGGCGTTGTACTTAATGACCTATTCGACATGGAAATAGATTTGTTAGAGCGACCAGAGCGCCCCATCCCTGGGGGTACAGCATCCCCTCAAGTAGCAGCCCTTCTGGGGGGTTGGCTGTTAAGTGTAGGTATAGTGGCTGCCTCTCAAGTTTCTTTTTTTAGTGGTGGGTTGGCTTTGACTATAGCAGCAGCGGCTTTATTTTATAATGCCTTTGGCAAGCACTATACTATTCTTGCTCCCATTAATATGGGCTTATGCCGTGGGGGTAACTTGCTGTTAGGTGTCAGCATCACGCCGGCAATAGTGGGAGAATATTGGTTTTTAGCATTGATTTCCATTGTTTACATAGCCGCTATTACTCTTTTAAGTCGAGAAGAAGTGCATGAAGCGCATCTGACTACAGCAGTAATGGCACTGTTGATGATAGTGATGGTGATTTTAGGTTTGTTAACCCTGGGACTATTCACAAACTACCATCTTTTAACAGCCCTACCCTTCCTGATATTTTTCATGATTCAAATCTTGTCACCCCTAATTAATGCTCTGCAACAACCCACCCCTGAATATATGAGATTAGCGGTTAAAAGTGGGGTTATATCAGTAATTATATTAGATAGTTGTTTAGTTGCTGGGTTTGCAGGTTGGATATGTGGGTTACTGGTTTTGAGCTTGTTGCTTATATCTACTAAACTTTCACAAATATTTGCAGTAACCTAAATACAGTCAAAATAATTATCCCTAATATCATATTCGCTTAATGATCTTCTTGTAACACAAGCATCCTGCTTATTAATTTTGAATACTGCTGATTTAATTACAGTGCCCGCCAAACATTAACATTCTATGCACATTTTAATTTATTCCTACAACTACTACCCAGAACCAATTGGAATTGCCCCTTTAATCACTGAATTAGCAGAAGGACTAGTTAAGCAAGGTCATAAAGTCCGCGTAGTTACGGGGATGCCCAACTATCCCCAACGCCAAATTTACCAGGGATATCAAGGTAAATGGTACTTAACTGAAGAAAAAAATGGTGTGATAATTCAGCGCAGTTATCTACACATTAAAAACAAACCCAAGCTATTAGACCGCCTATTGCTAGAGTTAAGCTTTATCTGTACAAGTCTACCACAGGCACTCAAACACAACCCACCGGATATAATTTTATTAACAACTCCCCCTTTACTAGCTTCTTTACCAGTCAGCTTGCTAAGTCGGCTATATAAAGCCCCAGTGGTGCTAAATGTGCAAGATATTCTTCCCCAAGCTGCCATAGATATTGGATTAATCAAAAATAAATTGATGATTGGACTTTTAACAGCCATAGAAAAATTTGCATATCACCAAGCCCACACTATCAGTGTTATTAGTGAAAAGTTTAGACAAAATTTAATTAATAAGGGAGTCCCCCATCAAAAAATAGTTTGCATACCCAATTGGGTCAATGTCAATTTTATTCGCCCTACTAATAAAAACAATCAATGGCGAGCCATTCATCAACTAAATAGTAAATTTATCGTACTTTATTCAGGTAATATTGCCTTAACACAAGGACTAGAAACAGTAGTAGAAGCAGCAGTTCGCCTGGGTGAAATTAAAAATATTGTGTTTGTGATTGTTGGGGAAGCAAAAGCATTACAAAAATTGCAGCAATATTGTTTAAGTCGTCAGGCCAATAATGTACTACTATTGCCATTACAGCCACGAGAACAATTACCGCAAATGTTAGCGGCAGCTAATGTGGGGTTAATTGTGCAAAAACGTAATGTTACTTCATTTAATATGCCTTCAAAAATACCATTGCTGTTAGCTAGTGGTAGCCCTATTGTGGCTTCAGTTCCTAGAACTGGTACTGCTGCTCAAGCAATTGAACAAAGTGGTGGGGGTATAGTGGTAGAACCAGAATCACCCCAAGCCTTAGCAGATGCAGTAGCGAATTTATATCATAATCCCACTTTTGCAGCCAGGCTTGGTGAAAGAGGGAGAAAATTTGCGGTAGAAAACTATTCCTTTGACCAAGCTTTATATGCCTATGAACAGTTATTTTCTGATTTAATCTCTAAGCAAAAACCATCTGTGGATATCCTGTCAAAAATGACCTAAATTACATCAGTTATATAAAATTGAAATATCATCAAATTAAGCGTATGAACCCAGAACAGCTTAAACAAATTAATCAAAGGTTAGTCACCATAAACCGAAAAATTACTATTATCGGCGGTATGGGCAGAATGGGAAATTTATTTAGACAGCAACTTTCAGCAGCAGGTCATTATGTTAGTGTTCTTGAACAAAAAGATTGGGTGTATGCAGACCACCTGTTAAATCAAGCAGATTTAGTGTTAGTTAGTGTCCCCATTGAAAAAACTGTTGCGGTTATTAAGCGTGCAGCTGAGTATCTATCACCAAATACAGCCTTGTGTGATGTCACTAGTGTCAAAACTCAGGCTACTCAAGCAATGCTGACATACCATTGTGGCCCTGTAATGGGACTACATCCTATGTTTGGACCTAATGTCAATTCATTCCGAGGACAAAAAGTGGTGGTGTGTCCAGGTAGAAATGATGATGCTTTTCAATGGTTATTAGATTTAATTACCAAACAGGGGGGTGAACTAATTACCAGCACTCCTGAAGAACATGATAAAATGATGGTAATTGTTCAAGCAACTCAGCACTTTTCTAGATTTAGTCTTGGTGTTTTCTTGAGTGCAGTTCAAGTTGACATAGAAAGTAGTTTGTCTATGTCAACACCTAGCTATCGTCAAGAAATAGAAATCCTTAAGCGCTTGTTTGCGCAAAACCCTAATTTATGTATTGACATCATACTGGCCACAGAAGAACGATGTCAAGCAATTAACTATTTAGCTGATACTTACAGCCGCTTGGCAAGGCTGGTGAGAAAAAAAGACCGTGCTGCATTACTCCAAGAATTTGAAACCGCCCAGGAATTTATGGGGTTACAAAATAACTCATCTTTAGTATGTTTGTCGGAAACTGGTTATTAAAATCATGCTGATAGATGTTTTTCACGATACCGCCTGCCCTTGGTGCAGAATAGGGCAAAAAAACCTTTTTGATGCTTTAGGACAATGGAAGAAAGAACCTGTAAACATTCGTTGGCATCCTTTTTTTCTTGATAGTTCTATTCCTCCAGAGGGATGTGACTTTCACAGCTTTATGCGGCAGCGAAAAAAACTCACAACTGTACAACTCCAACAAATGTTTAATCATGTGCGTTTGATGGGTGAGGCGGTAGGAGTGCAATTCAATTTTGATAAAATTCGTTCGGCTGTTAATACTCGACTTTCTCATCAACTAATTGCCATTGCTTCTACTGATTTGAGAAATAATATTGTTGAAGCAATTTATCAGGCTTATTTTGAATATGGTTTAAATATTGGTGATGTTGAAGTTTTAGTTAATGTTGGTAAAAGTTATCAAATGAATGAAAATTATCTGCGGCAATGTCTCACAGATACTTATAATATTCATATGGTGATTACTGAAGCCAAAAAAGCTCACTTGCAGGGCATTAATAGTGTACCTTGCTTTATTTTTAATAACCAAATCATGGTCAACGGTTCTCAGTCAGTAAATGTATTACTCCGGGCTTTAAACCGGTCTGCGTTTATAGAGGTATTGGCAAAACAATGGTAATCAACTTTTCTCCTCAAGCATTTTCTACTAAAGCAGCAATTAGTCAAAATATTACTGTTAATTTTAACTATCAAGTTCACTTTACCAAGGATTTATTTGATTTAAAAAATACTACTTTGGTAGAAGTAATCAACCCAGGACAAGAAGCAGGACAGAGCAAAATACTAGTGGTTGTGGATGGAGGATTATTAAATTTCCAACCCGCATTACTTGAGCAAATAGAAACATACACTAGTTTCTATGGCGAAATATTAAATTTAGCAGAAAAACCAATTATTGTCCCTGGGGGAGAGGCTGCGAAAAACCATCGCACTTGCTTAGACCAAATTCATCAAACTATCGACAAAAATGGCTTGTGTCGTCATTCCTACATCATAGCCATAGGGGGGGGTGCTGTGTTGGATTTGGTGGGATATGCTGCCGCTACTGCCCATCGGGGAATTCGTTTGATTCGAGTTCCTACTACAGTACTCGGACAAAATGATTCTGGTGTTGGAGTAAAAAACAGCGTCAATGCCTTTGGGAAAAAGAATTTTTTAGGTACTTTTGCCCCTCCTTATGCAGTGATTAATGATTCAGCTTTTTTGACTACTTTAACACAACGTGACTGGCGATCGGGTATTGCGGAAGCTGTTAAGGTGGCTTTGATTAAAGATGGTGATTTTTTTGATTTTATTCACACCAATACTACAGCCCTCAACCACCGAGAAGGGGAAATAATGCAGCAGCTGATTTATCGCTGCGCCCAATTACACTTACAACACATCGCTAACAGTGGTGATGCTTTTGAAAGTGGTTCATCCCGTCCTTTGGATTTTGGACATTGGGCTGGTCATAGATTGGAATGTTTGACTAATTATAGTTTACGTCATGGGGAGGCTGTGGCCATTGGAATGGCTTTAGATAGTACTTATTCTTATTTTCTGGGAAAACTTTCTTACTGGGAACTACAAAAAATAGTTACCACACTAAAGGCGCTGGATTTTATTTTATATGTGCCAGAGTTAGCTCAATATATATCCGAAGTTGATCACCCCCGGTGTTTATTCCGTGGTTTAAAAGAGTTTCGGGAACATTTAGGGGGTGAGTTATGTTTGACTTTGCTGGAAGGTATTGGTGAAAGCTGTGAGGTTGATTATGTAAATTTATCTCTGTATCAAAAAGCTGTTTGGCAGTTACAAAAATTCGCTCTTAGTTAAATTATGAAAATCGGAACAAATAAAATTTTTGATTTAACTTACTGTACCAATGTTCACCCAGGGGAAGAATGGAAACAAGTTTTGGCTAATTTAAAGCAATATATCCCCCCCCTGAAGGAGAAACTAGCAAGCCAAAAACCTCTGGGAGTTGGTTTACGTCTGGGGTCGGTGGCTGCACAACAATTAATCCTCAAACCAACTTTGACAGAATTACAACACTGGTTACAAGAACAACAGTTATATGTGTTTACTGTGAATGGCTTTCCCTACGGGAAATTTCATCAACAAGTGGTGAAAGACCAAGTTTATGCACCGGACTGGACAACAAAGGAGCGATACCAGTACACTTTACTACTCACAAGGATTTTGGCAGAGTTATTACCTAGCGGGGGTGAAGGTAGTATTTCTACTTTACCAGTGTCTTACAAACCTTGGCACAAAACCAGCCAAGGGCGTGCTGCTGTTATGGATAAAGCTAGTGTTTACATGGCCCAGTTGGTGGCTGATATGGTTTATATCTATCAACACTATGGTAAGTTGCTGCATTTAGATTTGGAACCAGAACCTGATGGGTTGATTGAAAACGGATCTGAGGTGGTGAATTTTTTTCAACAGCATTTACTACCTGTGGGAGGGGCTTTTTTGGTAAAGCATCTGGGGGTTTCTCTGGAAGTTGCGGAGGGCTATTTACTTAATCATGTCCGGGTTTGTTATGACACTTGCCATTTTGCTGTGGTGTATGAAAATCCGGTAGTGGTTTTCCAGCAGTTGGGGGCTGTGGGAATTCAAGTTGGTAAGGTTCAAGTTAGTGCAGCTTTACGGGTAAATATACCAGATGACTCGCTTTTACGTGGTGAGTTAACCAGACAATTGTATTCTTTTGCTGATTCTATTTATTTACACCAAGTTGTCGCCCGTGGAGATGATGATAAATTGTTTCATTATCGGGACTTGGGACAGGTTTTACCTCTTCTAGAAAAAACACTAGCCCAAGAATGGCGAATACATTTTCATGTCCCTGTTTTTGTGAATGATTATGGTTTGTTGCAGTCTACCCAAGAACATATTACAAGTGTGTTTAAGTTGCTGCATGATGGCTACAGCTGTACTCATTTAGAAATTGAAACTTACACTTGGGAGGTACTTCCTCCGGGGTTGAAGTTAGATTTATCAGACTCCCTAGCCAGGGAATATGAATGGGTACAAAAAAATTTTTATTATTTTTGATGACTTTCTAGAAATTCTTCAACAAATATAGCGAATTTTGCCAAAGTAGGTACGGTAGGGGAACCAGATACCGGCACTACAAGAGTTTTATCATTTACATTTCTATTTCTTTCACCTGCAATGTGCTGTAAATATAGCTTATGCAAAAAACTGTAGTAATTAATTTAGTGGCCTTAACATCAAAACTTCTAGGAGAATATACGCCTTTTCTCAGTCGATGGTCACAAGAACAACAAATATTACCCATCGCCCCTGTGTTACCTGCTGTGACTTGTACGGTACAGGCTACCTATTTAACAGGTAAGTTACCCCATGAACATGGAATTGTGGGTAATGGTTGGTATTTTCAGGATGAGTGCGAAATCAAGTTTTGGCGACAGTCTAATAAGTTAATTCAAGCTCCCAAAATATGGGAAGTTGCTAAAGAATTAGATCATAACTTTACCTGCGCTAATTTGTTTTGGTGGTATAATATGTACTCTACGGCAGATTATACCATCACCCCCCGCCCTATCTACACAGCAGATGGAAGGAAAATACCTGATATATACACTCAACCAGGAGATTTGCGATCGCCCCTACAAAAAACCCTTGGCAATTTTCCCCTGTTCAATTATTGGGGACCCAACACGTCTATTCAAGCAAGTAAATGGATAGCGGAAGCTGCGAAATGGGTAGACAATCATTATCACCCGACTTTAACTTTAATTTATTTACCCCACTTAGACTATTGTTTACAAAAATACGGTACTGATATTGACAAAATTAAGCAAGATTTACTAGAAATTGATGCAGCTTGTCAAGACTTGATTACGTTTTATCAAAACCGAAACACACAAGTTATAGTTTTATCGGAATATGGAATTACTACTGTTACTCAACCTATCCATATTAATCGCTTACTTCGCCAACACAATTTATTAACAGTGCGGGAAGAACTAGGGGGAGAAAAGTTAGACCCAGGAGCTAGTCAAGCTTTTGCAGTGGCTGACCATCAAATTGCTCATGTTTATATTAACAATTCTCTGGTTAGGGATAAAGTGCGATCGCTTTTAGAACAAACCCCAGGAATTGCTTATGTTTTAGATGATGTCAGTAAGCAGCAATATCATCTTGCTCACCCCAGGTCAGGGGAACTAATAGCCATAGCCCAGCCCCACGCTTGGTTTACTTATTATTACTGGTTTCATGACCACCGCGCGCCAGATTTTGCCAGAACGGTAGATATTCACCGTAAACCAGGTTATGACCCAGTTGAATTATTTTTTGACCCCAAAATCAAGTTTCCACGGTTGAAAGTTGCTGGTGAACTCCTCAAAAAACAAATGAATTGGCGTTATTTAATGAATGTTATTCCTCTCAAAGCCGAGTTAGTGCGTGGTTCTCACGGTTGTATTCCGCCCTCCCCGGAGGAAGGGGCGTTGTTAATTACTTCCCGTGCTGATTTAGTTGATTCTGCATCAATTAAAGCAACTGATGTATATCAAGTTATTCTTGACCATTTGCAAAAGTAATTTAGGTGTTAAACCCCACTCCTAGGCTTAGAGCCTAGGAGTGGGAGTTTTGTAGATTTGATCTAATGCTAACACAAATAAAAATATACTCACATCTAAAAATTGTTCATGCAACCAACTAAGATTTTGAACTATTGTGAATAGAGGAGAAATAAATGGTTTTTACGACATCATTAATAAACAATGAATTGTGAATCACGGTCTTATATAACTAACAGTGGTGTATTAATTTCTCGTTGCTGTGAGCAAATTAAAATGGCAACGGCTTTAGATGACATCCTCTTTTATCTCAACACCCAGCGCGGCGGCTTACTTACCAGTAGTTATGAATATCCAGGTAGATATAAAAGATGGGCAATTGGTTTTGTTAACCCGCCTCTGGAGTTGACTACTAGAGAAAACGTTTTTACAGTCACGGCTTTAAATCAACGGGGAGAAGTACTATTACCTTTACTTTTAGAACGGTTGTGTTTACTAAAAGAATTAAATGCAGTCCAGCAAAAAAAACATCAAATCACTGGCTTAATTAAAATCACTCAGGGTTTTTTTGTAGAGGAACAGCGCAGTAAACAACCTTCTGCTTTTACTATCATTCGGGAAATTTTACATATATTCTCTAGCCAAGAAGATGAACATTTAGGACTATATGGAGCTTTTGGTTATGATTTGGTCTTTCAGTTTGAATCTGTAACCAAGGTTCAAGAACGTCCATTAGACCAACGGGATTTATTACTTTACCTTCCAGATGAACTAATAATTGTAGATTATTATCTGCAACAGGCTTTTTGTTTACAATATGACTTTGAAACCCCCCACGGCACTACTCACAATTTACCCCGTACTGGCGAAAGCATAAATCATCAAGGACGGCGCTTGACTCCACAGCAAAAATGCAGTCATCAAGTGGGGGAATATGCCGAAAAAGTTAAAATAGCTCATGAATATTTCCAGCGGGGAGATTTATTTGAAGTCGTTCCCAGTCAAAACTTTTTTAGTTTCTGTGACACCTTACCCAGTAAACTATTTACTACCTTGAAGAAAATAAACCCCAGCCCCTATGGTTTTATATTTAATTTAGGGGGGGAATATATCATTGGCGCATCCCCAGAAATGTTTGTGCGGGTGGAAGGTAAAAGAGTAGAAACTTGCCCCATTAGTGGTACTATCACCAGAGGGAAAAATGCCATAGATGACGCGGACCAAATTCGTCAATTACTCAACTCATACAAAGACGAAGCGGAACTTACTATGTGTACTGATGTTGACCGTAATGATAAGTCCCGCATTTGTCAACCAGGTACAGTGCAAGTTATCGGCCGTCGTCAAATAGAGTTATATAGCCATTTGATTCATACAGTGGATCATGTTGAAGGCATACTAAGACCAGAGTTTGATGCTTTAGATGCTTTTTTAAGCCACACTTGGGCAGTTACGGTAACCGGCGCACCTAAAAGAGCAGCAATTAATTTTATTGAACAGCAGGAACACGGCCCCAGGCGTTGGTATGGAGGCGCGGTTGGTTATTTAAGTTTTAATGGCGACCTGAATACAGGGTTAATATTACGGACAATTCGCCTTAAAGACTGTATTGCTGAAGTCCGCGCTGGAGCCACTTTACTTTATGATTCTATCCCCCAAGCAGAAGAACAAGAAACCATCACTAAAGCCACTGCTTTATTTGCTGCTATTCATCAAGCCCAAGAAACAGACTCGGAATTAAAACAGTGCGGTTCTCAAAACTTGAGTCAATGTGTTTCTAATAGTGAAGCCGAGAAACACATTTTATTAATTGACTATGAAGATTCATTTGTACACACCTTAGCTAATTATATCCGCCAAACAGGGGCACAAGTCACTACCATCCGTCACAATTTTTCAGACACCCAACTTAAAAAACAGCGCCCTGATTTAGTGGTTTTATCTCCAGGTCCAGGTAAACCTAGTGATTTTAGTATTTCCCAAACTATCGCTACTTGCATGAGTAATCATATTCCTATATTTGGTGTTTGTTTGGGGTTACAAAGTATTGTTGAAAGTTTTGGCGGTAAATTAGGTGTTCTCAATTATCCCCAACATGGTAAGTCGTCTCGCATCTTTGTTACTGATTCTGAGTCAGTAATGTTTAAAGGCTTACCTAATTCTTTTGCTGTGGGTAGATATCATTCTTTGTTTGCTTTACAGGAACATTTACCCAAGGTTTTGAAGGTGACGGCAATTTCTGAAGATAATATCATTATGGCCATCGAGCATCACAGTTTACCTATAGCTGCTGTACAGTTTCACCCGGAATCTATTATGACCTTATCTGGGGAGGTGGGACTGACGATGATCAAAAATGTTGTCTTTAGTTATATCAATTAATCAGATGCTCCCACTACCAGATTATTATCATGACCAATAACCAATGACTAACATACTAAAGCAAATTATCAGCTATAAAAAGCAGGAAGTGGCTAAAATGGAGGAAATAACTCCTTTGGCTATTCTAAAAAAACAAGTAGAAATATCTCCCCCGGTGCGAGGGTTTATCGCTGCTGTGCAACAAAGTCCTAAATACCCTAGTTTAATTGCTGAGTTGAAGAAGGCTTCCCCTAGTCGTGGGGTCATTAAACCAAACTTTGACCCTGTGGCTATTGCTCAAAGTTATGAACGGGGCGGGGCTGCTTGTCTATCAGTCTTGACTGATGAAAAGTTTTTTCAGGGTAGTTTTAATAATCTAAAACTTGTCCGGGGGGCTGTGAATTTACCCCTGCTGTGTAAGGAGTTTATTATCGACCCTTATCAAATATTTTTAGCTCGCACTATGGGTGCTGATGCTGTGTTATTAATCGCAGCTATTTTGACAGATACTCAACTTGAGGAGTTTTTGCAGATAACAAATGAGTTAAAAATGACTGCTTTAGTGGAGGTTCACAGTTTGGCGGAACTGGATAGAGTATTGAAATTACATGGGTTGCAGTTACTGGGAATTAATAACCGTGATTTAGATGATTTTACTATAGATATCCACACAACTGCCGGACTTTTACAACAACGGCAAAAACGATTACAAGATTTACAAGTGACTGTTGTTAGTGAGTCAGGGTTATATACACAGGCTGATTTGTCTTTGGTAGCTAAAGCAGGCGCTCGCGCAGTTTTAATTGGTGAATCTTTGGTTAAACAAAACAACATAGAACAAGCTGTCGGTAATCTTTTTGCTTGTTAATTATCAAAGTTTTTTACTTCTATGCAAAAAAAAATGGTGACTATATCTCATTGCTTTGAAAATCTACGCAGTCAGAAAAAGTGTGCTTTAATTCCTTTTATTATGGCTGGTGACCCAGATTTAACAACTACAGCTGCGGCTATACGTGTTTTAGACCGTCATGGGGCGGATTTTATAGAGGTAGGCGTACCTTATTCTGACCCGTTGGCTGATGGTCCGGTAATTCATGCAGCAGCAACTAGGGCTATAGGGGAGAAAGTTAATTTACGTCAAGTGTTAACTATGCTGCGGGAAATAACTCCGGAAATCAAAGCACCGTTAATTTTGTTTACTTATTACAATCTGATTTTACATCGCGGTGTGCAATCTTTTCTGGCAGATATAGTTGCTGCCGGGGTACGGGGTTTGGTAGTACCAGATTTGCCTTTGGAGGAGGCTAAACTTTTAATACAAATGGCTTCTGCTTTTGGGGTGGAGGTGATTCTTTTGGTGGCTCCTACTAGTTCGCCAGAGCGCATTGCTGCTATTGCAGCACAGTCTCAGGGGTTTGTTTATTTGGTAAGTGTGACGGGAGTAACAGGAATGCGATCGCAAATAGAAAATCGTGTCCACAATATACTAATAAATATCCGTAATGTAACTGATAAAGCCATTGGAGTGGGGTTTGGTATTTCTACCCCCGAACAGGCTCAACAAGTGAAGCAGTGGGGGGCTGATGCAGTAATTGTGGGCAGTGCTTTTGTTAAACAATTAGGAGAAAATACCCCACAGGTGGGGTTACAAGGCATAGAAAAGCTATGTTGTCAATTAAAAGCAGCAATTTCCCCAGTAGTACGGAAATCAAGTCTTACCGTAAGTGGGTAGGGGTTTTTCCAAGGGTAGCGAGCAAGATGCTCTCACTACATAATGTGTACCAATGACTAAGGAGTAATGACTAATGACTACAATATTAATACCAGAAACACCCGGTAGATTTGGCAAGTTTGGCGGTCAATATGTACCCGAAACGTTGATCCCGGCTTTGAGTGAATTGGAAACAGCATTTCAAGAGTATGTTCATGATTTGAGTTTTCAAGCCCAATTACAGGAACTGCTACGAGACTATGTAGGAAGACCTAGCCCTTTATATTTTGCCCAACGTCTCACCCAACACTACGCTAAACGAGATGGAACGGGGGCGCAAATATATCTAAAGCGTGAGGATTTAAATCATACCGGGGCGCACAAAATAAACAATGCTTTGGCACAAGTTTTATTAGCCCAACGTATGGGTAAAAAGCGGATTATAGCGGAAACCGGGGCTGGTCAGCATGGTGTAGCTACAGCTACAGTGTGCGCTCGGTTTGGCTTGGAGTGTATGATTTATATGGGTGTCCACGATATAGAACGCCAAGCTTTAAATGTGTTTCGGATGAAACTTATGGGGGCACAAGTATGTCCCGTCGCAGCTGGGACGGGAACCCTGAAGGATGCTACTTCTGAGGCTATCCGCGACTGGGTGACTAATGTGGAGAATACTCATTACATCCTGGGTTCCGCAGCCGGACCCCACCCGTACCCCACCATAGTGCGTGAATTTCATTCTATTATTGGTGAAGAAACTCGCCGCCAATGTCAAGAAAAATGGGGAGGTTTACCAGATATTCTCTTGGCTTGTGTGGGGGGTGGTTCCAATGCTATTGGTTTGTTTCATGAGTTTGTGGAAGAACCGTTAGTACGCCTTATTGGTGTGGAAGCCGCTGGAGAAGGACTAGATACAGATAAACACGCTGCTACTTTAAGTAGGGGTAAGGTGGGAGTTTTACACGGGGCCATGAGTTATGTCCTGCAAGGTTCCGATGGTCAAATTACTGAAGCCCATTCTATTAGTGCTGGTTTGGACTATCCGGGGGTGGGTCCTGAGCATAGTTATTTAAAAGATATTAGTCGGGCTGAGTATCACAGTGTCACTGACCAAGAGGCTTTACAGGCTTTTCAAAGGTTATCCCAATTGGAAGGAATTATTCCTGCTTTAGAAACTGCCCATGCTCTTGCTTATTTGGAAACTCTTTGTCGTCAAGTTGAAGGAAGTCCCCGCATAGTAATTAACTGTTCCGGCAGGGGGGATAAGGATGTACAAACGGTAGCTAAAAGCCTCAGTTTTGTATAGGGGAAGATAATGATTAAAAATCAATAGGGTGGGGCGGTTTGAGTTAAGTTACCAGAGTAGGTTTATTTTTAGCTATGGTATTTATTACACCAATCATACACCACAAAAGAGCTTCACAAGTCTTTTTTCTCAGCTTTTTGTCAATTTCAGTATAGGTAAGAAAAATGATTGTAGTCCTGAAAAACGGTACACCAGAAGTAGAAGTCAATCATATTTGTCAACAAATTACGGAAAATTGGCCGGTGACGGTGGAAAAAAGCCTTGGTCAACACAAAACTATCTTAGGTGTTATTGGTGACACTTCTATCATTGATACTCTGCAAGTCCAGGAGTTAAGTAGTTCAATAGAACAGGTATTAAGAATACAACGGCCTTTTAAACGAGCTAGTCGGGAGTTTCGCCATGGGGAACCTAGTGAAGTGGTGGTTTCGACTCCTAACGGTTTAGTGAAGTTTGGGGAACATCATCCTATTGTTCTAGTGGCTGGTCCTTGTTCTGTGGAAAGTGAAGCCATGATTGTTGAAACAGCAAAACAGGTCAAAGCCGGAGGGGCTAAGTTTCTCCGGGGTGGTGCTTACAAGCCCCGCACTTCTCCATATTCTTTTCAAGGTTATGGAGAAAGTGCCTTAGACCTGCTAGCAGCAGCGCGTCAAGCTACGGGATTAGGGATTATCACTGAGTTGATGGATGCTGCTGATTTATCGGCTGTTGCGGAGGTGGCTGATATTATTCAGATAGGGGCGCGGAATATGCAGAATTTTTCCCTATTAAAAAAAGTGGGCGCTCAAGATAAGCCTGTTGTACTGAAGCGGGGAATGTCTGCCACTATTGACGAATGGTTGATGGCCGCAGAATACATTTTAGCTGCCGGTAATCATAATCTGATACTTTGTGAGCGAGGAATTAGAAGTTTTGATAATAAGTATGCTCGCAACACTTTGGATTTATCAGTAATTCCTGTCTTGCGATCGCTTACTCATTTACCGATCATGATAGACCCTAGTCATGGTACAGGTAAATCTGACTACGTTCCTGCCATGACCATGGCTGCTATTGCTGCGGGGACTGATGCTTTAATGATTGAAGTTCACCCCCAACCAGCCCACGCCTTATCTGATGGTCCCCAGTCCTTGAGTTTTGAGAGGTTTGCTTGTTTAACCAGAGAAATGTCTATTCTTGGCAAGTTGGTTGATCGTTGGTCCTTACCTGAGTTAGTTGGTTCTGTGTAGTGCTTTGGGGGGCGTGATCAAGTGCGCCCCCTGATTTCAGATGTTAGATTTTGGTATTCAGGGTTTTTTAGTTGGTAGCGAGCAAGACTTGTACAATGTCCTCATTTTTGTTAGTCTGCGGGTTGATAGTTGGTAAAGTGAATGGCGATCGCGTTGCTTTTTCGAGATATTCTATTAATTAACTCAAAGGATTATTACTCACAAACAGACTTACTTTTGCTTTAAGCTTTTCTTGAGCCTGAAATTTCATTGCTTCTGCCTTTCCTTTAGCTTCTTCTATTTCTTTTTGAATTTGATGATTGATGTAACCAATCTAACAAAGCAATATAATAATTTGACAGTGGTGGATAGTATTTCATTCCACGTGGCTGAAGGGGAAACCCTAGGGTTAATCGGTACCAGTGGCTGCGGGAAAACCACCACACTGAAAATGCTCAATCGCTTAATTGAACCTGATTCAGGTCAAATTTTGATTGCTGGACAGGAAATCAGCCGTCGCCGCCCGGAACTCCTGCGCCAAAGTATGGGTTACGTCATTCAAAATATTGGTCTTTTTCCTCATTACACAGTGGCAGACAATGTGGCTATTGTACCGCGCTTGTTGAAATGGAAGGAAAAAAGCATTGTTCGCCGCACCACTGAGTTACTGGAACTGGTGGGACTTCCGCCAGAAAAATTCGCCAAGCGTTATCCCCAAGAACTCAGTGGTGGGCAAAAACAACGAGTAGGATTAGCCCGCGCCCTGGCTGTTGATCCTCCCATTGTCTTACTTGATGAACCTTTTGGAGCATTGGATCAAATCACTAAACGACAAATCCAGCAAGAATTTAAACAGTTGGAAAGTTTGCTGCATAAAACTATGGTGTTGGTGACACATGATATATTTGAAGCAGTCACCCTGTGCGATCGCATTTGTTTAATGGATCAAGGCAAAATCCGCCAAATTGGCACTCCCAAAGAAGTAATATTTAACCCCCAAAATGATTTTGTACGTGATTTCTTCCAAGCATATCTATTTCAACTGGAACTACAAGTCACCACTCTCAAAGATTTACTCCCCTGGCTGTCAAAAAATGAAACACTGGCCAGAGACTGTGACAAATACGAAGAAAACACCAGTGTGTTAACAGTACTGGAACAAGTCCAAACACACATGAAAAATTCTTTCATCCAAATCACCAACTCTGAAAATTCCTCTGTTTGTATAGTCAGTTCTGAAAATTTGCTCAGTGCTTTTTACCAATTCAAGAAATCACTAAGCAACCATTATTCCGCCTAAAGACAGAAAATGTACATTTATTTCTTGATCCTAAGTTGATATGACTAACCTGTGGAACTTTTTGGTCAATTCAAGAGAGGAAATTGCCAAACAAACCATCCAACACCTAGGATTAACATTAGCTTCCTTATCCATCGCCATAGTTATTGGTGTGGTCGTCGGCATTATCTTGACCCGCTATAAACAAATAGCCAATAAAGTAATTAGTATAGCTGGTGTTATCCAAACAATTCCTAGTGTAGCTCTTTTAGGTTTCATGCTTCCCATCTTGGGTATTGGACTTACGCCGGCTATTGTGGCTTTATTTTTATATGCCCTACTACCAATTATCCGTAATACATTTATTGGCATTGAAGAAGTAGATAGTTCCATTAAAGAAGCAGCCAAAGGTATGGGTATGCCCAGTTCCCAAATTTTGTTAAAAGTGGAATTACCCCTAGCCACCCCAGTAATTTTTGCAGGTATCCGCACCGCAGCAGTGACTAACGTTGGCGTAGCCACCCTTTGCGCCTTAATTGCTTCTGGTGGACTAGGACAATTTATCTTTCAAGGAATTGCCCTCAACAATACAGATATGATCCTAGCTGGGGCTATCCCCTCTGCTGGTTTAGCTATCCTGTTAGATTTTATTCTTGGTGTCCTGCAAAAAAATGTGACTAAATTAATTAAACCCATTCTGATTACAGGCTTAGTGTTATTAAGTGCATCCCTGTTATGGGCTGTGACCATTAATAATAAACCTGTATTACAAGTTGGATTTGATTTAGAATTTATGGGGCGTGCTGATGGCTATCCTGGCTTAAGCAAACATTATGATTTAGATTTTGACAATACTCGTCAGTTAGACCCAGCACTGATGTATCAAGCCCTGAAAGAAAAACAGGTAGATGTTATTAGTGGTTTTGCCACCGACGGGAGAATTAAAGCTTACGATATTCAAGTTTTAGCAGATGATAAAAATTTCTTTCCTCCCTACTATGCAGCACCCTTAGTCAGGGGTGAAACTTTGAGAAAATATCCCCAACTAACAGAAGTGTTAGGCAAGTTAACTAATCAAATTTCTGACCAAACTATGGCGGAACTCAACTACTTAGTTGATGAGAAAAAACAGCCAACTAATCAAGTAGCCAGAGATTTTCTGCAAAAATTAGGATTAAAAACATCCACTCAAAGAAGCGGTTCATCTGATTTAGTTATCGCCTCCAAGAACTTCACAGAACAATATATATTAGCAGAAATGTTAGGAATTGTCATCGAAAATTATACAAATCTGGATGTAGATTTAAAACCGGGACTAGGTGGCACACAAATTGCCTTTAATGCCCTTTTCAAAGGAGATATAGATATTTATCCTGAGTATACAGGAACGGGACTATTAACTATTCTCCAACCCCAGCCAGAAATTCGCGACCAGATTATTAACGATAAAGATCAAGTATATACTTACGTCAAGGAAGAATCCAAAAAACAGTATGATTTGGATTGGCTGAGTCCCTTTGGTTTTAACAACACCTACGCACTAATGATGCGGAAAGAAGATACAACCGCACTCGACATTAGTTCTATTTCTGACTTGAAGGATTACTTAGATAACATTAGCAACTAACAAATGTTTCACAAGTAGTTATGGAACTTCCCTAAAAGGCTACACCGAATAAGGATATTTTAATTTATTGGATATCTAATAACTCTGCTGAGAGTTGAATAACATTAAATTAATTATATTATTTCATCATCTATCCCAAGTAATAAATTTAGGCGAAATAAAATCCTGCTTAGGTTGACAGCAAAACACTATCCAGGTATGAGGTTTTCATCTCCTAGCTCATAGATAATGAGGACGTACAAAGCATAATGTATACATTTTCAAAAACCATCCTCTTATGTTATGTTTCACCATCGGAGATTATGTGATTAATCAACAAACAGGACATCTGGGAAAAGTTATTGGTTACGGACAGCAATTAATTAATAATACACAAACATTAACCTTAAAAGTGATAGTGGCTGAGACTGCTAATTGTCAAAAGCATGAATTTGTAGTGGAAGATCAAATGTCAGCATGGCATCGCTGGTGTGTGGCTATCGAGAAAAAGTGAATTATTTGACAATAACAAAATCAATTAACCTGAAATTTTACTTAGTAGTGTTTATGGTGCGGGATATTATTTTTTGTCTCAAAGAAGCTGCTTATTATTATATACTCAAGAAATATTCCACACCCAGAAATCCTGCTGATTGTTTTGTCAATCCTGCTTGTGGGTGTGGAAATCCTGGACAAGAAACCAAATGCGAAGATTGTACCTATTTAGAAGCTTGTTTATCTAATATTAAACTCCGTCATAAACCTAGTCCGTAATTGCTTTACTGTTACGCATTTAATTGGTAAATTGTGGCGGGTATGACTTGTACCAAGCGATTCCTACTCAGCCTAGTCCAAGTATAGTCGGTAGCTTGCGTGGTCTAGCTATAATATACCAGCAGTTTCTCGACACGTTCTTGCATATAGCGCCGGAAACTGGCTGGATGGTCGGACTTACAGCAAAAATCTTACTAACACATATAAGGAAGAAGTAAGAAGTTGTAATATCATCACAGGAATACCATACTTGAGAAAGGTTTTGAAAGAAATCTTTTTTCCATGCTGTTCTGAAATTCCAGCAGCCACAATGTTGGAAGATGCACCTATGAGAGTACCATTACCTCCTAATGTTGCACCAAACATCATTGCATAAAAAAGTGGTAAAACTTCTGGAGGAAATTCACCTTGATAATTTTGTCCTAAAACTTCCGTCGATGCTAATCCAACATCCACAAGATACTGTTTGAGTAAGGGAATCATAGCTACAACTAAAGGAATATTAGGTACTACGCTGGATATTATTCCCACAACGAATAACAACAATAGAGAACCCAGGAAAATATTTGTACCTAACATATTTCCCAATATTCCTGATAAACCGCTAATCACTCCTGTTTTCTCTAATCCTCCAATTAACACAAAAGTACTCATGAAAAATATTAATGTACTCCAATCTATATCGCGCAATATGTTATTAACAGAGTCAATTTTGCTGTGGTGAGATAATAACAAAGCTAATGCAGCACCTAATAATGCAACGGTTGCGGGTGATATAGGTATTGGTAATGATTCACCAATCACAAAAAAAAGCAACACAAAACCTGCTATCACCGTCCCTAATATTAAAACTTTGGGGTGATTTATTTGTGGATGTGGTAATTCTGCTAGATTATCTATTCTTTTATTCCAAATTTTACGAAATAAAATGGGTAGTGTTACCACTACGACAATCACAGCAATTGCTCCTCCTAAACTCAATCGCCATAAATAATCTGTAAAACTAATATTGATTGCATCCCCAACAATGAAAGTTGCTGGATCTCCTACTAATGTTAATAACCCAGCACTATTAGCAACCAACACCATCACAATTAGTAAAGGAACAAAATTTACCCCTATTTCTTTTGCCATGGGTGGAATTAAAGGTGCTAATAACATAACTGTAGTAGCATTGGGCAATACTGAACATATAGGGGTAACTATACCCACAATTCCTAGCAGTAATCGTTTACCATCTCCTTTAGCTAAGATAACAATTTGAGTTGCTAAATAATCAAAAACTTGAGTGGGTTCAAAGGACCTAACTAGTACCATTACTCCAAAAAACAAACCTAGTGTTCCATGACTGTTGCTGATATAAACAACAGCTTCCGATAAAGTCATGATATTAGTACATATAAGTAACAAGGCTCCTAATAAAGCTGCAATTGTTAGATGTAACCACTCGGTCATTATCAGAAAAATTACAGCCAAAAAAGTGATAATACTAACATTAGCTTGCCAGTTATCCATTGCATTACACTCACAATTTTAGATTTTACTTTTCTTGATCTGGTAACTCAAACCCTTAAATCAAACCAACGCACGGTAGGGTTGTTGAATTTTTGTGCCATGGAATCATGAGATTATTGATTCCATTGTCAATAACCAAAACCCGTAGGTCCGTTTTCACATTGGTAGAGCTTCCCCATTTATTTCGAGTTTTTCGAGACTCGGCCATTTACAATCGTTATTTGATCAAGTTTTTGTCCGAAGTTGTCACTTGTTCAGTTATTTGTCGTCAAAAAATACTGCGTAAAAAGCTACTTACATCCGAAGCGATTTTTTTATTGGTTTATAGCGAATAATTTTGCTTAAGTAGGGCTGGCTGAAAAATTCCTTTGGTTATGGTAGGGAACAGTTTTACCTTTATTGATCCTAATTTTGTGCATTCCAAAAGATTGGTGTGGAGGGTTTTTCACCACATTGAACAGATTCTGAAGAGCCGCAGCTTCTAAGGAAAAAATTTTAGGCTTAATTTTCACAGTTTTAACTTCTATCCCTGAAAAGAAATAACAAACGAGAAGCAGGAGTTACAAGTTCAACCTTAGATTGATCTTTCATTACCAATCTAAAACTGACTTAGGAAACCCCAATCATGACTGTGTTATGGCCAACGTGTTGGGGGTTCCTTCCATTGCCTACGGAGTTAGCTGACGGGCTAAGATTGGAAGGTATCTCTCATAAGATTAGCCCCAAATATTTGGTTCCTCCGTTTCAAATTTAGCTTTGAGAAATTTGAATTAGGCTACCCACTATCAGATAGTGTAACTGTTCAGCATACGCACTAAAACTTTACTTAAACAATTCTTAACATTCAGACTCGCGGTGGTATGGATGATAAGGTTGTAAGTAGGAAATATGTCTAAAACGAGTGTAAAGACTACGGTAGAATGGAACACGATTAACTGGAAACAGTTGGAACGTCGCGTTTACAAAATCCAAAAACGAATTGATCAAGCCTTAGCAGGTATTCATGACAAGAACCATACTACTGAGGATCCGTATGAGGTGAAAGTCTCATGTACGGTTTTGGAGACGAGTCGGTCAGGTGACTAACCGGCTTAGTTTAATGTATTTTAGGACGGGGAGTGTCAATTTAATTCTGTCCATATCCACATCATTTAGGACAAAAACCATGTAAGCTATGTAAATTAACTTAACAATTATTTACACTTTACCCAAAAAACCATGCTGGCAGCAATTCTCTTTGACTTAGACGGTACTATCGTCAACACTGACCCCATACACTACCAAGCTTGGCAAAAAATGCTGCTGAGGTACGACATTGAAATGGACGATAAATTTTACAAATCTCGTATTAGTGGACGAATCAACCCAGAAATTGTCAAAGATATTCTGCCACATTTATCAGTAGCCGAAAGTGAACAATTAGCAGAAGAAAAAGAAGTTCTTTTCCGGGAACTGGCCTCCCATCTCCAACCAATGAGTGGATTGACTCAACTACTAGGATGGACAGAAACACATCAGCTAAAACGGGCTTTGGTAACTAATGCTCCCAGATTGAATGCAGAATTTATGCTCAAAGTGTTAGGCATCAATCAAGCCTTCCACACAATTGTTTTAGCTGATGATTGTCAAGCAGGTAAACCTGATCCCGAACCTTATCAAGTTGCTTTACAAAATTTAGGAATTACCGCACAGCAAGCCATCGCCTTAGAAGACTCACCCTCTGGTATTCGCGCCGCAGTTGGTGCAGGTATTTCCACCATTGGCATAACTTCCACCCATGAACCCCAGGTTTTGCAGCAGTTTGGCACATTGATGGCAATTCCAGATTTTACTGATTTGCAGTTATGGAAACTGCTTAATTCTCTGCTAGATAAAGATTTAAGCGTTATTAAATCATAACTAACTCTTAAAAAGTTTCTGGGGGGGCAATATCTGAACCAACATGACTAGACCCTAACCCTGGTTTAACACTGACTTCTGATATTTCAGATGATTTGGAAACACACGAAGATGGTGAATCTACCATATTTGGATTTACAGCCCTGTCAGTCTTTGCCTGCTGAGAAATTAAAGATAACCCCCCCACAGCCCCAGCTACAACTGCTGTATAACCCACATACAGATGTATGGGACGAACATCCATTACCAAACCCCCAGAAGACTTTTTAGGATTATACCAGGAAGGTAAAACTGTTTGCATTGGATCGCTTGCTGGTAAAGAAGCAGCCAATTTTGTGCCATTTAGTCCTAGAGCGTTGCCCATAGCCCGAATAAACCCACGTACCAAAGCATCTTCTGGTAATAAATTAAAATTACCATTTTCTATTGCTTCCATATGGTTAATTGGTACATGAGTGTAAACATTCAACTGATACAAAGAAAGACCTCGATACTCACGAGCTTGTTTGAGTTGTTCACCGATTCTGTACATAATTTCCTGACGTTGTTCGGCTGCTTTTTGCTTGGCCAGTTCAGCAGCAATTGGTTTTTTATAGGTCTGGAACCATTTTCTGGGTTTTGCACTGGTAGAGTTTATTGGCGGAGTTTTTCCTGACAAAACTGTGGATTCTTGTGATAAATCACTTTTGCCATCTGTGACCCTAGTTTCTTTTTCTACTTTCATATTTAAATCACTCGGTTTTTCTGGTTCAACTGTTGAACAAACATCATTGGAGGATGTCAGTTTTTCTGCTTGTGCGAATTGCTGAAATGCCAAACTAATGGCTTCTCTACCCACTGCTTTCAACAAAATCTTGATTTGTTCTGCTGAAGCACCCAGGAGCTTTTCTGATGTAGCCACTGCACGAAGATAAACTTTACTGCTATGAAGTTCAGCTTCAATTTCACCTAACAATGAGCGCAATTCATCTAGGGAAATTCTGATACTAGGATTTCCAGGAATAGTCAACAAATACACTGGGGTTATGGTCATGGTTACAGTTGCTCCTGATATTTAGACAAAAAGTGGTTATGTCTGTATCATTTTTCCGGTTTTTGTATTTTACTATCCGGACTATTTTGTATAAAATATTTATTTGCTGGTCAAATCAAGTTACAAATACTGTGGTCAAACTCAGTTTATTAGTTATGTACAAGCCTGATTTGGCAGGAAAAAAGCTGTTAAAGCCAATATTTGTGAGGCGATCGCCTGACTTTTATTCTCAGATACATGATTAACATCCTATTAACAATATCCCTCCAAAATCAATGTTTCAGCTATTACTTGACACCCCGTAGCTGTTTATTCGTTCCACAAAAGACCTAACCGCTTCCACATACTCATTACCAGCAACAACAGCTGTATTATTATGTTCAGCTGTAGGCACTAACAGCAGTTTTTTCGGTTCGGGGGCTGCATGATAAAGTTGTTGGCTCATAAAAGATGGCACAGTTGTATCAGCATTACCATGAATGAATAACACTGGAACCTTTAAATGTGGCACTTTTTTAATCGATTCAAAGCGCTGTCTTAAAATCAGATTGACTGGGAAAATGCGAAATAAGTTCCTATAAGTCACCATATCCCGGATGGAAGTAAAGGAACTTTCTACAATCAACCCCGCAGTTTCTGGGTGTTTAATCGCCAAATCAATAGCGATCGCTCCCCCCAAAGAATGCCCATAAATAAAAATTTGCTCCGGCGAAATCTGCTTTTCTTGTACTAAATAATTCCACGGTATGATGTTCTCTCCAGCACACTAGAAGGAAAGAAAATAAACCGAGACTGCTGGAAAAACAAAACTAGACAAATACCAATATAGGCAATGAAAATAAATATTTATACTGATAGTAGCACCTTGAAACTGAATCGCATTGAAAATTGCAGTTTGTTCAAATTTAATCACTAGGAATTATAGCGAATTTTGCCCAAGTGAAGTAAATTTTTAGCGGTATTGTATGCGGTATTGTATTAAGTAGCGGGCAAGATGCCCGCACTACAAGACTTTCATCTAATTTGTGCTGAAGCAACTACTTAAAACTCAGCACTCACAGTTGCGGTTGATTCGTAAACCAATTGGTGGATTGCTCATAAGCATAAGCTACCTGAAATAGTTGATCTTCTCGCAGCACCTGACCAATCAGCTGTAATCCTACTGGTAATCCCTGATCATCAAAACCACAAGGTAAACTCAAGCCCGGTAAACCTGCAAGATTAACAGGAATAGTCATCAAGTCATTCAAGTACATACTGAGGGGATTACTAACTTTTTCACCGGTTTTAAATGCAGTGGTGGGAGTGGTAGGACAAACTAACACATCAACCATCTTAAAAGCACTTTCAAAGTCTTGTTTAATCAGAGTACGGACTTTTTGCGCTTTGAGATAATATGCGTCATAATAACCAGCAGAAAGAGCGTAAGTACCAATCATAATTCGGCGCTTAACTTCCGCACCAAAACCAGTCGAACGAGTACGAGTATACATAGATAGCAAATTATCTGCATCATCAGCACGGAAGCCGTATTTTACACCATCGTAACGAGCAAGATTAGCTGATGCTTCCGACGGCGCAATGATGTAGTAACTAGGTACGCCATAACGGAAATTGGGACAGGAAATAATATGAACCTCCGCCCCCAAACTTTGTAATTGTTCTATAGCTTTAGTGACAACTTTTTCAACCCCAGAGTCCAACCCAGTACCAAAAGTTTCTTTAATCACACCAATTTTCAGCTTTCTTCTGGCTTTGAGGTCTGGTTTTAAGCAGTCTACATAGTTGGGGACTTCTACCTTCAAGCTGGTAGAGTCCTTGGGATCATAACCTGCGATCGCATTCAATAATATCGCCGTATCTTCCACCGTGCGTCCAAAAGATCCGACTTGATCCAAAGATGAAGCATAAGCTATCAAACCATAACGAGAAACCAGCCCGTAAGTTGGCTTTATCCCCACCACACCACAAAACGCCGCAGGTTGTCGGATTGAACCGCCAGTATCAGTACCAAGGGACACCACACATTCTTCAGCCGCCACCGCCGCCGCCGAACCACCAGAAGAACCACCGGGAACCCGTGAGACATCCCAAGGATTAGCCGTAATTTGGTAGGCAGAATTTTCTGTAGAACTACCCATGCCAAATTCATCTAAATTGGTTTTGCCGATGATCACCGCTCCAGCATCAATTAATTTTTGTGTTGCTGTTGATTCATAAGGTGGCACAAAATTTTCTAAAATTCGAGAAGCGCAAGTTGTGGGAATCCCCTTAGTACACAAATTATCCTTAACACCAATGGGAATCCCCGCTAAAATTCCCACCTCTTCCCCAGCAGCGATTTTAGCATCCACAGCACGAGCTTGTTCTAACGCCTTTCCTGTCGTTACGTCTAAGAAACTGTGTAATCTCGGTTCTAATGCTTCAATACGCCCTAAAGCTTGTTTGGTAATTTCAACAGCAGACAGTTGTTTTTTCATTAGCTGTTGGTGCAACTCGCGGATGGATGCCATGATTGCTCTCTTTATGACTCAAGTAATTGATTTAGTGTACATTTTCTAGAGTAATGGGTGTTGGGTAGGCACTAACCAAACTCCTTTCATCCTGGTGAGTTAATCTGCTCAAAAAAATTTTCCTAGTCTTCCGGAATTTTCCTTGCTGTGGTGGTATTACCTATTAGTACCGCTAATTATACAGAACTTCTATAACTCTTGGGGGAACATATCCCCACTGCCTTAAGCAAAAGCCCGGTTATAAGCACCGGGTTTTTGCTTGCGACCCCTTTCTCTCGGCAGAAATATTATGAATTCCCTCAGTACAAGTCCTGCCCCCTACAGTTATACAAATTCAATGCGTAACAGCTTAAAATCCGTCTTGCTGAGATATCATCAGTATTTTACACAGCAACATATAAATCAGGTGATTTGAACCTGGATTTTGTAGTATTTTTGGTACAAGCCCATCTTAAAGAGATTATCTCATGAAACAGAAGCTTAAGCCAATATTCAGTATTAAAAAACACCTAATACAGATATTCACCCCTTTACTGATAGTAGTTTTGGGTTGCTCATTATTCACCGCCCCTGCATTGGCCACAGGTGTATATCAAATCCCAAATCTCACCCCCAATAGTGACTGGGTTGTAGACCAAGGTGAAATCATTAGTCGCGTCAATGAAGGTAAAATCAGTAGTTCCTTTGAGAAATTAGCGAACGCCACGGGCAAGCAAGTAAGATTTATTACTATTCGTCGCCTAGACTACGGTGAAACACCAGAAAGTTTTACTCAGGGACTGTTTGAAAAGTGGTTTCCCACACCAGCAGAACAAGCTAATCAAATATTGCTGGTACTAGACACCGTAACTAACGGTACTGCTATTGTCACTGGTGAGCAAGTTAAATCTCTACTGACTGACTCCATCGCCGAAAGTGTAGTTTTAGAAACTTTGGGTATACCCCTACGCAATGGCAACAAATACAATCAAGCATTTATCAATGCCAGCGATCGCTTAGTTGCCGTCCTGTCTGGTGAACCAGATCCAGGCCCACCAGAAGTTACAGAAACAGTACAGGCAGAAAGTACCTTCACCAAAGCCGAAGATACTGATAAAGGTAGCGCCACCGCTTGGGTAGTAGGACTTTTAATTGCTGCCACCATTATCCCCATGGCCACTTACTTTGTTTACCAGGTGAGACAACCATCATCTAATGGGTAATCAGCTTTTAATCGGCTAAATGTGAATCATCTCAACTTATGATCATAAGTAGTGCGGGCATCTTGCCCGCTACGATTATACAAACCAAATGCGTAACAGAAGCTTAATCCTGAACGTACTCCTGCCCCGTCACCAAAGCCAACTCAGCACGAACAAACTCCCGCCCTAAATAAGAAGCATGGCTTAACTGAGTCACTGGACAGGGCTGAGTTTCTTCAAAAATCTTCACACAAAGTTCCTTCGCCGTCCTAGCATTAAAAACCGTTGTGTCAGTTCGTTCTACTTTCCCCCTAGCAGGAATTACCTCCCCTGTATTTGGATCAACGGCTAAACCGTGATCATTAATCACATTGGTGTAGTGCTTGGCATAAATTAACCCAGCTTTAGAATCCACATAAATAATGAAATATCCACCGGGGTCAAGCTCAATGTAACGTTGAGACAGCTTATCATCAATGGCTGCCAAATCTTCAAGTATTAAATCCATAAAATCCATAGACATTTTATCAGTGTCCACCCATATTGGGTGCAATTAGCATCTTTGATTCAAATCGGCAAGCGATTAATATCCTTGTTATGGCCAATCACCACCATTGCCGAACCGCGTTCTAAACGCTTAGTGGGTTCTGGATTGATTTTAAATTTACCATCTTGACTAACAGCTAGTAAATTTAAGCCATAGCGGTTACGCAGTTGCAGTTCAGAAATAGTTTTGCCGTGGAACTCATCAGGCACAATCATTTCTACAATACTATTATCTGGGTCAAGATCAAATCGGTCTAAAATAGCTGGCTTAGTCAGAGACCGGGCCAAAGCGCAACCAGCTTCATATTCGGGAAAAACCACATGGTCAGCACCCACTCGCTTGAGTAGTTTACGGTGAACTTCACTAGAAGCCTTAGCCACCACGTGAGGAACACCACCCTCCTTGACATTCAAAGTAGTGATAATACTTTCTTGAATGTAGTTACCAATGGCTATGATCACGGTATCAAATTCAAATATTCCCGCTTCCTTGAGTGCTGCGGGTTCAGTAGAATCTAGCTGTAAAGCGTGACCAACTATCTCGTCGCGTAATGCTTCTGATACCAGCTTTTCATCCACATCTGTTGCTAGTACTTGATAACCTAATTTGTGTAAGGTTGAGCATACTGATCTACCAAAACGACCCAACCCAATCACAGCAAATTGCTGGTTATCTTTCCGCAAACTGCGAAAAAAGCCTATAGATGACAGATTCACATTTGTTATCCTTATTTTCGCTACCTGGAACCAGGGTAAAGAGGATTACACTAAAATTTGTTAAAAGTTTTAGTTTTCTGCCTACTCATTCATATTTTATCAGGTGATGATACTGCCAACGATTGATTAATCCCTCATTAACTATTTCTCCCTTCACCTATCCCACCAGTAAATTTTCTTCAGGATAATGAACTCTACTAGGGCGCGGGTCTCCCAGCACAGCAGCCATCAGCAGTAAAACACCCACACGTCCCACATACATAGTCACAATTAAAATCAGCTTGGCTGGTACAGAGACACTACTAGTTATCCCAGTAGAAAGTCCTACTGTAGCAAATGCTGATACAACCTCAAACAAAAGTTGAATAAAATTCAATTTCGGGTCTGTGATGGAAATTAAAACTGTAGACAAAACTAGCATGGCTACGGAACCAACTAAAACAGCAACAGCTTTTAAAATTAAAGATATTGCTATTTTGCGTTCATATAATAAAACCTCTTCTTTCCCTTGAAGAATTGATTTTGTACAACTAGTTAGCACTCTCAGTGTTGTGGTTTTTATACCTCCTCCCGTACCGCCAGGACTAGCACCAATAAACATCAAAGCAATGGTAATGAACAAACCAGCAGATGTCATTTGACCAATATCAATGCCATTAAAACCAGCAGTTCTACTAGTAACTGATTGGAACCAAGCCGCCAGGAATTGGGTGGGTAGATTCAAGGAACCAAATGTTTTTATATTTTTGGTTTCGATGATAAAAAATGCAATTGTCCCTGTGAATAAGAGTATTAAAGTTGTGCTACACGCTACTTTAAAATCAAGGGAAAGTACCAAATTGGTGGTTTTATTCAGCAGGCGATCGCGCAACCAAAGATAAGTTTCTAATATTACCTGATAACCAATGCCGCCAAAAATGATCAACATGGTAATAGTGAAAACAACTAACCAAGATGACTGATATCTGATTAAACCATCTGAGAATAAACTAAAGCCCGCATTGTTCCAAGCAGAAACACTATGAAAAATAGCCAGCCAAACTCCTTGATCCCAACCATAATCAGCAACAAATGCCGGCATAAGTAAGAAAACCCCTGTGATTTCAAAAATCATAGTAGTGGCAATAATTGACTGGATAACTTGGCTACTACCGTGCATTCCTGGTCGGTCTAAAGTTTGTTGAATGGCAATTTTCTGGCGCAGGCTAAATTTACGCCCAACCAGCATAATTAAAAAAGTGGTGGTTGTCATGTACCCCAGTCCGCCAATTTGAGCTAACAGCAGAATACACAACTGACCCCAAAAAGAAAAATCCGTCCCAGTGTCAACTACAGCCAAACCCGTGACGCAAACAGCAGAAGTGGAAGTAAATAACGCCACAATTGGGTCATTCCAAGTACCACTGCTAGTAGAAAAAGGCATCATCAGCAGGACAGTCCCCACAACAATGACAGCTAAAAATCCCAAGCAAACTGTACGAGAAACAGTCATAACCAGATAAATACCTATAAATTCTTCCAGAGAAGACACATGAGATGACCTACCCCAGAAGCAAAAACATTCTTATTCAATTAAAAGCACACATGGTAGCCTACGAGTATGTTGATTTAAATTCCGCGTTTTAAGCGTGCTTTCTTTATGAGTCAATCACTTTACCAGCAAATACGGCAATTTTATGATGCTTCCTCTAATCTATGGGAGCAGATTTGGGGTGAACATATGCACCACGGCTACTATGGTCCAGATGGTAGCGAGAAAAAAGACCGTCGTCAAGCTCAAATTGATTTAATTGAAGAACTACTGCAATGGGCAGAAGTGCAAACAGCAGAAAACATTCTTGATGTGGGTTGTGGCATTGGTGGTAGTTCTCTTTACTTAGCAAATAAGTTTAATGCCACAGCAACAGGAATCACTTTAAGCCCCGTACAAGCCACCAGAGCCACACAACGGGCTGAAGATGCCTTTTTGAGTGGTAGAACTGAGTTTCAAGTAGCCAACGCTCAAGCCATGCCCTTTGCTGACAATTGCTTTGATTTAGTGTGGTCTCTAGAAAGTGGTGAACATATGCCAGATAAAACTAAATTTTTGCAGGAGTGCTATCGAGTCTTGAAACCTGGTGGCAAGCTGATTATAGTGACTTGGTGTCATCGCCCCACCCATGACTCACCATTGACAGCAGACGAACAAAAGCATTTACAGAACATTTATCGGGTGTATTGTCTACCCTACGTAATTTCCTTACCAGAATACGAAGCCATCGCCCGTCAACTACCATTAAACCATCTCCGCACAGCTGATTGGTCAACAGCTGTAGCCCCATTTTGGAATATTGTGATTGATTCTGCCCTCACCCCCCAGGCAATTTTCGGCTTACTCACCTCTGGTTGGAAAACCATTCAAGGGGCCTTATCACTGGGGTTAATGCGTGACGGTTATCAACGTGGTTTAATTCGCTTTGGCTTATTGTGCGGGAATAAGTAAAAAAAAGAACTAGGGAACAGTCCAAAATCCAAAATTGATGAATCCAAAATTTATATGAATCAAATTTCTCCTCCTTCTTCTCATTTTTCCCAGACTTGGCTTTATGCCTTTTGGAAATTCTCTCGCCCCCACACAGTGATTGGCACAAGTTTAAGTGTGTGGGGGTTGTATTTAATTGCCATTCCTATCACTGGCACTAGTTTTACCATTGAGCAATTAATTTCAGTCTTTTTTGCTTGGCTTGCCTGTTTGTGTGGCAATGTTTATATTGTTGGTTTGAATCAACTAGAAGATGTTGAGATTGACAAAATCAATAAACCCCACTTACCACTAGCATCAGGGGAATTTTCTCAGCACCAAGGAAAACTAATTGTTATTACTATGGGCATTTTGTCCCTGGTTTTAGCTTGGCTCACCGGTCCATTTTTATTGGGTATGGTAGCTTTAAGTTTAGCCATTGGTACTGCTTATTCTTTACCGCCCATTCGCTTAAAGCAATTTCCTTTTTGGGCGGCAATGTGTATTTTTTCGGTGCGCGGAACCATTGTAAATTTGGGGCTATTTTTGCATTTTAATTGGGCATTAGGAAAAACTCCTACAATTCCCGCAGCAATTTGGGTGCTAACGGTCTTTATTTTGATATTTACCTTTGCTATCGCCATTTTTAAAGATATACCGGACATGGAAGGCGATCGCCTTTATAATATTACCACTTTCACCCTCCAACTCGGACCCCAAGCAGTGTTTAATTTAGCCCTATGGGTGTTGACTCTTTGCTACTTGGGAATGATTCTAGTAGGTGTGTTGCGTCTTTCTGCGCTTAACCCAGCATTTTTAGCCATGACTCATCTAGTAGTATTAGTTGGGATGTGGATGCGAAGTTTAGCAGTAGACTTACAAGATAAAACAGCCATTTCCCAGTTCTACCAATTTATTTGGAAACTCTTTTATCTAGAATATATTATCTTCCCCATCGCCTGTATTTTAGCTTAAAACCATGTTAGAACATTTGTCAATCACTGATATTTTTCCCATAGCCTCCGTTGTTATTGCCCTAGTCATTCTCGGTTATTTTTCCTGGAAAACTTTGATCACTGCAAATCTTTTCCAAACCGGGGTAAATCTGTATGAAAAAAAAGATTATCAAGGGGCAGAAGCAGCTTTTCGTCGAGTAATTGCCATCAATTCCACCAATGACGTAGTGCGTTTATTATTGGGAGATATTTTAAAAGAGCAAGGTAAAGTCAAGCAAGCCACAGAGTTATACCAAGAAGTAATTGGTAGTAGTCCAAAAAATCCTGACGCTTACTTGCGAATTGCAAATATTTGTATCCAGGAAAATCAACCAGAACTAGCCAAAATTAACCTAGAACAAGCCCAGGACTTATTAAAAAAACAGCGCCAACCCCAAAGGGCTGAAAAAGTCGCTGATTTGTTAAATAAAATTACCGCTAAATCTCAAAAACAAATCTAGATTGCTCTCAGATTTAAAGTATGTAATAATAAGCCGATTGCATACAATAATTAGCTATCAATGGTGCAAGATACCGAATCCATCAAAGACTTGGCTGAGGCTTTGCAACAACCCGCAGACCTCAGCTTTGAATTACCCGACCCAGAAGATGAACAGATTTTAGAGTCAGACTTTCAGCAACAGCTGAATATAGCTTGGCAGGTATGCGATCGCTTTGACCTGCAAACGGAAATCTGGCGGGGGCGAATTTTACGCGCCATCCGTGACCGAGAGAAAAAAGGTGGTGACGGAAGGGGGACAGGATTCCTCAGATGGCTAAAAGAAAGGGAAATTAGTAAAAGTCAAGCTTACGCCTGGATTCAACTAGCTAACAGTGCAGACACTCTCCTAGAGGAAGGAAAACTTGACCCCAAATCAGTTAACAACTTTAGCAAACGAGCATTTATTGAAACCTCCAAAGCCGTCCCCGAAGTGCAACAGATGGTCAGTGAAGCCGCCCAAAAAGGCGAACAAATCACCAGGCGAGAAGTGCGCCAACTCACCGACGAATGGACGGCCATGTCCTCAGAATTACTACCAGAAGCAGTAAAGGTCAAAGCAGCAGACAACTCCCTCCCCCCCCGCTACATCGCCCCCCTGGTGAAGGAAATGGAAAAACTGCCAGAACCACACCAAAAGTTTATCCAAACAGAAATTAGTGCTAATCCTGACATTGATACCCTCAAACAAGTAACTTCAGAAGCACGTCACCTAGCTAAATATCTCAAATCTGCCGCCCAAGTCCAAGCATTGACAAAAGCAGACATTGACATTGAAACAGCTTTAGAAGAAGCCCAAAGAATCGGCTGTTTAAGTGTAGCCGCAGACCTGGTGAATCAAGCATCTCAGGTAGAACAAACCATAGCCAAGTTATACATGACCTGGAAACGCATCAGTAACTTAGCAGATCGGTTATATGTGGATACTGGTGCAAGTACACCCAATTTGCGATCGCTCCTCAGTTGCATCGAACCTCTAGGTGGTGAAGTCATGGAACTACAATTAAGCGGGAGTACTGAACACACTATCCGCCTGCAAATCCAAGAAACCAATTAATTCCTCAATTTTTAATCCCTGTGGTGGCTATACCGCGAATAAATTTACCCTGACCAATCAGGAATAGCACCATGACCGGCACAGTTGCTATGGTCACCGCAGCCATCATTAGAGGCCAGTTATTGGTAAATTGTTCTTGGAACTCCGCCAAAGCCAACTGTACCGTTCTCAATTCCGGTCTAGTCGTAAATACCAAAGGTTTAAACAAATCGTTCCATTCAGCAATAAAAGTAAACAAAAACAGCGTTACCAAGGCGGGACGGGCTAGAGGTAACATTACTCGCCATAAAATTTGTAGTCGGTTCGCCCCGTCTATGCTTGCTGCTTCTTCCAACTCCACGGGTATTGTTTGGAAATACTGACGTAACAGGAAAATCCCAAAGCCATTAACCCCAGTGGGTAAAATCAGCGCTCCGTAGGTATTGATCAAGTGTCCCCACTTTAAAACCAAGAAGATAGGAATCACCAATAATTGAAAAGGAATTACTAAAGTAGCCAACACCACTAGTAATAGCGCTTGTTTACCGCGAAACTTCAACCTAGCCAGAGCATAACCCGCCAAGGCAGAAGTTACCATTTGAAAAGCAGTAACGGCGATCGCTACTAAGGTAGAATTAGCAAATGCCAGTAAAAATTTACCTCGTTCCCAGGCATTGCGGTAATTAGCTAAAGACCAATTACTTGTGGGTCCAGCTTCCAGGGTAGCTCCTGGGGGTGCGAAAGAGGTGAAAAACACCACTAACAAAGGTAACAGGACAATCAACGCCCCTAGTAGCAGTACTCCTAGCCGGAAAAAATTGCTAAATTTTAGGTTCCAGTTGTTTTTAGACATGAGGTGAGCCAAATCAGGATTTGTGTTCTGTGACCGAAATATCAGCGGGGAGCAGAGCTACTGGCTTCAGACATGGGGGTTAGCCGTTGGCGATTTTAATCGCCTTCCCCATTCTTCAACTAATTGCCTTGCATCTAATACCTCTAATGTTCTACCATGCCCTAGGTGTTAAAACTACGGTGGTTTTTGTTTGAACTTCATCATGAAGTATTGGTATATTTTTTAATTTTCTTTGTCCTTTCATGGTTATCATTCTTAGATATACTATGTATACTAATTATAGTAGAGGCAATAAAAAGGAGGTCATGCAAGATTGTTAGTAATGGAGTGTAAAGCAATTGTTAAAGAAGCTCAAGCCAAAGCCATAGATTAAGCTATCAGAACATCTCAATTTGTGCGAAACAAAGCCCTTAGATACTGCATGGATAATCACGGTATTGGCAAAAAACAATTGTACCAGTACAACACTCAATTACGAGCAGAATTTAAATTTGTTAGTGTCAATTGTTAAGTTAAATTAAACCATAGTGATTATTACCCTCAATAAGCAGGGAATATCTAATTTTTGTATCAAATGATTCAAATTTACAGGATTAAGCACACCATGCAACAACTTGCAACCGAATTAGAAATTGATTTCCAGAGCGAAAAATACAAAGATGCTTACAGTCGCATTAATGCCATTGTCATCGAAGGAGAACAAGAAGCCTATGAGAATTACATCACCCTAGGGGAAATGCTCCCAGAATTGAAAGATCAACTGATCCGTTTATCTAAAATGGAAAGTCGCCACAAAAAAGGCTTTGAGGCTTGTGGGCGTAATCTAGAAGTAACACCGGATATGGAGTTTGCTAAAGAATTTTTTGCCAAACTACACCAAAATTTCCAAACAGCAGCAGCTGAAGGTAAAATAGTTACTTGCCTCCTGATTCAGTCTTTGATTATTGAATGCTTTGCCATCGCAGCATACAACATCTACATTCCCGTTGCCGATGATTTTGCACGCAAAATCACTGAGGGAGTGGTTAAAGATGAGTATAGTCACCTCAACTTTGGAGAAGTTTGGTTGAAAGAAAACTTCCCAGAATCCAAAGCAGAATTAGAAGCAGCCAATCGCCAAAACCTACCCATTGTTTGGCAAATGCTCAACCTAGTAGAAAAGGATGCCCAGAGTTTAGCAATGGAAAAAGAAGCTTTAGTAGAAGATTTCATGATTCAGTATGGTGAAGCTTTAAGTAACATTGGCTTTACCACCAGAGATATCATGCGAATGTCAGCCTATGGACTCACAGCTGCTTAATTAACCGCCTTCTGAGTGCTGAGTGGTAAGTTACACTACTGGCAACACAATCCTCAGTACTCATGATTTGTAATCAACTGTCGATTAAATTTATTTCCTGCCCACCTATTCAACGCTTTCGACAAAGCACACGCCTAATATATCAATACATGTTTGGTCTAATTGGACATTTGACTAGTTTAGAACACGCGCAAGAGGTAGCCAAAGAATTGGGTTACCCAGAATATGCCGATCAAGGTCTAGATTTTTGGTGCAGCGCCCCGCCCCAAATTGTTGATGAAATCTCAGTCACTAGCGTTACTGGACAGACAATTGAAGGCCGGTATGTAGAATCTTGTTTTTTGCCGGAAATGTTAGCTACTCGCCGCATCAAAGCTGCAACACGCAAAATTCTCAACGCCATGGCCCATGCCCAAAAGTATGGCATCAATATCACTGCTTTAGGGGGATTTTCCTCAATTATTTTTGAAAACTTTAAATTAGAGCAGTTTAGCCAAGTCCGCAACATCAAACTAGAGTTTGAACGCTTCACCACCGGCAACACTCACACTGCTTACGTGATTTGTCAGCAGGTGGAAAAAGCCTCTAAACAAATAGGAATTGATTTGTCGAAAGCGACTGTTGCTATATGTGGCGCAACTGGAGATATTGGCAGTGCAGTTACACGCTGGCTAAATATCAGAACAGATGTCAAGGAACTGTTGCTCATCGCCCGTAACCAAGAACGTCTCACAGAGTTACAAAACGAATTGGGGCGAGGAAAAATTATGGCTTTGGATGAAGCACTTTCTCAAGCTGATATTGTAGTTTGGGTTGCCAGTATGCCCAAAGGTGTGGAAATAGATTTTAAAGTATTAAAGCGCCCTTGTTTGCTCATTGACGGTGGCTATCCTAAAAACTTAGCTACTAAAATTCGCTATCCCGGTGTGTACGTGCTAAATGGTGGAATTGTAGAACATTCTCTTGATATTGACTGGAAAATTATGAAAATAGTCAATATGGAAGTGCCAGCACGCCAGTTATTTGCTTGTTTTGCGGAATCAATGCTGCTGGAATTTGAGAAGTTATACACTAACTTTTCTTGGGGACGTAATCAGATTACCGTAGACAAAATGGAGCAGATTGGTCAAGCATCAATCAAACACGGATTTAGACCCCTATTAGTTCAGTCGTGAGTCATGAATTAATAACAATACACTAAATCACAGCCTCTCCATACCCCAAGTCCCCAGCTTCCATAAGTCCCAACTCAACACTATTAACCCATACCATGGCAACTACTGAGCGTAAACCACTACTGTTAGATTTTGAAAAGCCACTAGCAGAACTGGCCAAGCGAATTGATCAAATTCGAGAACTTGCAGAAGAAAATGGCGTTGATGTTTCCGGAGAAATTCGCAAACTAGAAACACGCGCCCTGCAACTACGGGAAGAAATTTTCAGTAATTTAACCCCGTCTCAGCGTCTGCAAGTAGCTCGCCATCCCCGCCGCCCTAGTACTCTTGATTACATTCAGTCCATTAGTGATGAATGGATGGAATTGCACGGCGATCGCTGCGGAGGCGATGATCCAGCTTTAGTAGGTGGTGTAGGTCGTTTGGGCGGGCAACCAGTGGTCATGTTAGGTCATCAAAAAGGCCGCGACACCAAGGATAATGTAGCCCGGAACTTCGGCATGGCCTCCCCAGGAGGTTACCGCAAAGCCCTGCGCTTAATGGAACACGCCAACAAGTTTGGGATGCCGATTTTAACTTTTATCGACACCCCAGGGGCTTGGGCTGGTATTGAGGCCGAACATGAAGGTCAAGGAGAAGCCATTGCCTATAACTTACGGGAAATGTTTTGCTTTGATGTGCCAATTATCTGCACAGTCATCGGCGAAGGTGGTTCCGGGGGCGCTTTAGGTATCGGTGTAGGCGATCGCCTGCTCATGTTTGAACACGCCGTTTATACCGTTGCCACCCCCGAAGCCTGTGCTGCTATTCTCTGGAAAGATGCCAGCAAATCTCCTCAAGCTGCCGTGGCTTTAAAAATCGTTTCCCACGACCTGAAAAACCTAGGCATTATTGACGAGATACTCTCAGAACCCACAGGAGGCGCTCATGCCGACCCCTTACAGGCCGCCACAACTCTTAAGCAGAGCTTATTAGACAACTTAGACCAACTCAACCGCCTGACATCTCAAGAACGCCGACAACTGCGCTATGAAAAATTCCGCAAAATTGGTGTTTTTACTGAATCAGTACAGGGATAGTGAGAGAAAATAATTCTTTGGCTCATCAACAATGCTATAATGCCCCTGGCTACTTAGTTAGAGTAGCCATTTTTTGTATCGTGCAAATTAAGCTGATCATATGGCATAATTTCCCAGTTAAACATTTGTCAACCCCCAGTCTTGGATAATTGGCTGGTAGAAAAAGCTTTCAGAACTGCCAAACATTAGGAAAAAGCATGAGTTTTGAGAAACGACGCGCCCTGATTACCGGGGCTAGCAGTGGAATTGGCAAAGCAACAGCCCATTCATTTGCCAAGGCGGGAATTGATGTCGCCCTGGTCAGCCGTTCTTTGGATAAATTAGAAACAGTGGCAGCAGCAGCCAGGCACACAGGAGTAGCAGCTAAAGCCTACTCTCTAGACCTTGCCGATGTATCCCAGGTAAAAGCAAAAATTCAAGCCATCGCCCAGGATTTTGGCGGGATAGATATCTTAGTAAATAATGCGGGCATGGCATACACAGGCAATTTAAGTGAAACTCCCTTAGAAGATTGGCAGCAAGTCATCAACTTGAACCTGACCAGCCTATTTCAGTGCATCATGGGAATTTTACCCGGAATGCGCCATCGCGGCACAGGAACCATTATCAATATAGCCTCCATTGCCGCCAAGCAACCCTTTCCCGGTTGGGGCGCATACAGTGTGAGTAAAGCCGGTGTCATGGCACTCTCCCAAACTCTGGCACAAGAAGAGCGCCCCCACGGTATTCGCATCACCACCATTTGTCCTGGTGCTGTTAATACCGCACTATGGGACACAGAAACCGTCCATGCCGACTTTGACCGGACAAAAATGTTAACCCCAGAACTTGTGGCCCAATCAGTTCTCCACACCGCCTTACTACCACAGCAAGCCGTCATCGACGAATTGATCCTTATGCCCAGTGCTGGCGCTCTTTAAGTTGCTGAGTGTTACTTAACTTTGAAATCAGCAACACCAATAATTCCAACCATAATTGAGTAATTACATCATGACTATTGCTAGTTCCAACGGTTCCAACGGCTCTAAGTCCCCTCTCATCCCCGACTTAACAGAAGCTATCACCCCCAAACATGATGGTAACAACCATAATGGACAGCCGAATTTACACCCACCGTCCACGGAAGAAATGCAGTTAATGATGGATGGAGTAAAAGCACTCATAGTTGGTGTAGGAGAAGACCCCGGTCGAGAAGGACTGCTGAAAACACCCAAGCGAGTGGCAGAAGCCATGCGTTTTCTCACTAGTGGCTACCACCAATCCTTAGAAGAACTGGTCAACGGTGCCATCTTTGATGAAGGACATAACGAGATGGTGTTAGTCCGGGATATTAACTTTTTTAGCCTCTGCGAACACCATATGCTCCCCTTTATGGGTAAAGCACACGTTGCTTATATCCCTAACCAAAAGGTTGTGGGTTTAAGTAAACTGGCTCGCATTGTGGAAATGTATTCCCGTCGCTTGCAAGTCCAAGAAAGATTAACCCGTCAAATAGCCGAAGCCATTGAGACTATTCTCGAACCCCAAGGCGTAGCAGTGGTCATGGAAGCTACCCATATGTGTATGGTAATGCGCGGTGTCCAAAAACCCGGTTCTTGGACTGTTACCAGCGCCATGGTGGGTGTATTTGAAGAACAGCAAAAAACCCGTGAGGAATTTTTTAATTTAATTCGTCACCAACCAGGATTCTTTTAAACACTGGGCACAAAATTCCAGGCAACTAAACTATAACTGTAAATGATAAAACTCTTGTGGGGTGGGCATCCTGTCTGCCCTGTTATTTTAGCCCCTCAATTTCTTAAACAGCAGCGCCACCTTATCTAAATCCTTGTCTCCTGGCTTCACTTCTACACCGCTAGATAAATCTATCCCATCCGGTTTAACTTGATTCACAGCAGCCACCACATTATCCGGCGTTAGTCCCCCAGCCAACAACCAGGGACAACTAGGCTCAAAGTTCTGTAACATCTCCCAGTCCAGGGTGTGACCAGTACCTCCCAACTGTTGGGGATGATAAGCATCTAGTAGTAATGTATCTATATACTTAGTGTAATTAGCAGCTAGATTAAGATCCTCAAAACTACGAACTCTTAAAGCCTTAATAATTTCTATATTGCCTAAATTTTCACCTAATAATGAGCAAAAATCTGGAGATTCGTCACCGTGTAACTGAACACCAGTTAATCCAGAATCCTTAACTGTCTGGCTAATTTCCGCAATGCTACTATTAGCAAAAACTCCAATTCTGTCAACGTTTTTCGGTAATTGTCCCACAGCCCCTTGAATTTGCTCTATGGTAACGTAGCGAGGCGAGGAAGGTACACATATGAATCCTAGTGCGGTTGCACCAAGATTGGCGATCGCTACAGATTGTTTTGGTTGAGTAATGCCGCAAATTTTCACCCGCATATAAATTTTAGATGTTGGTAAGTTACAAAAGTAGAAGATTTACTAATTATTATTTTGAGTTGTTCTGTGGAACTTTATAATTTTGGAAGTCTACATTAATTTTGTCATTTAGGAGATACCAGTTTGATTTCATCATTACTAGCTGCCGCCTCCGTTCCCGTCACACCTGAATGGAGTCCCACAGTGGCTATTATCATTAGTGCCAGCAGCTTTGTAGTTCTTTTACTCACTCTCAAGATTCAGTATCCCCAAGTTGGCCCTAAGATGCCTGTGCTGCCCATCAGTATTCCTGCGTTTGTCGGTGCAATGGCTTTTGGTCATGTTATTGGCATTGGTATTGTTTTAGGTCTAACTAACATCGGTCGTCTCTAAGTTTGAAAACCTGGAAGTGGGTGATAACAGCTACTCTTGATGCGCCATTATCCCCACTGCCCAGTCAAGGAATGATTGATTTTAGCATATTGACCATAAAACGAGATGCAATCCCCTGGCTTTAGCCACAGTGGTATAATGGCCATAAAAGGAGGTAAATGTGATGAATAACAGGTGGCGCATCGGGTCTTTACTTGGCATCCCTCTTTTTTTAGACCCATTGTGGTTTGTAGTGTTAGCACTAGCTACCCTTAACTTTGGTATAGCTTACCAAGAATGGGGTGCTGCTATAGGTTGGAGTGCTGGAATAGTCATGGCACTGCTCCTGTTTGCCTCCGTATTATTGCACGAATTAGGGCATAGTTTGGCAGCGCGATCGCAGGGCATTAAAGTTAACTCAATTACCCTATTTATGTTTGGCGGTATTGCAGCCATAGAAGAAGAATCCAAAACTCCCGGAAAAGCATTTCAAGTAGCCATTGCCGGACCGTTAGTCAGTATAGCCCTGTTTTTGTTATTCAGTCTAGCCACCAAGATTACACCAGAAACTAGTCCCCTCACAGCAATGCTGACAGATTTAGCCGGAATTAACTTAATTGTCGCCCTATTTAACCTCATTCCCGGCTTACCTCTAGATGGGGGACAAGTTTTAAAATCGGCACTGTGGAAAATTACAGGTAACCGCTTTCAAGCTGTACACTGGGCCGCCACATCCGGGCAAATTCTCGGTTACACCGCCATTGCCATGGGGTTTGTTCTAGACTTTTTCACAGGAGAATTAGTTACGGGTTTGTGGATTATCTTACTAGGTTGGTTTGCTGTCCGTAATGCTAACACCTATGACAGAGTTACCACATTACAAGAAACCTTACTCAACATACTAGCTAGGGAAGCCATGACTCGTGATTTTCGCGTAGTCGATGCTAACCAAACCTTGCGCGCCTTTGCTGACTCCTACCTATTAGACACCAACGCCCCAAATACTTACTTTGCTGTAGCTGATGGACGTTACCGGGGTATGGTGGCCATTGATGACTTACGCTTAGTAGAACGAAGTGAGTGGGAAAACCGAACCCTGGACAGTATCGCCCATCCCTTAACAGAAATTCCCACCCTACCTGAATCAACTTGTTTAGCTGAAGTGATCAACAAGTTAGAAAATGAACACCTGTCTCAAATTACCGTGCTTTCACCAGCAGACACAGTAGCAGGCATAATTGACAGAGGGGATATTGTGCGAGAATTGGCACAAAAGTTAAAATTACCCATCACCAACGAAGAAATTAAGCGTATTAAACAAGAAGGTAGCTATCCCCCAGGTTTGCAACTAAGCGCCATTGCCAAATCAGCCACCAGTTAACTTGATTAACTCTGAGTGTACCGAGAAGCGAT
>NZ_JANQDH010000109.1 GCF_029891735.1 Chrysosporum bergii ANA360D
GTAACACAAGCATCCTGCTTGTCCCCTCTAGCAGTTATCGGTTTGAGAAAGATTTATCAACATTGCACATAAACTAGTCGGTTTTAACCGACTTTAGCTATTAGACAGGGAATTTATTCCCTGTCTACACGATATAATAGAACAGCGCAGAATGAGTGAATTGCACTAGCTGTTAATGCTGCGCGGCTAAATACTGGCTAGAAGCCGGTGTTACAATGTTGCTTTCACATCTTAGATGTACGGTAATAATTAATTTTTATTTAATAAATCAAGCATCAGAAAAAAAATAAGTTATATTAATAAATAAATATTCATAGACAGGTGATACCCTACAAACCTCATCACCCATATCCGGCATGATCAACAATACAAAAATGTGTAGCTAATGACTAATATACTATGGCTGCAAGGCGGCGCTTGTTCAGGCAACACCATGTCATTTCTCAACGCCGAAGAACCAACAGTCTGCGATCTCATTGCCGACTTTGGCATTAATATTTTATGGCATCCCTCCCTAGGAGTAGAAATGGGTGATAACTTGCAAACCTTGTTATGGGATTGCATTTCCGGTAAAATTACCCTAGACATCTTAGTATTTGAAGGCAGCGTTATTAACGCTCCCAACGGTACAGGGCAATGGAACCGTTTTGCCCACCGCCCCATGAAGGAGTGGTTAAAAGACTTGTGCCAAGTGGCTAAATTTATTGTGGCCGTAGGAGACTGTGCCACATGGGGAGGTATACCCGCCATGTCACCCAACCCCAGTGAATCACAAGGCTTGCAATATCTCAAGCGTGAAAAAGGCGGTTTCTTAGGTAAAGATTTTGTCTCCCAAGCCGGGTTACCAGTCATCAACATTCCCGGATGTCCAGCCCATCCCGATTGGATTACCCAGATATTAGTAGCCATCGCCACAGGACGCATAGCAGATATTGCCTTGGATGAACTGCAACGCCCTCAAACCTTCTTCAACACCTACACCCAAACAGGCTGTACTCGTAACGTTCATTTTGCCTATAAAGCATCAATCGAGGAATTTGGTCAACGGAAAGGCTGCCTATATTATGACCTAGGTTGTCGTGGTCCCATGACACATTCATCCTGTAACCGCACCTTATGGAACCGCGTCTCCTCAAAAACCCGCGCAGGGATGCCTTGTATAGGTTGTACAGAACCAGAATTTCCCTTCTTTGACCTCCAGCCCGGAACAGTCTTTAAAACCCAAACCATCATGGGCGTTCCCAAAGAATTACCTCCAGGAGTCAAAGCCAAAGATTACGCCTTACTGACAATGGTAGCTAAAGACACCATGCCGCCTTGGGCAGAGGAGGACTTTTTTACTGTTTAAAACTACTTGAAGGAGAACACAATGACGATTCAAACATTAGATATTTCCCCTGTGGGTAGAGTGGAAGGGGATTTAGATGTGCGAGTAGATATTGAAGATGGGCAGGTAGTTAACGCCTGGACACAGGCGGAAATGTTTCGGGGATTTGAAATTATTTTACGCGGCAAAGACCCCCAAGCAGGCTTAATTGTTACACCCCGCATTTGTGGTATTTGTGGCGGTTCCCATCTGACTAGTGCATCTTGGGCATTGGATACTCTTTGGGGTACGGAAGTTCCTCGTAATGCCATATTGGCCAGAAATTTGGGTCAAATTGTGGAAACCATACAAAGTATACCACGATACTTTTATGGTTTGTTTGCTATTGACTTAACCAATAAAAATTACCGCAGTAGCCGCTTTTATGAAGAAGCTTGTCGCAGGTTTGCGGCTTTTACTGGTAAGTCTTATGAACTCGGCATCACAATTTCCGGTAAACCCGTCGAAATTTATGCCCTTTTCGGCGGACAATGGCCTCATTCTAGTTACATGGTTCCCGGTGGTGTGATGTGCGCCCCCACCCTCACAGACATTACCCGCGCTTGGGCAATTCTGGAATACTTCCGCACCAATTGGTTAGAACCAGTGTGGTTAGGCTGTTCCTTAGAACGATATGAACAAATCCGCACCTATGATGATTTTATGGCTTGGTTAGATGAAAACCCCAATCATCGTGAGTCAGACCTGGGTTTTTATTGGCGTATGGGTTTAGATATCGGTCTGGATAGATATGGGGCTGGTGTGGGTAAATATGTAACTTGGGGGTATTTACCCCATGAAGACAAATACCAAAAACCAACTATCCCAGGGCGAAATACTGCCATGTTTATGAAAAATGGTGTGTATGATAGTTTCAGCGATACTCACGCTTCAATGGATCAGTCCTTGCTGCGGGAAAATACTACTCATTCCTGGTACGATGAGGGAACGGCAGATGTTCACCCCAGCGATCGCACTACTAAACCCAGAGTCTCAAATACTAAAGACTTTGAAAATGCTTATTCTTGGTCTAGTGCTGTACTTCACCAAGACTTTGGGCGGTTAGAAGCGGGTCCGTTAGCTAGGCAGTTAGTAGCTGGTGGTAATCATGGTGAATCTTGGCAACATCATGACGGATTTATTTTAGATGCTTTTAAGCGCTTGGGTGGTGCTAGTGTTCATCTGCGTCAGTTAGCACGACTTCATGAAATTGTCAAGTTATATCGCCAAGCCCAACACTGCTTACGAGAATTGAAATTAAACGACCCTTGGTATATCAAACCAACAGAAAAAGATGGACAGGGTTGGGGTGCGACAGAAGCAGCCCGGGGCGCTTTGTCTCACTGGGTTGAAGTACAAGAAGGTAAGATTAAAAATTACCAAGTAATTACTCCTGGTACTTGGAATATTGGACCCCGTGACAGTGAAGGTAAACGCGGCCCCATCGAACAAGCCTTAATAGGGACACCCATTGAAGATTCTACGGACCCTGTGGAAGTTGGTCACGTGGCGCGATCATTTGATTCTTGTTTGGTGTGTACTGTTCACGCCCATGATGCGAAAACTGGTGAAGAGTTAGCCCGTTTTCGCACTGCTTAGACGATGTTTGCTGGGTTTCTGGGGTGCGGAATGTGAGATACAAAAAAAGTCCGCTTGTGCGGACTTAATGTTTCTTTTTTTACTTAGAACTGTAGTAAACCTTACCACCAGTATCTGGGACAAAATGACAGCTAACGGCAGAACGCCATAAACATTTCCAAATTGGCTCTTGAGATGAGCGGAAGTATTCACCCATAATTGGTTTAATCGCTTCTGTGGCCCTGACTAAATTGTAGTGAGGCATATTCAAGAAGATATGATGGGCAACATGAGTACCGATATCATGATGAATGTGATTGATAAAACCGTAGTCTCTATCAATACTAGAAATAGCACCTTTTAAAAAAGTCCACTCTTCCCCACGATACCAAGGAATATCTGGCTCGGTATGATGTAAAAATGTCACTAAATCTAGCCAAATCACAAACACAATATAGGGCATAGCGTAGTATTTAATTAACCACATCCAACCCCATGTATAAGTGAGGAAACCCAATAAACCCACCATGCACAGCCAAAGTACGGTACTGGTGATTACATCCCATTTTTCCGAGGGCTTAAATAGGGGACTACTGGGTAAAAAGTGAGAACCTTCTTTACCGGGAGAACGCTTGAACAAATACACAGGATAAGCCAAAAGAAAAACGTAATACCTACCTATTTTTTGCAGTAATGGCATTTCTGTATACTGAGATTTGGTCACAGGATACCAACTTTCATCATTATCAATATTGCCAGTATTTTTGTGATGGGTTCTGTGGCTAATTCTCCAACCGTGATAAGGAACTAATATGGGTGTGTGAGATAAATGTCCAATTAGATTATTGAGCCATTGTTGCTTAGAAAAAGACTGGTGTCCGCAGTCATGTCCCACCACAAACAAGGCCCAAAACATTGTTCCCTGCATGACCCAAAAAACAGGCCAAAAATACCAAGAATCCAGATAATGAGCTACTGCATACAGCAGACTAATAATCAAGATGTCACGAAAAAAGAAAAATAGGGATTTGGTGACGTTGGGCTGAAAGCAGTCAGGGGGTATTGCAGCTTTCAAATCCTGAAGCGTAAAGGGGAGTTGGGTTGTGTTCTCGGACAATTGAGGGTGATCAGAATTATTGAAAGCGATGGTGTTTGATTGCACTAGATTCTTTGGTGGGATATATATCGGACTTTTTTTGACAAATCTTGAGTATCAGCTTGGACTAATACACAAGAAGATAATCTCTGGTAATTCATGTCGGAGTTTAATCTCACCAAAGAATCACCAGAATCTGTATTGCCAGAAAATGCTATTTTCCTGCGTAATATTCGTTGAATGTCTGATAGCCAACATGGGTTTGGTATAGTTGACATTGGTCGGTAATTTGCTTCATTAGCGACCAGGAGAACTTACACTCATCATGTAGATAAGGCTGCCAATTTTCTTTGATGCTGCTGTAGGCAAGCCGCAAATTATAAGAAGGAATAGCAGTAGAAATATGATGGGGGACGTGGACATTAATATCGTGGCAGAGAATTTCTATCCAATGGGGATAGTCACAATGAATAGTACCAGATAGCTGTGCTAAAGCTTCATTCCACTGGTTAGCTGTCTGAAAAGGAACGTCAGAGGCTGTGTGGTGAACAATAGTAAAGGTACTCATCCAAAAATGGTACACTATCCAGGGAAGAAACCAAAATTTCACAAATCCCCATATACCCGTTGTGGTAATGAGAAGAGGAAAAGCGATCGCTCCAAACAAGACTACTACAGCGACGGAAAGCTTAACGCTTGATTGGTCTTTGGTTTTAAATTTGCGCCAATCAAAATGTACCACTGCCCAATGTCCAATGGAACCTACCCACCAGAGACGGTTACGCATGAATCCTTTAAAGGTAAACTGCTGGAAAGGAGTCCAATTGGCAAACACCTGTGTTCTAATGGGATGCCAAGCATTATCTTCATCCAGCTTGTTGGTATGATTGTGGTGATGATTATGCTTAATCCGCCAACTGTGAAAGGGGTAAATCAAAGGCATCATGAATAAATGCCCTACTAAATCATTTACCCAACGACTTTTAGCAAAAGACCTGTGACCACAATCATGGCCAATCACAAAAAAACCTGTTAAAGCAGTACCTGTAAAAATCCAAGCTAAGGGTAGGAGAAACCAAGGGCTGATGGTCAAAATATAGTAACCCAAACCCACCATCAGGACACTGAGGAATACTTGACTCCAGGCTTTACGACGGTTGTGCTGAAAACATTCCCGTGGCAAGGTTTTGATAATATCTGTGAGTTTCAGGCTGGAATCGCCCAGGTCTTCACCTGGTTTCTGGCTATTGATTATTGATGTAGTCATGAACACTTGGAAAACAATAAGCTTTACTCCCAAGTCACCTATGAGGTAATTGGTCGTAAAGTTTCTTAACATTAGCGTCTTGGATTATAGCAACCATTGGTCACACAGCGATACTATTTTAGTTGGCTTAGTTGGCTTAGTTGGCTGAAAATATTCGCTGTGGGCAATAGTGAATAAATCAGGGAATTTATCCACTACTTACCAATGAACTGAAAATTACTGCTTTCTGTTCGCCAGCTTGACATTAGTGGCCAAACCGAACAATTGCAGGACTTGAATTGTCATCCAAGTTAAATCAATTTCCCACCATTCCAAGCCGTGACGGGCTGAGTATTGATAGGCATGATGATTATTATGCCAGCCTTCGCCGAATACTAGCAGGGCTACCCACCAGCAGTTGGTAGAGCGATCGCCAGAATCATGACTGCGATAACCAAATTTATGAGTGGCGCTATTCACTAGCCAGGTGCAGTGATAGACCCAGACAATGCGAACAAATATTCCCCAAACCACAAAAGACCAGCCCCCTAGGTAGATGAGGAATAAACCCAGTACCACCTGAATCAGAATAAAATATTTTTGTAAAAACTGATAAACTGAGTCTTCGGCAATGTCTTTGGTGAAGCGAGGAACGTCAGAGTGAGAGGGAGAATGATAAATCAGCCAACCGATATGACTCCACCAGAAACCTTTATTGGAGTCATGGGGGTCTGAGTCAGTATCAGAATGTAAATGATGAATGCGGTGTGTACCTACCCACTCAATTGGTCCGCCTTGACAGGCTAAAGTCCCGCACAAAACCAAGAAATACTCTAGCCATTTAGGACTGTGAAAGCTGCGGTGAGTAACCAGGCGGTGAAATCCCAGAGTAATACCTAGTCCACCAGTCACCCAGTATAGTAATAAAGCTACACCAACAGCATTCCAGCTAAAGTTACTGGGAACCAAAGCAAATAAAGCGCCGATGTGCAGGACAACGAAAAACAGGGTATTTACCCAGTTGATTTGAGGTTTAGTTGAAGTAGCAATTGTCATGCAATAACCCGATTTGATATTATCTAGCCTAACCTGCGGGATATAAAAATTCGCCTATTTGACTATTTTTTTTTGCAAAAGAGGAACTAATGAACGGATCAGAACAGTTGCGCCAAGCAGAACAGGCACTATTAAAGATTTTTTCTGGAATTGACGCTCAGGTCAAGGATAATCTTAAAAAAGTCTTGGATGCTTTTCGTTATCACCGTGTGGGGGCGCACCATTTCGCTGGTGTTAGTGGTTATGGTCACGATGACTTAGGACGAGAAACATTAGATGAAGTTTTTGCCCAAGTCATGGGGGCTGAAGCCGCGGCGGTGCGGGTGCAATTTGTTTCTGGAACTCATGCGATCGCTTGCGCTTTGTTTGGTGTTCTCCGTCCTGGGGATGAAATGTTAGCAGTGGTGGGTTCTCCCTACGATACCCTAGAGGAGGTCATTGGTTTACGGGGTAAGGGCCAAGGTTCTCTGATTGAGTTTGGCATAAATTACCGCCAATTGGAGCTAACCCCACAGGGAACTATAGATTGGCATTCTCTAAGTACTGGCATATCTGAAAATACCCGTTTAGTATTAATTCAGCGTTCTTGCGGATATTCCTGGCGATCGAGCTTATCAATTGCCGACATAGAAAAAATCGTTTACTTAGTTAAACAGCAAAACCCTAATACAGTTTGTTTTGTAGATAACTGTTATGGGGAATTCATAGAAACCAAAGAACCCACAGAAGTTGGTGCTGACTTAATAGCGGGGTCATTAATCAAAAATCCTGGTGGAACTATTGTGACTGCTGGGGGTTATGTCGCTGGTCGGGCTGACTTAGTGGAAGCAGCAGCTTGTCGCTTGACCGCACCTGGTATTGGTAGTTATGGGGGTGCTACCTTTGACCAAAATCGTCTATTGTTCCAAGGCTTATTTTTAGCGCCCCAAATGGTAGGGGAAGCTATGAAAGGAACTCATTTAACAGGTTATGTGTTTGATAAATTGGGTTATCCAGTGAATCCCCCACCCTTTGCACCCCGTGGAGATGTGATTCAAGCCATTAAACTCGGTTCTGCTGCCAAGCTAATTGCTTTTTGTAAAGCTATACAGGAGCATTCCCCTGTGGGTTCCTACTTAGACCCCATCCCCGATGATATACCGGGATACGAAAGCCAAGTGGTCATGGCTGGGGGGACATTCATTGAAGGTAGTACTTTAGAGTTTTCCGCTGATGGACCTTTGCGGGAACCCTATGTAGTTTATTGTCAAGGGGGGACTCACTGGACTCATGTGGCGATCGCCTTAGAGGCGGCAATGGATGCTGTGGGTTTTAATCAGGTATGATTGGTTAATTTCACCCAGAGACCCAAAGGCGCAAACAGGAATGATTGAGAATGAGATTACAGGCTTGATTACTTCTCTGGGAGGGTGAGAACTAATCGGGTAAGTTATACTGCTGTACTATCTTTTTGGCAAATTCTGGCAGATGATGCTGTAACTTCCCTGGATAATTCCGCTTCACATATAAATAATTCCTGGTGAAATGGGAATCAATGGAAAACCTGGCGTATTCTAAACCCTTGGGGCCGATTTTTTCAATCACTATACCCATGAGTTTGGCTGCCCACATGGGTATAGTTATACCTTGATCATAAGCGGGAATACTTTGTTGTACTGCTGGTTTCCGGTTTCCTTGGGACATGACCGGCTGGGTGTCTATCTGGTTTTGAACTAAGTCTAGCATGGCTTTACCTGTGTCGTTTCTGACTACAATCCATTGCCAGCCAAAGGGTGCGCCCATGTAACCGACTACTAAATCTGCTAGGGAGTTGACGTAATCAAAGCAAGTCATACAGGAAGGAGCAAACACATCTTTTAGTTGGTTGGTTTTTAGCCCAAAAAATGGCACTTTCTCAATGGAGCCATCTTCATGTTTGAAGTGTATGCGGAAGTCTTGCATAAATTCATAATGTACTACTGTGTGGGGTGAGTGACTGGTGGTTTCTAGGAATTTTTGCAGTCCGGCGCGGGTGACGTTATCTACGCAAGGTGTCCCTAAGACATAGAGTTTTTCTAGGCCTAGTTGTTTTTCTACCGCTCTCAGGGCTTGAATTTGGCAACCTACGCCAATGACTAATAATTTTTTCATCCCTGATTGTTCTATTTGTTCTAAAATAGAAAGGTTGGGAGATAATGTTGGTTTGTTTACTCTTGCTGCTAGTATTTCTTCTGGGGTACGGGCGATGACGGGCATGGGTTGAAAGCGGTCTTCTTTGGTGTTTTGCACACAAACAACGCCTTCTACTAAGCCACGGTTGAGCATTTCAATGGCTATGCTACTAACTATTCCTGTCCATTGTGCGCCTTCTATGGGCTGCTGTTTCCTGGCGGCCATCATGTCTTGATGTACACCAAAGTATAATTCGTTTTCGTTGTCTAGGTCACGCGATCGCTTGTGGGTTTGTGCTTCTAAAGTCTGTATTTGCTGATTGATAAAAGCGCAGGCTTCCTTGACATAGTGGATATAGTATGTATCACACAGTCCGCACTCGCTACAAAGGTCTTTAGCCGGACGACGGCTAGTGGGTTTGAGGGCTTTGGCTTTTTTGTGGGGAAAAACTGAAGTCATATTAATGGCTATTTGTTATTACTGATATTAGTTTTACACAAGATAGACTCTTTAAATATCCCTGATTTTTTTTCATCAGGTCAGTAAATGAACAACTCTTAATATTTAACCATATTATTGATAATTTAAGTAAAATATGGATTTATGGTTAAATATTACTCTATAAATTTTTTTGGCTTTGATATTGCATATTCTGCCAAAACATTATAAATTAATAAATTATAGGGGAATAGTCTGATTAGCCGTCTGGCAATGGCGGAAAAATTTGTAACTTAAGTTATTATCTATAATTGGTTTTCGGCAAACAATTTGCTATTGAAAATATGCTTTTTGTTGTGCTTACAATAGCATCAAGAATCTATCCAGCTGCATCTACTAAAAATTTACCCCCTCAATGGAGTTGCTCTAGCGATGCCAATTAATGAGTTAGTCACAGATGAGAATATAGAGGAACAGGCATGGCGGGCGCTAGAGAATTCAATTCTCTATTATCAAGGCCGCCCCATTGGCACTGTAGCCGCTTATGATGTTTCAGTGGAAGCACTGAATTATGATCAGTGCTTTGTTCGGGATTTTGTCTCTTCAGCGTTGATTTTTTTAATTAAGGGGAAAACAGATATTGTTCGTAATTTCCTAGAGGAAACTTTGAAGTTACAACCGAAAGAAAGAGAATTAGATGCTTATAAGCCGGGGCGCGGTTTGATACCGGCTAGCTTTAAGGTTGTCTGCGAAAATGGACAGGAATATTTAGAGGCGGATTTCGGGGAACACGCGATCGCTAGAGTTACTCCTGTGGATTCTTGTTTGTGGTGGATTATTGTATTGCGTGCATATGTAATGGCCACTAAGGATTATTCCATAGCCTATCAGGCAGATTTCCAACATGGTATTCGGTTAATTATGGAAATTTGCTTGGCTAATCGCTTTGATATGTACCCGACTCTGTTAGTTCCTGATGGTGCTTGCATGATTGACCGGCGTATGGGGATTTATGGCCATCCTCTAGAAATTCAAGTTTTATTTTATGCGGCTTTGCGAGCGGCTCGTGAAATGCTGATTTGTCAAGGTAATCAAGACATAGTCGCAGCTATTGATAAGCGCTTACCGCTTTTATGCGCTCATATTCGCCACCATTATTGGATAGATATTAATCGTCTCAATGCAATTTATCGTTTTAAGAGTGAGGAGTATGGCAAAGGCGCAGTGAATTTATTTAATATCTATGTGGACTCACTTCCTTATTACGAATTGGATAAGTGGCTACCGCGACGAGGTGGTTATTTAGCTGGTAATGTCGGTCCGTCACAGTTAGATACTCGTTTTTTTGCGGTGGGTAACTTGATGGCCGTTATTTCTGATTTAGCTAGTGAGGAACAGTCACAAGCAATTATGACTTTAATTGACGAAAGATGGGAAGACTTGGTGGGCGATATGCCTATGAAAATCTGTTTTCCCGCTTTGGAAAATGAAGAGTACAAAATTGTCACCGGATGTGACCCGAAAAATATTCCCTGGTCATATCATAATGCTGGTAGTTGGCCTGTGTTGATGTGGATGTTGGCCGCAGCAGCTGTAAAAACTCATAAAGGTGGTTTGGCTAGAAAGGCTGTGGAAATTGCTAAGGCACGTTTGAGTGAAGATGAATGGCCGGAGTATTATGATGGTAAAAAGGGACGTTTAATTGGTAAACAAGCCAGGAAGTATCAAACTTGGACAATTGCTGGTTTTTTGTTGGCTAAGGAACTGATGGACAACCCCAATTACTTACCCTTGGTGAGTTTTGATGAATTACCGCATGAAGTTGTTTCTCGCGCCTGTGAGTTTGAAATTGGCAGTGTAGATCCTTACATATCTCGGTAGTAGATAAGCTGTTGCCTATTTAGATGTACCTCACTTGGGCAAAATTCCCTATATCATTATATAAAGTAGCTATCCACATTGAGAGTACCCGCAGCGAAGGTAAACCGGTCTACGTACAGAACTAAATCGTTATTGGATTGGAAACCTGCTGTACCGTCGTTAATGGATAAATACTGTCGTCCTCTCCAACCAAAGAACACAGCAGAGTTAATTCCTAACCCCTGTGCGCCTGGGGTGGCTTGATCTGCATCAGCATAAGCAGCATTCACCGCATCAGCTATGCTTGTAGTAGTGAATGTGCCGGCGTTGAATAACCCCAACGGTTTGCCAAAGTCAGCACGGAAGCGATCGCC
>NZ_JANQDH010000110.1 GCF_029891735.1 Chrysosporum bergii ANA360D
CGATAATACATTAATGAATCCAAAAACGCATTCGCTGCGGCGTAATTGGCTTGTCCTGGTTCTTCTATGAGCGACGCAACAGATGAGAACGCAACAAAGAAATCTAAATCGAGGGTTTGGCTCTGTTGGTCCAGATGCCAAGCTCCGCGTACCTTAGCCGCCATCACTTTTTCAAAACGCTCTTGATTTTGTTGGAGCAGGATGCCATCATCCAAGACTCCCGCAACATGGACAATCCCTCGAAGAGAGGTCTTGCGCTGACTTTCTACTAAGAGTCGTTCGCTATCTGCCGCATCAGAGACATCTGCCGCAATCAAATCAACCCTAACATCCTCTTGGCGTAGTCGGTCAATAATTAACTGGGCTTCTTTGGAGACCGTACCACGGCGACTATTGAGGATCAAGTGTCTTGCTCCAGCGTCCGCAAGGGCGAGTGCTACCTGCAATCCTAGACCGCCTAATCCACCTGTAATCAAATAGCTGCCATCAGGACGGATTCCTGTTTGAATCGGTGCGTGACATTCTGATTGATTACGAATTAGTCGTGCAACATAGCGCGTTCCTTGTCGGTAAGCAATTTGAGATTCATAGTCTATAGCTTGCATCTCTTTCAACAAGAGTGGTGCGATATTTGAGAGCGTGTCAAAATCTAAACAACGGCAATCAAATTCAGGGTGTTCGGCGCGGATGCTTCGACCCAATGCCCATAATGGGGATTGTTCGATTTCTAAATTCGCTAAGTCACTACCAACCGCTTGACTATTTTGTGTAATTAGCCATAATTTCGGGGAAAAACCCATGTGGCTAAGGGCTTGTACCAAATAAGTAAGACTAGTACATAAGTTTAAGACTATATCTGGTACAGTCAATTCTGTCCGATGATTAGAAGTATTTGTTAAATCATAACGATTCCATAAATAGAGTATATGTTCACAAGGTAATCTAATGTCCGTCAGAGTTTCTAAAAAATATTTATAGTCATGAGGAGAAGCAGGATTGATCGTGACAATTTTTGTCAGTTTCGTCACATCAAGATGTCCAGTGCGTCCAATGTGTTGCTCGGTCACTGTATACTCACTCCCAGGCACTACAAAAACACAGTGCTTTCCTTGGCTCTGCAAATATTCGGCTAAGTCCGCTCCTATTCCCTCTGGTTGTGCAAAAAGAAGCCATGTTTCTGCACCTGTCTTATTAATATCCAGCACCTCTGGGATTTGTAGAGGTTGCGATCGCCAATTCACTGTATAGAGCCAGTTATGCCAAAAGTCTGCCCTTAGTAAGCCTTCGGGCATAGCAGCACGAACTTCTAAACCTATAAATTCCGCAATAACTTGCCCGCTCTCATCAAACAGAGAAACATCCCATGTATATCTATCTTTTTCTGTTGCATGAACCCACCACATTTGTCCGTTTGCAGGCTGATAACAACGTAATTCATTCAGCGCAAAGGGCATTGTCGTTTCTGATTGCCTATTTTCATCGTCAGACGAAATTGCAAATGGGACTTGTGTACAGGCATCCAACAAACCGGGATGAATCACATATCCTTTAAACGATTCAATACTTTCCGGTTGTCGCAGACGCGCCAATGCTTCTCCATCGCCCACCCAGATTTGTTCTAACCAGCGAAAACGAGATCCAAAAACAAAACCTTTGTCTGTGAATGTTTGATAGAAAAGGTTGAGATCAATTTCTTGGGGACAACCCGCTTGTAGTTCTTCTAGCTCCACTTTAGGAGGTGCTGTATCTTCAAGCTTAAATTGCCCTTTTGCATGAATAATGGGTGTCTGAAAATCAGCATTTATACTGCTACTTTCAGGTACATTCTCAGCAAAACTGAACAATTCAAACTGCGTCTCGTCGCCACGATTGTGTGGCGCAGCACAAGAGAGAGAACAAGCAACTTGCACCATGTAATTTGCCTCATCAGAGATCACAAGAGGTACTGGGAATGTGACATCCTTTAGTAAATAAGTGGTTTGCTTTGCACTATTCCCTCCATTCAAATGACCATTTGCATACGACTCGGCAATACTTAGTATCATTGATAGATAACTTGCACCTGGCGACACAACTGAACCATAAATGCGATAGTCAGCAAGAAAGGGCAATGTCTCTAGACTAAATTCTTTCTCAAAAATTGTTTCGTTATGACGAGGCAGCTTCATGCACCTGTCCAGTAGAGGATGTAGATTTTTAGCGGCGTGCTTCTGTTGATCCAATTCTACCCAGTAACGCTCCTTCTGCCATGGGTATGTCGGCAGGACAACTTTATGTCGCACATAGTCTTTATTAAAACCGATCCAGTCAATCTCAACACCATGAACATAGAGTTGACTCAAGCTCTCCAACATCTGCTGCCAGTCGCTACGATTCTGACGCAAACTGGGCATCATCATTGGCATAGAAAATGGATTCTCAGAACTTTGTAACTCAACCATGCCCAGCAGTGTGGGTTTGGGACCAATTTCGAGCATGAAATTGACATTCTGTTCATGTAACACCTTAACCCCATCCGCAAAACGGACAGTCTCTTGCAGATGTCTCACCCAATAATCGGGAGTAGCGATTTCTTTATACACCTGTCCGCCTGTGACATTTGAGACAAGGTTAATTTGCGGTGGCCGATAGGTGATGGTATTGGCAACTCGGCGGAACTGACCTAATATTGGCTCCATCAATGGTGAGTGAAAGGCATGAGAGACCTTCAGTTGGCGTGTCTTAATGCCTTCGGCAACCAGATGTTCGGTAATCTGTTGTAATATCTCCCTTTTACCAGAGATAACCACACTCTCAGGTCCATTGATGGCCGCAATAGAAACCTCTCGGCTGACAGATTGAATTGCTTGCTCTATGCGCGATTTATTGGCCATAACTGAAACCATCGCCCCATCGGGAGGCAATTCTTGCATCAGACGGCCTCTTTCAGCAATTAGTTTGAGTCCATCCTCTAAAGAAAAGACACCCGCCACACAAGCGGCCACATATTCTCCCACACTATGCCCCATCACCACATCAGGCTCAATACCCCAGGAGCGCCACAACTGCGCCAGTGCATATTCAAGAGAAAAAAGAGTGGGTTGAGTATAGGCGGTTTCATCAATTTGGGATGGCGTTTCCAATCCCATTTGTTGGCTGGGATAGAGTATTGAGAGGATTGATTTGCCCAACAGTGAACGAAGAATCTCATCACATCGGTCAATGGTTTGCCGGAAGGTGGGTTGGCTCTCATAAAGTTCTTGCCCCATCCCCACATACTGTGAGCCTTGACCTGTAAAGAGAAAAGCTATTTTTGAGAGAGATGTCCTCTTCCCCTGCCCCTCTCCCGATTGGGCAAACGTTTCCAATTGTTGGCGCAACTGGGTTTTAGACTCTGCTACTACTGCAAAGCGATGTCTAAAGTGTTTGCGCCCTGTGTTGGCTGTAAAGCAAATATCCGCCAGACTCTCTTGTAAGTGTTCAGTGAGATAAGTTACATAACGCTGAGTAAGTTCTTGTAGTGCTTGAGGTGTCGCTGCTGATAAGGTAAAAACATACTGCTTTGAATGAATCTCTAAAGTAGACGGCTCTATTTTTGGGGCTTCCTCTAACACGACATGAGAATTAGTGCCACTAAAGCCGAAAGAACTTATCCCTGCGATGCGATCGCCAGTAGGCCAAGCTGTTCGTTCTGTGGGGATCCTGATTGGCAATTTATCCCAGTTAATGCGAGGATTGGGCTGGTGAAAGTGTAAATTAGGTGGAATTTCTCCATGCTGCATGGCAAGGACGACTTTAATCAGTCCAGCAATCCCTGCTGCTGCTTCTAGATGCCCAATATTTGTTTTAACTGAACCAATAATTAAAGGTTGGGAGCGTTGATTAAAGATCGTTCCCAACGCGCCGACCTCAATCGGGTCTCCTAGGGAAGTCCCTGTGCCATGAGCTTCTACATAGTTAACTTGTTCTGGTCTTATGCCACTATTGGCGAGGGCTTGGCGAATCACGTCGGCTTGTTGGGGACCATTTGGAACGGTCAAGCCACTCGTGCGACCGTCTTGATTTATGGCTGACCCGCGAATCAACGCCAAGATTTTATCCCCATCAGCTTGCGCGTCCGATAATCGTTTGAGGACTATCATGCCACATCCTTCGGCTCGGACATACCCGTTTGCCGACGCATCAAAGACTTTGCAACGACCATCGGGAGATAACATATGGGCTTTTGCTAACGAGACACTTTCCTCTGGGGCTATCAGCCGATGGACTCCCCCAACCAACGCTAAGTCACATTCTCGCTGACGCAGACTTATCAGTGACTGATGTACAGCGACCAACGACGAAGAACAAGCTGTATCTATCGAGAGACAGGGGCCTGTCAGACCGAGAAAGTAAGACAAGCGACCACTGGCTGTGCTATGGGCATTACCCGAAGCAAAATAAGTACCAATTGCTCCTTGCTTCAAGAGCGTTTCACGATAATCAAGGTTACTAATACCGACGAATACGCCCGTTGCCGAAGGTGGTATCACCGCTGCATTTTCCAGTGCTTCCCAACTTACTTCTAATAACAAACGTTGCTGAGGGTCAAGAGAAACCGCTTCTCGCGGTGATATGCCAAAGAATTGGGCATCAAACTTCTCAAGTTGCTCGACAAACCCGCCAAATCGCATTGATGTCTTGTCTGCGCGGTCCAAATTTTCATCTATGTAGGCATCAACAACCCATCGATTTTTTGGTATCTCACGAATAGCATCAACCCCATCACACAACAACTGCCAAAACGCTTCTGGACTATTCGCACCAGGAAAACGACAGCCCATGCCGACGATGGCGATAGGTTCACATTGGGTTTGCTTCAACCTGTTAACTTCAGCTTCCAGAGCCTCTATCTTGTGATAGGATTGCTTGATTAATCGTTCGTATGTTCTTAGTTTTTCATCCATGGGCTTAAATTTCCATCTCTAGTTTCGCGGACAGCAACTGCACGATGTCATCCATTGACGATATCTGATCTTCTTCATCAGATTCAGGCTCTTGTAGCTGCTCAGGGGTTCCCAGCAATTCATTGGCAAGATAATTCACAAGAGCCTGTTGTGTTGGATAGTCAAAAGCCAAAGTGGAAGAAAGAGAGCAGCCCAAACTGGCTTGTAACCTGTTTCTTAACTCGACAGAGGTCAGCGAATCCATCCCCAGGGTAAAGAAACCCACGTCTTGTTCTGCCAATAATGTCTTCGTGTCTATCCCCAAAACTTGGGAAACCTGCTCCCGAACATGAGCCTGCAAGAGAGTCAGACCCTCTTTGGGCGGAGCGTTCTCTAATTGCTCTCGAATATTATGCCCGTAACCTTGGGGGCAAGAGTCCCGCTCCTGCAAGGTTAGTTTACCTACAGAGGTGTCAATACTCTTCATGGCATCGCTGAAGAACGGCTGCGGAGTCAATTGCCTTGCTAAGAATTGTGTCCAGTTGATAGGCATGACACCCACTTGATACACCCCATTCTCGTCTTTGAGCAACTGCTCAAGAATTTGTAAGCCCTGTCCTAGCGTAATGGTTCCCTCTCCCTGTTTGCTGGACAACTTATCTAGTTCAAGTCGAGCCGCAATTCCCACTTCGCTCCATGTCCCCCAATTAATCGAGAGGCTCGGTAGTCCTAAGTGACGACGATAGGAGGCTAACCCATCAAGGAAAGCATTTGCGGCGGCGTGATTGGCTTGTCCAGCGTTACCTAACAAAGAGGTGGCGGAGGAGAACAGGACAAAGAAGTCTAAAGGCTGATTTTTTGTCAGTATATGTAGGTTCCACGCACCTGCTACCTTGGGATTCATCACTTCTTTAAAGGCTTGCCAACTTTGCTGCTGTAGAATCCCATCGTTCAATGTACCTGCCGCATGAATAACACCCCGTAATGGTGGGTAGGTTACTGCTGAAAGTGCTTGGGCTAGTTGTTCTGCATCAGCAATATCGGCTTGTAAAACTTTCACGGAAGCTCCGAGTTGCTCTAGTTCGCTTAATTGAGCTTGCTGTTCCTCCCTCGCACCACGTCGTCCGACTAGCACAAGGTATTTAGCCCCATTTGTAACCAGAAAACGAGCCACCACTAACCCCAGTCCGCCTAAACCACCAGCAATCAGATAGCTGCCATCATCACGGAAGGTAAGAGCCTCTTGTGTGCCTTTCTCTCCAGGATTGGGGCGGTCTAAGGGCGAAAGTCTTGCCACATAACGTGTTTGCTCACGAAAGGCTATTTGCTTTTCATGAGGTCGTGTTTGCAGATCAGGCACAGACATTGCTGATGCAGGGTCTTTTCTGGCGAGAAGTTCATCCCTAAGCACTTCTACTTGCGCCTTAACCTTCCCATTCGGGTCTAAATCCATTTGTGCTACTTGTAGCTCTGGGTGTTCGAGTGCAATTACCTTTCCCATGCCCCAGAGGGCTGCTCCAACTACATTTTGAACATGATGTTCGTTAACGGCTTGTGCGCCTAGGGTGACAAGTGACAAGCGAGGGTTTTTTGGATAGTTTGCTAATGCTTGAACTAAATGCAGCGTACTGCTGCAACTGAAAATAGTGGCTCTATCTAAGTCAGTGGAAACCATACTCCAACAATGTACAATTTCTTGTATGTTCGGTACTCGGTTCAATAACTGTTGCCACTCTTCAATATCTCCAGGATTGATTGTAAACGTTTGTGAATCTCTCTCTGTGTACTTTTCCCCTGGCAAGAGGAGTATACAATCTTCTCCTTCTTCACGTAGCTGTTTGGCTAGTAGTCCACCAATCTCCTCGTCAGCCAAGATCAGCCATCTTCGGGGTTTTCTGATGGCTGGTTCATTACGCGCCACAATCACCGCCTCCCGTGGCAATTTATGGGGGCTATCTATTTTTGGCCATAAGGCGGTTGTTTGACTAAATCCCATTTCTGACAACAAGATTTGCCACTGCTCAGGAGACAATAGCGGATGGTTGGGGCGTAAGTCATGGTCTGTAAACTTCCACCAGCCTTCTGTTAAGCCAAAGGTTAAATCAGCCCAGCGTGCGGGTTCGCTGTCTTCCATCAGGATCAACATCCCGCCCGGCGCTAATAATTGCCGGATATGTACAAGAGTTTGACGCAGGTCACTAGTAGCATGCAAGACATCCGCTGCTACGATTAAATCGTATATTTGGGGTTCAAATCCTTGCGCCTGTGGTGCTTGTTCGATATCTAATACCTGATAACGTACAAACGGGTAATCTTTAAAACGCTCTTCCGCTTTGGCAAGAAAAAAGGCACTAATATCGGTAAAGACATATTTTGTCTGATCCCCAGGCAGATGCGGTAACAAGTAGGCTGTGGTTCCACCTGTTCCAGCACCAATCTCTAAAATTCGCCAACCACGTTCCGGCGGCAACTGCTCCAGGGCGGAAAGAAGCGCTTCTTGGACTAGAGTATTAGTAACACCCAAAACTGGGGCTTCACGATAGAGTTTGCTTAACGTTGTTGTGTCCCCTGCGGGAAAGAGCAACTGTATGGGGTCACATTTTCCTTGTAATACTTCGGCCAATTTTGCACTGCAACGGGAAACCAGTGTGACTTCGGCTTCTGCTTCTTTGGCTTCGAGGTCGTCAAGAAGTACCTGTATATCAATCGTTTCCGGGTATGAAATGACTTCCCATATCGTCATCAAGTTTTCGCTGCGGAGTATGTCTGCTTCGGCTAGAATGTCGAGCAAACGAGCGAATAGTTGCCGATGTTGATCAACGATTCCTAACGCTGATACCTTCTGGGCGGTGGAAAAACGCTCACCGGGTTGAAACAGCCAGCCCATTTGTCGGAAAGCCGCCACAACGTAAGCTAGACTTAACCTTTCCAGTTGGGTATAGGCGATCGCATAAGTCGCCAAATTAGCTTCGATGATCAATGTCGCTAACTTTGTTTCCAGGCGTTTCCGAATCTTATCTGGGGTTGGCAGGTAATTCGGTAAAAGTCCAAAACAGGCTTGAGGTTTCCACAGGACTTGATAAAGCCAATTTCGCCAAGTATCTTGCGATCGCAACATTGCTTCCCGTCCCACAAGGACAGATTGCACACCAAACATGATGGCAACCACACGACCCTGGGTATCAAATAGATGCAAGTCTGCAATCAATTTCTTTGGCAGCAAATCAATACCCTGCCTTTGATCTGTATCCAAAGGAGGCCGATATTGGGCGCGACACCAAAGTTCTGAACTGGGACGACCATAGACTTGTAGACCCTCTATACCAACAGGTACATAAGTCTGGCCTTGGTTTGCTTCAGGATAAGAGACCGTTATCATTTGCAGCCCCGCATCCAAGATTACAGGATGGAATTGGTAGGCATTGGACTCATGAAGCAAGATTTCTGGCAAGCTGACCTTGGCGAGTGCGATCGCATCATGACTTTTGGCAAAGGAGAGCGGATAACGCCAAAGCTGCTTCACCCCACGCATCATTGGACCCATATCCAGCCGGCGCGCCATTTCTTCCTGATATAGCACATCTACTGACACTTCTTCGGAACAATGTGCCTGTAACGCAATCAAGTCAATTGGCTCGGTTTCTAGCACTTGCTCTTGGGCGACTAGCTTACCAGAGGCATGAAGCACCCAAGAGTTTTCTTTTTCTAAAGAGAGGATTTCAAAAAAATAAGCTGACTCTTCCTGTGGGCTTAATACTATTTGCACAGTTTGCCCTTCATCGGGAATAATCAGTGCTTGGGCGATGGATACATCTTCGAGCCAAAATATACTGTCTGGTTTAAGTGCCTTCCCTGCTGCCAGTGCCATCTCAAAATAGGCGACACCCGGAATGATGACATTTCCAAATACTTTATGATCAGCAACCCATATTGGGAAGTCGGAGTGGATGAAGGTTTGAAAGTAAATCTCTTGAGTCCGCGACAAATGCAGCCGTTGACCAAGCAGAGGATGCTGCGCCACGCTGGCGTTACGAGTTAGCTTGGTGGTATTTGTGGCTTGTAATACTGATTGCCGTTGACGAATAATTGGCTCTACCCAATGCCGCTCTCGCTGCCAAGGATAAGTCGGTAGTGGCACACGGCGACGAGCATACCCCTGATCGAAACTGCTCCAATCTACGGTTACACCTGCTAAGTATAGATCACGCAAACTACTTAACACCTGTTGCCAATCATCCTGTTTTGGGCGCAAACTAGGCAACCAAAGTCCCTCTTGTTCAGGCAAGCAGTCGCGTCCCATGCCTAAAAGAACAGGTTTAGGACCGATTTCTATAAATACGTTTACCCCTTGACCCTCAAGGCTCTCCATTCCCGCCGCAAACCGGACGGGCTGTCGCACATGACGTACCCAATACTCTGCGGTGGTGATCGGAAGTTCATCGGGACAAGATTCATGGCTTGCCAATGTTCCCGTTACATTAGAGATAAGCTTGATTTGAGGTTGCGAGTAAGTGACCTCTTGTGCAACCTGCAAGAAAGAGTCTAACATTGCTTCCACTAGCGGCGAGTGGAAGGCATGGGAGACGTTTAGCTTCTTGCTTTTGATGCCCTCAGTTTCCAAGATGGCACAAATAGCATCAATCGCTTGCTGTTGCCCAGAAATTACAACACTTTGTGGGCCATTAATCGCGGCGATCCCTACCTGTCCCCCATAAGGTAAAATGATATCTGCAATACGCTTCTCGCTTGCCATCACGGAAACCATGCTCCCATCACGAGGAAGTGCCTGTATCAGTCGTCCTCGTTCTGCAATCAGTTTCAACCCATCCTCTAAGCTAAAGACTCCCGCCACACAAGCGGACACATATTCACCTACACTATGACCTATCACCACTGAGGGCTGGATGCCCCACGACTTCCATAATTGATAGAGCGCGTATTCGATGGCAAAGAGTGCGGGCTGGGTATAGGCTGTGTCATCTAATGAGAGTCCATGCTCAGATGAACCAAAAATAACGGAGAGAATGGACTCGATCCCTAAATTTTGGAGAATGGTTTCACATCGGTCAAGGGCTGCACGGAATGTTGATTCAGTATCGTAGAGGGTGCGCCCCATGTTAATGTATTGTGAGCCTTGACCTGTAAACAGGAATGCGATCGTCGGCGGGGCATTTTTTTTCTGTGCTGAAATCGCAGTCTGTGCAGTTTCCAGTTGTGCCTGTAAGCCAGGGATTGATTCGGCTACAACCGCTAGGCGATGCTCAAAATGCTTGCGTCCCGTATTGGCTGTGAAACAGAGGTCGCCTAAGTTAATATCAAGGTGTGTCTCGTTATGTTGGATGTAGCGTTGCACCAACTCATGCAAAGCCTCTTGTGTATGGGCAGAAAGCGTCAGCAGATGATGACTGCGTTCTGGCAAAGAAGAGAACAATGTGGGTTGCTTTACAGGCGACTCCTCCAGCACAATATGGCTGTTAGTTCCACCCACACCAAAAGAACTCACCCCCGCCCGCCGAGGATAACCATTCCTTGACCATTCGCGTAGTTCTGTGTTGACAAAAAATGGGGTTGCGTCAAAATCAATCCGTGGATTAGGATTGGCATAGTGCAAGCTCGGTGGAATCTGTCCATATTGTAGAGCTAGAGCAGCCTTTATCAGTCCGGCAATGCCTGCCGCCTCATCTAAGTGGCCAATATTAGTTTTAACTGATCCAATAGCGCATTGTTGTTTACCAAGGACGCTGTCCGTACTACGCTGAAATGCCCTTGCTAACCCTGCTACTTCAATCGGATCACCCAATTGGGTGGCTGTGCCATGAGCTTCTACATAGCCAATGGTGCTTGCATCTATGTCAGCGATAGCAATCGCCTCGCTAATTACATCAGCTTGCCCATCCACGCTCGGTGCTGTGTAGCCCATCTTGAGCGCACCGTCGTTGTTGATGGCTGTGGCTTTGATGACTGCCATAATGTTGTCGTTATCGTCCAGTGCATCCTGCAACCGTTTAAGCAAAACCAAGCCGCCGCCATTGCCAAATATAGTCCCTTGGGCTTCGGCATCAAAGGCGCGACAATGACCATCCTGGGAACGAACCATGCCTTCTTCGTAGAGATAGCCCCCCTTCTGTGGTACAACCACAGAAATACCACCGGCTAAAGCCATTTGACACTCTCCACTAATGAGACTCTGACAGGCCATGTGAACCGCAACTAACGAGGTTGAGCAGGCGGTCTGCACATTGACGCTTGGACCCTTGAGATTCAGCTTGTAAGAGATGCGTGTAGCAAGATAGCTCCGGTCATTGCCAATTTTAGCCTGAAACTGCTCCATATCCGTTTCAATAAAGGGTTGCTCGGTAATTATGCCTAAAGCAGAGCCAATATTGTTAAGCAGATAGGTACTCAGGCTTGAACCAGCATAAACACCAACTGGTTCTGGATAGGTTTCGGGGTTGTAGCCAGCCCGTTCAAATGCTTCCCAGGCACACTCTAGCAAAATCCGTTGCTGAGGGTCTGTCACCGCAGCTTCTTTGGGGCTGTAGCCAAAAAAGGTAGCATCAAATAATTCAACGCCTTCTAGCACCGCACCTGCTTTGACATAAGCGGGATTATTAAATAACTCAGGCAAAGTCTGCTCTAGCTCATCATCACTAAAAAGGGTGATGGATTCAACACCATTACAGAGATTATGCCAGAACTGCTCAATCGTTTCAGCACCCGGAAAGCGACCTGCCACACTGATGATGGCAATATCGTTGCTGTCACCGGACTGCTTTTTACGTACTTTCTTGTGCCTGGATGCTGTATCGCTTGAGGTTGTGTCTCCTTGGCAATCAATATATTGTGCCAATGTCTGAATTGTGGGATATTGAAAGAGTGAGACAGCGGACAAATTAATATTAAAGGTCTCGCACAGGAATTTGTGCGCTTGAGTCAATAGCAGTGACGTACCGCCTAGATCAAAGAAATTGTCGTGGGTTCCCACAATATCTACAGCAAGATAACTGCCCCAAATCTCTGCTAAACGTTTCTCTGTCTGGGTACGAGGCTTGACAAGTGGGGTAGACAATGCAGGGCGATCGCCTTTGGGATCAGGTAATGCCCTGCGGTCAAGTTTACCACTGGGAGTCAACGGCATATTACTGATATTGATGAACCGAGTGGGTATCATGTATTCTGGCAGCACCGCTTCCGAATATTGACGCAGGATAGGTTCAAGTTTGTCGAAACTGAGATTAAGTGTATCCTTTGCTATGATATACCCTACCAACTGTGTATGACCTGCAATCTCCCGTGCCACAACGGCACATTCACGCACAGCTTGGTGACTTGCCAGCACGGACTCAATTTCCCCCAATTCCACGCGGAAACCTCGGATCTTAACCTGGTGGTCTATCCGTCCTAAATGCTCAATCGTGCCGTCGGGTAGGTAGCGTGCCAAGTCCCCTGTGCGGTAGAGTTTTTTAGCGTTCTCATTAGCCCCAAATGGATTGGGAATAAATTTTTCATTCGTTAGGTCAGGCAAATTGTGATAGCCACGAGCCAGTCCAATACCACCAATACAGAATTCACCCTCTCCACCAAGAGGTACAGGTTGCTGTGCCTCATCCAGAATATACACTTGAACATTGTGCAGTGGACGACCCACTGGCACCAGTGTTGGCCAGCCCTCTGGATTGCCCTTGAGGGTATGAGTGGTGGCATCTTGAAATTCTGTTGCCCCGTAGTGATTATGCAACATCGCCCCGGTTTTCTGAAAGAGGTTGGCGACAGCAGGTGTGATCTGCATCTGCTCCCCGGTAGTGATAACTTCGCAAAGCGCGAGGGAGGTGCTTTTATTCCCATTTACAGCTTCGGCCAACTGTAGTAATGCTATAACGGGAAGAAACAATTTTTCAATTTTCTGTTGACTGATGAACTCAGCCAATGCAAAGGGATTTTGGCGCACTGCCTCTGGCACCAAGACCAATATCCCGCCAAGACAGAGGGTAGAAAAAATTTCATGGCAGGAAAAGTCAAAGCTGACTGCACAAAATTGCAGCGTCCTAACACCCTGAACCGAAGGCCGCGTTTGCTGATGCCACCAAAGCATATTCACCAGTGAGCGATGTTCCATCAAGATCCCTTTGGGATTTCCGGTAGAGCCAGAGGTGTAAATGCAGTAAGCGAGATTATTGGGGAGAACCTGTGTCTGAATCCCTTGGGAAACCGAAGTTGCCTGGCATTGCTGAATCAAGGTATAAAAATAAAAATGTAATAATCTCAAGTATTGGTTATGTAATAGTTTAGCTATCGCTAAAAAATGAAAATCATACTCAAATATCTCTTGATCTAAATAGACGGTTTGGCACTCTTGCAATGCAGGTATGGTTAAGGCAAGTTTCTTAGCGACATCCGTTGAGGTTAGTAAAATACGCGCATCCGAGTCCCGCAACATATACTCTATGCGATCGCCAGGATAGCCTACATCCAAAGGCACATAAGCACATCCGGCTTTTAGGATACCCAACAAACCAATAAAGAGTTCTGCCGAACGCTCGATGCAGATGGCGAGGAGGTCATCGGGTTGACAGCCTAGGGACAAGAGATGCTGGGCTAGGTGGTTAGCGCGTACATTTAGTTCCCCGTAGGTAAGGGATTGCTCACCGTCAATGAGAGCGATCGCATCCGGTCGCTTTGCGGCTTGATCCTCGAACAAGTGGTGAATGCAACTATCTGGAAACTCAGATTGTGTTCCATTCCCATCAAATAGTATCTGTGGGCTTTCTCTCTTTTGCATAACTATAAAACCTACTAAATGATGAAGCGAGAAACGCCATTGGTTGATGCAGTTACCGGCGTATAGTTTAGTTTAGGGAAGTAATCCTCACAGGTTCCCGTGCGATGGATATCCCAGGTGGCACAATGGAGCGAACCGCCAAACTCAAAGACATTGCGAAAGGGAATTGGATAGACCTCAAAGCCGTGTTTATCTAGCAACTCATGAAGCGGATGCTCTTGCTCTTCACAGATGACCTTCTTGGGGGAAATGCTTAACACATTCATCGCCAACCACTTACTGGACTGGCAGAACATAGGCATCTCATCGTCGGTGGAAGTGGGGAGGGGTGCTTCGATGAATTGCCAACCGTTATCCATGAAGAGTTTCTCTTCACCCTCTTTGATGGGGCGATCTGGATTCACTAACACAACCCCAGGTGCTAAGGGGACAAAAGTACAATCAATGTGGGATGGGAAAATATCTAGTGGGAAGTGAATATCATGCACGCGGAAGCGACGCGGCTCTAAATGCCGTTTGAGCCAGCGAATCCCTGCACGATTAGTCGTCATTGACTCCTGCACAAAAATATCACGGCCAAAGCGGCTACAGTCTGCTGCGTCAAAAATCACCTCATCCTGGGTGACGCAGAACTCAAAATCATGCATACTCTCAAATCGATCTTCCATCGGACACTCCCAGAAATCTTCGCGGTACATGGCATTTTGCATAGTCGGTTTAGGCGCAGCATTCCAGATCATATCTGGATCTTTATGCCAATATTCATAGACTAGTTTGCGATAGGGTAAATACTCAAAGAAGCGTGACCGCCGTGACATAGTTGCTTCGAGAATTTCGTTCCCAAAGGTGATCATAACATCACGTGGGCAGACCGCACAATATTGATTCTCTACCTCAAAGAATGGTGTCTTCACAGAC
>NZ_JANQDH010000111.1 GCF_029891735.1 Chrysosporum bergii ANA360D
TGTAACAGTATGATCGCCACCCCCAGCACCAGAGCAATTAAACCATTAAGCAGTCCCGCCAACAGTACGCCCTCTCGGTCATCTCGTCCGACTGCTTGTGCTGTTAACGCAGTGGTACCCATTCGTAAAAACGATAAAACAAAGTAGAGAAAGTTAAGCAGGTTTCCAGCAAGGGCTACTCCAGCTAGGTAGTGGATTTCCGAGAGATGACCTAAGAACATGATACTGACTAAATTACTCAGTGGTACTATAATATTCGATAGGACGTTGGTAAAAGCTAGTCGGAAGTAGCGGGGTATAAAGTCATACTGGCTTGGAAATGTCAGGCTCATAAGATTAATTTGACAGTAGAGTTGTTGGAAAATAAGGGATAATAATCAAGCAGACAAGTAGGGTGACATTAATGTTGAACTTAGACCGCATCCTGAATCAAGAGCGACTGCTACGAGAAATGACTGGACTTAACCGCCAAGCATTCAACGAGCTGTTATCTCAGTTTGCTGATACCTATGAACGCACCGTGTTCAACTCCTTAGCAAACCGCAAACGTGCGCCCGGGGGCGGACGCAAGCCTACACTCAGAAGTATAGA
>NZ_JANQDH010000112.1 GCF_029891735.1 Chrysosporum bergii ANA360D
CGCACATCCCGCATACCAATTAATCCGACCGAATGGGGAAACCCCTGGGGACGACGGGGAAAACCCGAACGTAATTGTCTTAAAATAAAGATTAAAGCTTCATCTGTTAGGGAATCTATTTCATCTAAAAAGATTACAAGAGGTCTTGGAGATTGTCCAGACCACTCACTTAAAGTTTTGCCTATTCCTGAGTCTGCTCCACGCTCTGGCCAATAGGATGGTTGCAGTTCTTTGGGTAAGTAAAATTTGATCGCCTGTTTCCATTCTTCCAAAATAACCTGCTCCGCTTGCTGGGGATTATGGGAAAACCCTGATCCTACTTCCACAGAGAGCATGATGGCGGTATATTCCCTACTATCAGTCAATTCTTGAGCTAGAGCTATCATAGCCGTGGTTTTGCCTACTTGTCGCGGTGCATGAATGATAAAGTAATTTTCTCCATCAATTAGCGCTTTCAAATCCGGTAGGCGAGCGGTGGGGGAGAGCATATAGTGGATGTTAGCTTTACATGGTCCAGCAGTGTTAAAGTGTTTGGGCATGGTGAGAAGGAGTTTTTAAAAAATAACCTTAGCGATTTTATTCTAGAATCTCTATAGGTGAACTCATAAGGGATCTTCATTGAAACCAGCACCCAACACCCTCAACTCATGGCATTACTCAATACGCCATAAAAAAAGCCCCGCACCAGGTGAGGAGCTTTTCATTTACCAGTAAGTAGGGAGGCACAATTATTTGTAGGATGCCCATGGGGGCGTTGGGTTTCGTTCCTCAACCCAACCTACGTTCATCTTGTGTTTAAT
>NZ_JANQDH010000113.1 GCF_029891735.1 Chrysosporum bergii ANA360D
CAGTGGAGGACTATAAATTTTTTTAGCAATGGCAATGCTTGCTCCCTGTCCATCAAATAAGCTGTGCCAATGTTCCAGCGTCATTTCCTGATTTGCTAAAGCATCGGTAATCACCTTTACCGCTTCCGCTTTGACTTGGGAACTGTTAATTAAACCGCGAATTGCTGATTTTATGGCTTCTTCATCCACTAGCGCTGATGTAGAAAATTGTGGTGTTTGTTTAATTGCTCTTTCTAATATGTCATAAGCCCGCTGAGATGCTGGCCGAATTATTAGAAAGCTGCGGGGTTTTTCCAGTGCTTCCACATTAAACGCCCAAGATACAGGTAATTTAGAACTCTTACTTTTTTCAATAGCTTTGCTGTTGATAGTTCGCAGATCAAGCAGATCATATTGTTTTGGTGATAGCAGGATGGGGTGAGGCTTAGTCAAGGTTTCTGGCGATAATTCAGAAATATCACTTGTAGGAGTTGAATCAGGATAAATGTGATAGATTCGAGATTCGAGAGTTTTAATATCAAAGGGGTCAAAGATGGGTTTCTTGCCTTCCCACCAATTTAGTATTATCGAGAGTCTATCCCCTCCCTTGGATAAGAAATAACGATAAACCGAGAGGCTGCGCCCTTTTTCATCTCTTCCTCTGGTAACTATGGCTAATACTGACCAGATTTTGTCTCCTGTTCCTACTACTCTGCCAATAATGGCTGGTAGTTCACTGGATGATCCCTCGCTGAGGGCAAACTCTCGGTTAGCTATGGAACGTTCCACCTCTTCGGGAATAGGGTCGCGAGTGGCGTTCATATATTTTCCAGTAAATCCCTGTGACAGCCAACCGTTATTTGTTCTGCGGGGATTAATACCTGTGCTAAATTCGTGAATTGTTATAGGTGATCGATTATTCATGTGTTTACCCTTGATCTAATTCCTTATGGCGTTGACCTGTACATAGCCAATAAATGGGAGCTACTAACCCAAATGGTCGCCAGCGCTTGGGATCTTTGATGATGGCGCTAACACCATCACTACCACGGCGCAGTATTTGGACGTTGGGTTCTGGATATTTATTACCTAACATCCCAAAAGCAGAAGCGGTAAAATAGTTAAGTTTGCCTGCTCCTAGTTGTTGCCAGGCTTCTAGTTTACGCTGTGTTTGGGGAAAGCGAGCTTCCGCTAAAAAAGCGGGTTTATGTCGATTTACCCACAATTCTGATTGCTCACATTTATTCAAAACTAAAGCTACTCTGCGGGTTCCCTGTTCTATGTCTGTGCGGTCAAGGGTAGTTAAAAATTTATCTATACCATGGGCATATTCAAAATCTTTGCCCCGACTGTTACCATCCACTAAGAACATAATCCCTGTGGCCAGGGAACAATCTTCTAAGTATTCTTGTAGTTTGGGGTTTCTGCTTTGGTGCAACAAATCAGAAAAAAACTCTCCTGAGTAGTCTTTGCAGCTGATATTCAGGCTAATTAGTGGGGAGTTGCTCTTAATTCGGGCGTTTTGCCAGGAGAATTGATCCTTAAGGGTAATGCTTAAGGTGTAATCTGTTAAATTACTATCTTTTAAATCCGTAGCCTCTAGCTCTAACCCTTGTTCTAGGATGTTTTGAGCTTTGCTGATTAGTTCCTCTCCCGAATCCCCCACTGGGATAACAGTTTGCACCGGGCTAGTGGGATCAGCATTAGGCCACCTAGCTAATGAGGCCATATAGGCAGTTTTACCACAACCGCGATCGCCTATTACCCTTAGCACCGCGTTACTTTGTTGGGGTTCTGACTTAACAGCAAACCAATTAGGCATGATCTTTAATCCTCCTACCTGTACTTAACCAATAAAGAGGAGAGATCATACCGTAGGGTTGCCAATGGTCTGCTTCTCTTAAAACCGATCCCATACTGTCTTTTCCCCATTCCATCACCCGGTTGGGTCGGGGGTCCTTAAGCCCTAGAACTCCAAAAGTTGATATGGCGTAGAAATTGAGATTTTTTGCCGGAATTTTCTCCCGCAAAATATATTTAGTCTTGGGTAGATGAATGTCAAATAGATCAATTTCCGGGTCAAGGCGACCAGGCCATAGTTCTCCTCGTTCACATTTACTCATAGCCACTGCTAACCGTAAATCCTTGCTTCTTTCGTGGATGTCCATCAGTTGAATAAAGCGTTGTATAACGCGACTATAAAATTTATCGGTTCCTCGTTTCCATTCTGTGAGCAGAATTAAACAGCCATTCACATCTTTAGTTAAACATTCTTCTATAAACTCATCATATAAAGGATTAGAAGACCCCTCTTCTAGTTCGTCAAAGATTTCACCAGGATAGTCTCTAACGACTAAATTGATGGTTTCTTTCTTAAAACCAGTGGTAACTTCTATGTTAAATGAATAAACCGGTAAGTCATAAATATTTGTAACATAAGTAATACTAGGTTCTAGAGATGCTCCTTCACAAATGATGTTCTCCGCTTTGTCTGCCAGGTGTTTAGTATCCTCATTCAGGGGTTGGACTGTGAAATTTTGCTTTTTCCCACTGGCTTTAGTGGGTTGGTAGGCTAGAGCCGCTAGGTAGGTGGTTTTCCCCGATCCCTTTGGGCCAATTACTCTAATGTTTCCCATATTTGTGCTGGTTTAAGCTATTAAGCATTTAATTTGTATAACTGTAGCGAGCAGGACTTGTACTGGGGGCTTAGTACTGGGCGTTTAGTACTGGGGGCTTAGTACTGGGCGTAGCCGAAGTATAGCCGAAGTATAATTATAGTATGCCCGCACTATGTTGATGAAATACAGATGATTGGATTTAGCAAACAGTTTATCTAGCTAAAAAGCTGGCTAAATATATCCAAGGCAGTTCTAAAACTGACCGATTATATATTGATGTGATAAAGCAGCGCAAGGACAAGCCGCGAATACTTTGATTAATTTCTTGTAGTTGGGGTTGAATGGGTCGGAAGTACCTTTGTAACACATATATATGCCGTTGTTGCCAGTTCATTTGCGCCCCGTTGGGGTTGTAGGTGAGTTTGGCGGCTTCTTGTTCCAAATTACAAAACAGGTCTGCTTTATTTAAACAAATCACCAGATGCCTTAATTTAGAGCAGTCTTGCTGGAAAAACTCTGCCCAACGGTTAAACCTGTTACACCACTGCTGCTGACTCATAAATTCTTCTGAGTCTACCCCGGCATGAAAATTCATTTCCCGATATGGTGGCAAGATCAGTAAAATACCTTCACTAGCACGAATAGCGTCTAACACTCTACTCCACTCCTCTTGATTATCACTTTGCCAACTTTTGCGCCACACCTCTCCGGGGGTGTCTATCCAATCTACATTGATGGGTTTATTACCCGTGGGTAGTCTGACTTGTACCTCCAGAGAACGCTCATAAATCCCCTGTGCAGCATCTGTTGCCCTAGTTCCTGTTTGATTCTCATCAAGTAACATTGCTTGCAGGTTTTCATAATCCTGATTAAGAACTTTAACATATTGGTTTCTAGGGTTGGCTAGCTCTAATGCTAAGTGCGTTTTACCAGTAAGGCGATCGCCTATATAGATTACTCCCATTATTAAATAGATTACTCCTGCCTGTATTTATTTTATTTAGTATACCTTTACTGGATACCATAAATCGTCACCTGAATTTATACGAATAATCACTTAATTCTTGTAAAGAATTATCAAGATATTCAGCGAAATAAATCATCTTAATTACACATAAACACTGATACACCATCAGTTATCTGCTGTATTATCTCAGGGTTATTAACTAGAATTTTAGTCAATTAGTTAGTACTGATAAGTTGGATACCATAACACAACATTTGTCAAGTATCCAAGGGTATAAATATCTGTGAGAATATTGCTGATCTTTATTGTTGAAAATAGTTAAACCAATAGGAGCGAGCAAGATGCTCGCACTACATTTAGAGGGCTTAAAACTTCTGCTTTTTAAGCTAAAGAACTACCTGCTCGTGATAAAATCTGTCCTATTTGCCGCACTTTATCTGCTATATCATCAGTGATATTAGCAGCCGCGGTTTGAGTATCTTCCCCTAAATCAACCAGAATATCTGCAATAGCTTCACCATCACCACTCAAAAGAGCTTCTTTCAGTTCCCCTAAGTCCTCCGCCAGGTCAGTTCCTGAGAGTTCTTGCTCCCAAGTGTTGATGATAGCCATTGCCTGATCCGTTGGAATTGAGGTAATATCTCTTTGTAAAGCAGAGATGGTAGTATCTAAGTCAACGTTTTGGATAGCGTCAGCCATAAGTAACTCCTATGTTGAGTTGATCTGACCTAATTTTTGTGAACATAAATACTTAAATCCTCATCCCTGAGTTATAAGCTCTTGCGCTGCTAAATCCAATCATCCCTATTTCTCAAAACAACTTAGTCGGTGTTAACCGACTTTAGCTATTAGACGGGGAATTTATTCCCCGGACTTGCGCTGCTAAATCCAATCATGCCTATTTCTCAAAACAACTTAGTCGGTGTTAACCGACTGTAGCTATTAGACGGGGAATTTATTCCCCGGACTTGCGCTGCTAAATCCCATCATGCCTATTTCTCAAAACAACTTAGTCGGTGTTAACCGACTTTAGCTATCAGACGGGGAATTTATTCCCCGGACTTGCGCTGCTAAATCCCATCATCCCTATTTCTCAAAACAACTTAGTCGGTGTTAACCGACTTTAGCTATTAGACGGGGAATTTATTCCCCGGACATAATCATCTCAAAAATTTCAAATCCCGTTTTAACCCCCGGACGGCTGCTCAAAACTTGACTTTATAAAGATCAAATAATTCTCCTGGTCGCCGGGCCAGTATTTTGGCATGATTAGCCTTAATCACCTTTTCCCACTCGGCTACAGGTTCTAAAAATACTTCCGCCCCCAGATAGGTTTCTAAAACTGCCCAATCTTCTGATTCGGCGTGTTCTGGGTTGAGGACATCAAAAACAAAATGTCCCTCCGGTTTTAAAACCCGCTTAACTTCCACTAACACCGCTTCCCAATATTTTAAAGGAAAATAACAACTAAAACCAGTGGCGATCGCCAAATCAAATTGATCATTAGAGTAGTGTAATTGATCAGCCGACCCTAGTTCCACACCTTTAAATAGTTTAGAATTTAACTGTGGTCCACGGGAATTAAGAGTATCCCGTGCCACTGTGCTGATTTCTTGCCCATAAAAATATGCTTCCCAGTCTCGCCAGGGATAGATTAACAAACTAACACCACAGCCAATATCCAAACAGTGCTGATTTTTTTTAGGTTGAGCAACTTCCCAAAAAGGAGAAGCGGTTTTTCCTAACAATATCCCCGCCTCCCATTGTTGATATATGGGCATTGCTTTAATTTCTGCTGGTAGTTCTAGGTCTTGCTTTTGATATTGTCGGTTAAAGCGATACCCCACCTGGGCTACTACCTCCTTCCAATGTTCTGATTTATGGGGTATTTCCAGAGAAAACAGGTGACTAGGTGATGATGAGTTACGCTTTTTAGACATTATCTATTCAACCATGCAATTAATAAAATCGCCACCTTTGCCCCTTGGGGTGAGGCTCCAGTGTAGACTTCCCCATTATACCCCAGAATTTGCTCTAACAAGCCTCCACCAATCAGATAATTATGAATATTTAAAATCATGGTGGGTTAAAAACCCACCCTACAACATATAGCAAATTTTGCCGAAGTGAGGTACATCATTAACAAGCAGGACTTGTACTTATACTGAGCGCTACAAAACCATTATTTACATTTGTGTCTCACCTGTTCAAGAAATGCCATAACTTATTTTCATTGATGTTAATTTAATTTAATTACCTACCCCAGATCAAACAGTAAAAACTCAGTGCTGGTGTCCGTGGTGATTTGCAGTTTTTGTTCTCCGCTGATTTGCACCCCATCACCCGCCGTAAGTTGCTGACTATTCAAGCGGGCTTGACCTTGGGCTATTTGTAACCAGGTATAACGTGATGGTGGAACTTGATAGTTAACAATATCTCCTGATTCTAAAATAGAAGCATACAAGTTAACGTCTTGATGAATTGTTACCGCACCATCACGCCCGTCTGTAGCAGCAATTAAGCGTAATTGACCGCGCTTTTCTTCTCCAGGAAATGATTTTTGTTCATACCTGGGTGTTAGTCCCTGAGTATTGGGTAAAATCCAAATTTGCAACAGATGTAATGGGTCTGTTTGTGAGTGATTAAATTCGCTGTGGGCGATTCCAGTCCCAGCACTCATGATTTGTGCATCACCAGGATAAATTACTGAACCAGTACCCAAGGTGTCTTGATGTTCCACCGCTCCCGATAGTACATAGGTGAGAATTTCCATATCCCGGTGACTGTGGCGAGGAAATCCAGCACCAGGGGCGATGGTATCATCATTAATTACTCGCAGGGTACGAAATCCCATGCGCTTGGAATCGTAAAAGTTGCTAAAAGAAAATGTATGATAGCTATCGAGCCAATTTAATTGAGTTCTACCACGGGCGTGGTGATGGTGGATTACTTGGTTAATTGTGCTTGGAGCCATGATCTTATCGGGTGTGATTTTTTTGGATGGGAATATAAATATTTTAAAAATATTTTAAAAATATTTTTACTTATTTTGATGACATCCGTAAAAAATACCGGTCAAAGTCAAATTGGTGATCATTAATGCCCATAGTCGGTTTAGTCGCTAGATTTGTTAAACACTTCCAAAATGTGCCAACAAATCTGCTTGAGTTTTTCACCGATTTGGGGCGAAGGTTCGCACATACCCACAAAACTCCAGTTGTCCACAGTAGACAGTCGCCAGGCTTGGCCGCGATGGTCAAATCCAGCCACCTCTAACCCAATGGCGCGACGTGAGTAGTTGATGGGATCTTGGTAAAAGCGGATTTGAATTAAAACACTGCGACTGCGCCAAGACTTGCTAATTCCAGGAAAGTGAAAGCCGATGTCTATGGAATCTGGATCTACTAATTCCCTAGTTTGGGGGTCGTCTTTCCAAGGCTTGAGGTCTGATTTAGCATCGGGAAACTCTAATTTAAACAAATTAACCACTGTAGCAATTTTACTGGCTAGCTCAAGATTAGTTGCTTGTTCAGATGCGTTCACTAAAAAAACACTCCTATTAGTTCAGTCAGGGAATGTTGAGATTTATTAAACCATGGTTATCTTGAGTAATTATACTTAATTTTTTCCAAAATACCCAGTAATTTAGGTAAAGTACAACCATAAGACCTCTGATCATTTACATTTGTGTCTCACCTGTTTAAGAAATGCTATAGAACACCCCAACGATCTAAAATTACTCTGTTAATTAGTAGCAAAAAAATACATTTAGTTCAGTTTATGGCACGTCAACCCTCGATTTTGTCTGTGATTTTAGTATGCTTGGCCACATTACTTATCAGTTGTGGTGGCCCCAGCGTTGCAGTTGCACCCCCCACTTACACAGCAACTCAACTAGAGAGGATTCAGGAATATGTACCCAAAATTCAGGCTGTGCGCGATCGCACAGAAGAACTGAAAACACTCATTGATCAAAAAGATTGGATTAATGTTAGTAACTTTATACATGGTCCCATGACCGAAGCCAGATTGAGTATGACTTATGTTATTCCCAACCTAGCACCTTCTGCCCAACCCATAGCCAGACAAAAAACCCGAGATTTGCTCAACCACTTGGTCAAAGTTGATCAAGCTGCTGGCTCCAGTAATAGCCTGATGGCTTTGAATAGCTACCAAGAAGCAGTGCGGGATATTGACGAGTTTTTACAACTGCTTCCGGATTTAAGCACCGCACCAGAAGTTAGTTAGGGTAAAATCTACATTCACACTTGGTTAATTTGGGGCTGCTTGATACCCCCCCCGGCTAAAAGCCGGGGGATTCTTGAATAGTCCACAAAGGAAGCTTCATAAGAACTAAAACATTTGAATATTTTGTCGAGAGCATCCCAAGAGGTTCGCTACATCGGTAATACCAACAAAATCGGGTGAAGCCTCGACAATCTCGGCTCGTGGGATAGCCTTGGTCTATTGACCTGAAAATTCCTGTAAGATGGGATCAGGAGGCGAAAAGTGAATGACTCAGGTACTGATCATCGGTTGTGGTATCATCGGGGCGGCCATTGCCTATGAACTTAGCTTAGTTAAAGAATTAAAAATTACGGTTATCGACCGTCAACCACCAGCCCAAGCTTCCACAGGGGCGGCTTTGGGGGTGATGATGGGGGTAATTAGTCATAAAGTCAAGGGTCAAGCCTGGAAAAGGCGACAAAGTAGCATTGAACGCTACGAAACCTTAATTCCCAGACTAGAAGCCATCACAGGGCATAAAATCCCTTTTAATCGCCAAGGTATTGTGAATTTGCTGGGGGAAGATGAAAATTTAGCAGATTGGGAAAACTTAGCAGCCATTCGCCATGCTCAAGGTTGTCAACTAGAAGTCTGGGATACACAGCAGCTAAAAAGTTTTTGTCCTCAAGTTAATCATACTAACATTATTGGCGCAGTTTATTCTCCTCAAGACCGCCAACTGGATCCCAGGGCTTTGACCTTGGCTTTAGTAGCAGCAGCCCAAAACAATGGGGTAATTTGTCAGTTTGGTGTAACCGTTTTGGGGATGGATACCCCCATAGTAGAAATTAATCAACTTGGTAAATGTAGTGTAGTCGAAACTACCCAAGGAAAAATTACTGCTGATTGGATTGTCGTCGCTGCAGGGCTGGGTTCCACACCACTAACAGCAGGGTTAAAGCAAATAGTTGATATCCGCCCGGTATTGGGACAAGCATTACATATAAATTTAGTCCACCCATTGGGTAACCCTCAGTTTCAGCCAGTGATTACAGGTAATGATGTTAATATTGTGCCAATAGGAGGCGGTGATTACTGGGTAGGTGCAACAGTAGAGTTTCCTAGTGATGGGGGTGAAATACCGCCCAGTCAAGATACCTTAGCACAAGTTTGGCAGCAAGCCCTGGCTTTTTGCCCAGATTTAGCTAGGGCTGCCATAATTCACTCTTGGTCTGGTTTACGTCCCCGTCCTCAAGGCCGCCCCGCACCTGTGATTGAACAATTACCAGGTTTTAATAATGTTCTCTTAGCTACTGGACACTACCGCAATGGAGTTTTATTAGCACCCGCCACAGCTGAGGCAATTCGTGAGATGATTACTTCTAAGCAATCACAATGAAAGTTAAATTAGGAAATTAGCGTGTCTTTAACAGAACATAAAATTACAGTAGATTCTCTAGAATGGTATTATCGCGAGTGTTCACCCATGGGCAGAACTGATTTACTACCAGTGTTGTTACTACACGGTTTAGTTGCACAGAGTTACAGTTGGCGGAATATTATGCCGGCTTTGGGGAGTCAAGGAACAAGAGCGATCGCTCCTGATTGGATTGGTTATGGTTTTTCTGCCAAACCAGAAAAGAGAGACTTCGCCTACACTCCTGATGATTTTATCACTGCCCTAGCCGGATTTATCAAAGCTTTGGAGTTAGAACGTTTTTCTTTAGTAGTCCAAGGTTTTTTAGGTTCTGTGGGCTTACAATACGCCTTACGCTATCCTGAACAAGTAGCTAACATAGTTATTTTAAACACACCAATTGCCACCATAGCCAAATTACCTTGGAAAATTAAGCAAATGGGTTTACCTTTAGCCGGTGAAATGATCACCCAAGACCCTCTTTTAGTTGACCGGACTTTAGAAGGTGGTAGTCGTTATCGCATTGAAGATCAAGACTTAGACATTTATCGCCGACCGTTTTTAAAAGCTTCCACTGCAGGGCGGAGTTTATTAGCCACCATTCGCAACTTACAATTAGAGCAAGCAATGGCAGAAATAGAGTCTGGCTTTCCACAATGGCAAAAACCTATTCTCATTCAGTGGGGAATGATTGATCCTTGGTTATCTATAGATATAGCAGAAAAGTTTACTAATTTTACACCTAATGTTGAATTAATCAAAATCAATCATGTAGGGCATTACCCCCAAGAACACTACCACCGGGAGATTTTGCCAGACCTTTTGCCATTTGTGCGTACAATTTGACATCTCCCCTGGTTGAAACACACCGTATTCTAACTAAAGCCAATTCTGACTTAGAATGGACAATACCCCTGGGTTAACCGCGGGAACTGTCAAAAAAAGCAAAAAATCATAATTACACTAATGGAGATTTAAATTCATGGCTTATTCCTGGTTTAAAGCATTTCATTTAATTGGGATTGTAGTTTGGTTTGCGGGGTTGTTCTACTTGGTACGTTTGTTTATTTATCATGTGGAAGCCAACCAAGAAACCGAACCTGCAAAAACCATCCTCAAAAATCAGTATCAGATTATGGAAAAGCGCCTATATCATATTATCACCACTCCAGGAATGTTAGTCACAGTGGCAATGGCTATAGGTTTATTAACCACTGAACCCGATGTTTTAAAACAGGGTTGGTTACATATTAAATTGCTGTTTGTAGCCTTGTTACTCGGTTATCATTTTTACTGTGGTCGTCTCATGAAACAGTTGGCTATAGATGAGTGTCGCTGGAGTGGTCAGCAGTTGCGGGCTTTAAATGAAGCGCCAACGGTTTTGTTGCTGGTAATTGTGTTGTTGGCGGTGTTTAAGGACAATTTACCCACAGATATTACCGCATGGGGTGTTTTTGGTCTAATTATTTTGATGGCGGTGACCATTCAGCTTTACGCTAAAAAACGCCGTCGCGATCAAGAAAAGATGAGAGGACAAATAACACAAGTTCCTCAAGAACAAAGTTAATTTGAATACCAAAGTTCCACAGACTAAATTATTCAATAAAAGTAAGAATCCCACCGGCTTTTAGCTGTGGGAGTGTCAATATTTCAAGGTTTATTTTGAAGTTTTCCCCCGACTACTTACCTACTGATAATACTAAACCTTCCCAAGCCAGTAATGCTTGGGGGAACATGGATTGAATTTCTAATTGTAGTTGGTCAAGACAATCATCGTTATCATCAGGGTGGTGCTGGGAGATGACTAATTGTTTCACATTGGCGCTTTTTGCCAATTTTACCGCAATTTTCCAGTGCAGATCAGTGGCTTGATGGTTGTATGCTGTGGGAGGATTGTATGTGGCATTGGCAATGAGTAAATCAGTGTCTTGAATAATCTGGAAAATGCCATCGCCTTCCATTTGCTCAAGATTTTCCTGTAAATCTGTAATGTAGACCACGCTGTATTTTTGGTGGGTGATGCGATAGCCCACTGATCTTTGGTTATGGTTAACTAACGCTGTGGTAATTATCACATCATCTAAATTTACTGTACTCCCTGCTGTTATGTTATGGAATTGCAATTGAGATTGCATAGCCTGGAGAGGATAAGGAAACAGGGGCTGGAGCATCTGGTCACAGAGACACTGTTTAATAGAAGCGCTGTTAGATGCTGCTGTTCCGTAAATATGAAAACTATTTTCTTTAACAAATGCGGGGGCAAAAAAAGGAAAGCCCTGGATATGATTTGATTGGGAATTAGTAAAAAATAAATGAGCTTCTAGTGGTTCTTGTAGTTGTTGCCAAGTTTTACCTAGTATGCGTAAACCTGTACCACCATCAAAAATCAGGTGTTTACCAGCTACATACATTTCCACACAAGGAGTATTACCCCCATAGCGGTGTGTGCTACTGGATGGAGTAGGAATTAAACCTCTGACACCCCAGAACTTTACCATAAATTCCCCCACAGAATCACTTAGGGGAATAATTGGCTGTGCTGTGATGTGGCTTGGAGAACTGGACAAATCAAAGTTAGACATTTTTCTTAATAATTAGACCCTACTGAGCAGGTCATCATAGTGCCGTACTTCCAACGGTCGATTTTTTTCGTCTACAATCACTACCGTAGGTGAGTAATCTTTTAACTCCTCTGGGGTGAACTGCCCATAAGTCATTATAATCAAGCGATCGCCTGTAACGCCTAAACGTGCTGCTGCCCCATTTAACTCTATCACCCCAGAATTAGCCGGGGCTGGTATTGTATAAGTGATAAAACGCTGACCATTGGCATTATTCACCACTTGTACTTGTTCATAGGGTAAAATGCCAGCCTTGTCTAATAAAACTTCATCAATGCTGATACTACCAACGTAGTTGATATTTGCCCCAGTGAGGGTACAATTGTGAATTTTAGCCAAAAGGATAGTACGCTGCATTTTTTTTTGATGTTTTTGGTGCATTTCTTGGCAATGCCAACCCGTTCAGGTTGTTATTGTTCCCATCAACGCCTGGGACAGTTAAGAGTTAGGAGTTAAGGATAAAAAATTAAGATTAAAATTAAAATTAAAATTAAAATTAAAATTCTAACTCAAAACTCTTAACTCTTAACCTTTATGATTATGCCCCGGCAGCCCGGACGAATTTATCTACTAAAGCAGAAACTTGATCAACATCTTGCCAACCGAGAATTTGTGTCACCTTTTTTTCCAAATTTTTGTAACTGCGGAAAAATTCGGCGATTTCTTCCAGTCGGTGTGGTGCTATGTCCTTGAGTGATTTTACTCCAGCGTAGCGGGGGTCTTTATCAGGAACACAAAGAATCTTCTCATCGCGATCGCCTCCATCAATCATTTCTAACATACCGATGGGTCGTGCCGGAATGATGCAACCGGGAAAAGTCGGCTCATCCATAATCACCATGCCATCGAGAGGATCGCCATCATCTGCTAAAGTGTTAGGTACAAAGCCGTAATCATAAGGATATCGTACCGAAGAATAAAGCACTCTGTCCAGGGCAAAGGCTTGTAAATCTTTGTCAAACTCGTATTTATTTTTACTCCCACCGGGGATTTCAATTAAAACGTTGAGTATACCCGGCTTTGGTCGGGCTGGAATACGGGATAAATCCACAAACAAACTCCTCTGATAACGGTAAATTTAGGCAGCACTATGTATGGCTCCTGTTGTAGAATTTTAAAGCCTAGATGGACTTCTGCCCAGGGTATTTTATGGGAATATGCAGATCCCCGACTTGTTAGCCAGGTCGGGGATCTATGTGCTGTAACTAAATTCTATTGATTATTGTGGTTTAATTGCCTGTTTTTGGGATTGTATACGGAGGAGATAGCTGGTTATTAGGAACATCGGTTGAATAGTGGGCAATGACAAACACAGGTACTGTAAGAGTCACTAGAGCGATCGCAGTTCCCACAATGTCTGCCAAACGATGGGAATATGTATCGGTAGGGCTGGCAGACTGAGTATTTGCATTCATACAAAGTTTAAAATTCGTCTCTTTTTTTTGTAGGTTTACTCTCTAGTAGAGAGTGTTGATATTATTCTAACTACTTTTTCTAAGGAATAGCATTTCTTAAACACATGAGATACAAAAAAGTCTTGTAACATAAGCATACTTCCACTACGCTCACCACCAGTCCTGCTTCTTAAGCATTTACCTCACTAAGCAGCGAAAACCACTACATCAACTCACACTCATATATGTGTTTGTGGATGGGAGCTAATAGAGATACAAATACAGCAATTTATATTTTAAATCTTCCTAGACAAGCTAGGGGCGGGTAGTCCCGGAGTAACGCCGTAGGACTCGCCACCTCTACTCTTTTAGGCGAAAGTCTATCAGAGCAAGTGACCATAAAACGAGACACAAGCCCCGATCCTGTAGGACCGGGAGCGTCAAACATCGTCACAAATCAAGGTATTGATCAAATCCCCAGTCACAGATATATCACTAAGCGGTTTAATTAAAGTAGGTTCTAAGTGGCTATGGCGGTAAAGTAGAAAAGTATTTTCATTAGAAAACTTGCCAATAGCTTCAGGATGATGAGAAGTTGCTAAAATTTGCCCACCTTTCCCAAATGAGCGCTGCAAAGTTGTAATGAAATGTCCCACATCAGAGATAGAAAGATAGTTATCCGGTTCATCCCAAAAGCAAAAAAGAGGACCATAGGACTTATTAGCTGCTAATACCACAGCGCACAGAAAAAAGCACTTTTCCCCATCAGATAAGTCGGTAAAGTTGACATTTAAAGTGGCATTTTCCGCCTCAAACCTCACAATCAAGCTTTTAAAGTCTTTTCCAACCAATTCATTCAAAAAATCTTGAAAGTCTGGCATAATCTCTCGTAGATATTTGTCAATCTCTCTATAAGCCGCAGGATACCTACCAAGTAAACCAGAAAACCATTCCCCAATATTAGAACCGTCTCGCTTTGGTTCTAAGGTTTCCCCGTGGGAATCCCCAGTCATTAAACTAGGAATTGGTGCTAAAATAACAATATGCGCCAGCCAAGTCTTAAAAATGTGTAAGGGGTCAGTTTCAGACTGGTCTTGAATGAGTGGTAAAGCTACCAAACGCCAATCAACTAAAAATTGAGCATCTCGCGGTTGTAATGTATACAGAGTAACCCTTGCTTCCTGGCGAGAGTATAGAACATGGTTATTAACTAATAGTTGTTCTGACAAAACTCGCAGTTCTTTAAATTTTTCCGGTAGCTCTAACGCCAGAATATATTTATATAATTCATTTTCAATTAATACTTCTATTTCAAACCGTATAGGCACATCAAAGCGACCACGAGCAAAATCTTTAGATTCCACCAATTGTCCCACTCTATTAACACCTCTACCAATAGATTGAAGCACTGCTAAAGCATGAGCAATAGTTGATTTACCAGCACCATTTTTACCGATTAAGAGAGCAGATGACATTTCTGTCATGGTAAATTCAAAATTTTCTAGACATCTATAATTATGTACATATAACCTTTGCAGCATAAGGGAATAATTTTTTCTAGAACACTTCTATTATACAGTCATATACCCATTTTTTCGATAAAAAATCAACCCACCGGAGTGGGTTAGATTGATCAACTATTGTAAAGATTGACCGAAATATTAACCATGAGCAGAGCTAATGGCTTCAGACATCGGGGTTAACCTTAGCCTCGACTGTAAACACTCATTGGTTCTTTAATAAACCGAATGTAAAGATGTTTAAATGTGGATTTAAGCACACGAGGCATGGCAAAATCAATGGGCATTAACCTTTCTGGTAGTTGCCAATCTTCTATTTTCAGTAAGTGAGGATGTAAATTAGGAAAATCTATTTCTGTTAGTTGTGGACAAAGCCCTAAGCTTTGAGAAGCAGCTATAGTCGGGACTTGTTCTGGTTTGACGTTGAGAATTTCTACCATTGCCCGGTCTAAGGCAAATACATCTGCTGAGGCTGCCAAAACTCCTAATTGACGCGGTTCACCACCACTAGGACCATTGCCCTCATGACCAATAATACCATCTAATATAGTTAAATTGGGATTAATTGCCCTGGCAGTTTCTACTAACATTTCACCAAATCGTTGTGGGTCTTTCCCCGCTTCCATGTGCCACCAGGCCTTCATTTTACCAGGAACGCAACCAAAAAGATTTTTTACCCCCATGGTTAAGGTTAACTGTATATGTGATTTGACTTTGGGTAGGTTAATCACCACATCTGCTTCCATGGCTTCTTTGCAGAGGCGCAGGTGATTAAAGTCTTCATTAATGGTTTGGTAACGTTTACCGTGAAACTCAATGATAGGTATGTTTAATTCTTGTAACAGTGGCAAATAGCCGTTGGCTTCTGCTACTCCTTTAGCGCTACCAAAAGCGGGACTATCGCCTAAAAATGGCTTACCACCCGCTTGTATTACCATTTGCGCCACTTGATAAACCAGTTCACGCCTGGTTGTACATTCTTTCGTGGGGCGGGAACCTGTGAGCAAGTTGGGTTTAAGTAAGACTTTAACTCCCGGTTTAACAAAAGCAGATATTCCTCCTAGAGGTTGGAGGAGGGTAACTAAAGATGCTCGTAAAGCTTCCTGCTCATAGGATGTAGCACGAATGAGACTAACAGATGGTTTTTGGGTCTGCATAGATGATATGTTACATTAGTTAACATACAAACAATTGTATCAAACCTTTGACCCGCCCCAGCCCCTTTCCTTTGAGGACAGGGGCCAAGAAGACTTAATGCAAAGCGCTCATTTGTTCTAGGTTTAAAACTGTTGCTAATTGGGCTTCACTCATTAGCCCTTTTTCTAAAACAATTTGTCTGATGGATTTACCCGTTTCTAATGATTCCTTCGCTACATCGGCGGCATTTAAATAACCAATGTGGGGGTTTAGTGCTGTGACTAATGCTAAACTGCCCTCAGCATAGGCTAAACAGCGTTCTTTGTTGGCTGTAATTCCTTCAATGCAACGTTCAGTAAGAGCGGCGATGGTGTTACCGAGAATTTCCATGCTATGAATTAAGTTATAGGCAATTAGAGGCATCATCACATTTAATTCTAATTGTCCGGCTTGAGCCGCTAGGGCGATCGCGTTATCATAACCCATGATCTGAAAACATACCATTGATGTCATCTCTGCCATAACTGGGTTATATTTACCCGGCATAATTGAGGAACCCGGTTGTACTGGGGGTAGTTGAATTTCTTTAAAACCAGTTTTCGGTCCTGAATCCATTAACCGCAAATCATGAGATATTTTGGCTAAGTCCTGGGCTAAATTGCGTAAAGCCCCGGATACATTGACAAAAGGTGCCATACTCTGCATAGCAGCCATTAAATGAGGCGCGGGTTCCATGGGTGATTCCATAATTTGGGAAATAACCTCTACTACCCGGTGGCGATACTGGGGATGAGTGTTCATACCTGTACCGGCTGCACTACCACCTAATCCCAACACCATTAAATCCCCTGAAGCGGTGTAAATGCGGTTTTGATGTTCTGATAGTATGTGAGACCAAGCGCGGAAATTCTCACCTAAACGCACGGGTACAGCATCTTGCAGGTGGGTTCTACCTGACTTAACGATGTTTTGAAACTCTACCGCTTTAGTTTCTAACGCGGTGATGGCTTTTTCTAAAGCCGGCTGCAATGTGTGGGTGAGTGCTAATAACCCACCAATACGAATTGCTGTAGGGATCACATCATTGGTAGATTGACCATAGTTTACATGATCATTAGGACTAACGCGCTGATAATTTCCCTTTTCTGCGCCGAGAATTTCTAAAGCGCGATTTGCTAAAACTTCATTGATATTCATGTGGTGAGAAGTTCCAGCCCCGGCTTGATACACATCTACCACAAACTGATCGCGTAATTTTCCCGCCAGGATTTCATCAGCTGCTTGAACAATGGCTTGACTGATATCTAGGGGAATACAGCCGAGTTCTCCGTTAACAATTGCAGTGGCTTTTTTAATGATTAAACAAGCATCTACGTAAGTAGATAGGGGCTTAATGCCGCTAATTGCGAAGTTTTCTATTGCTCGTAATGTTTGAATACCGTAATAAACATTACTGGGAATTTGGCGATCGCCCATAGAATCCCGTTCAATACGAAAATTTGTATTTTCAGTCATAGTAGTATGGTTGAAATCATCTCAAAATACCGATCATGCCATGCAAATAAACTAAAAACATATTTTGCTGATATTTTGTTGCTGAGAAGCTAAACTGAGTATTAATAGAGCAGGGGTAAAATATAATGATTAAAACACTAACCCGCCCAATCACTTTAGCAGAATTTTTACAATTACCAGAAACCAAACCAGCCAGTGAATACATCAACGGTGAAATTATCCAAAAACCCATGGCTCAAGGTAAACATAGTAGATTACAGCTGCACTCGGCTAATGTAATTAATAATGTGGTAGAAACCCAAAAAATTGCTTTGGCCTTCCCAGAACTACGCTGTACCTTCGGTGGGCGTTCCCTCGTTCCCGATGTGGCGGTATTTACTTGGTCAAGGATTCCTGTTGATGAAAAAGGCAACATAGCCAATGTATTTAACACTTATCCAGATTGGACAATTGAAATTCTCTCTCCTCAACAAAATACAACCAAAGTTACTAGAAATATTTTGCATTGTTTAAATCATGGTACTACCCTGGGCTGGTTAATTGACCCAGAAGAATATAATGTTTTGGTTTAT
>NZ_JANQDH010000114.1 GCF_029891735.1 Chrysosporum bergii ANA360D
AAATTGGCTTTTTACTGGAGTTTAGTCTCGGCGCGACGCTTCCGCCGCACCGAGACTGATTGTGCCAGTTATGTTATTTATTGTAGTACAATAATACTATATTCTAGCGATCGCCTGTGCCAGTTGCGTAAGTCCTGAATATAATCAACAATATAACTAGGAGTGTAATAAACACCTCCGGCTTTTCTTACTTCTGGCTTATCCTCCACCACCACTTGACGACCGGCGGATAAAGTAATCACCTTCCCCAGAAACTGCTCATAAACTTGTCCTAAAATTTCCACAGGAATCACAGAAAACTCATAGGGACTTTCTGGGGGATACAGTTTTTTAATAATTGCTCTTAAAGGATAATCTTCTATAGTCAGATTGAGAGTAAAATCATCCGGTTCTTCCCGTCCCTTCTCTGGTTGAAAATGAAATAAACCAGAATTGTAACGATAGTCAGCATTAATAAACAAACGTCCTAGTTCTTGGTAAATATTATTTAATCTTAATAAATTTAATAACTGTTCATAAATTTCAATTCCCCTATCTTCACAAATGCGTAAAAAAACAATTCTATTAATTGTGATTTGGACAGCAAAGTTCAAATCTCTTTGATTAATTTGGGGGTTGCGCCAAGCAATATTAGCTGCTAAATTTTGTCTCCAAGTTTCAATTTCCTGCAAAAATGCTTGATCAACTGTAACACCCGCCTTTACCTTGCTTTCAGCAAATTTTTCTAAAGAACCATTTAACACCGCCTCTTTAGAGAAAATTTGATAAATTTCTGCCCATCTTTCTACATATTCTGTATACTTAAAATATTTAACTATTCCTTGAGAAGCTGGATCATTTTTATGGGGCATGATGCGACAATCATAAACTGAAAACTCTTCAAAATCCGTTAAAATACTCAGAGTTAATTTAGCAGACCATCCATAACGCCTTAGTTGAAACGCAGCACTAATATTTGTCCCTACATTTACAGCCGGTTTTTTAGCTTCAACAAAAAACTTTCTTACTCCCCCTATGCGAAAACTATAATCAGGGGCTTTTGCTTTTTTAGCATCACTAATTTTTAAAGTATCTTCATGAACTACATCTTGATAAATATCAGCAACCTGTTGTTGATTGCTAATATCCCATCCCAAAGCCGCAAAAAATGGATCAATAAACTGAATCCTAGTTTGTGTTTCGTTTATTCCACCTGCTTTATATAAATCTATTTGCTGGTGAAAATGCTCAACTAATTTTATAATGGTATTCGGTGCATTCATAATTGGTCTAAAGAATTTTGTAATTATATTAATAATAGCTTATCTAGCCTTCAACAATTCTGACTTAACACTAGTCATAACCAAAACCTCTAATTCATAGAAACTAACAACACAGTCCCTTGAAAATTAGGATTATAGCCAGAATTAATATGCTTAGTCGGTTGAGTTAACCTTAAAGTTAGGGATAATCTAGTTTGACCACTTGTATTACATACAGAACGGTGAATAAGACTATCAGTAAACATCACAAACTCACCAGGTTTTAAGACTACTTTTACCGCCTTTGCTGCCAATTCATCAGTAATTTCAAAAAAATTATTACCGCTAAAAGGATCTGTGACTTTCACAGCTAGTTCATCTGTAATATCATGATTGGGGATGAACTCAAAACCATTAAACTCATTTACTTCAGTCAAGGCAATATAAATATTAATTGTTTTACCTTCGCCGACAAGTAACTTAGGATAAGAGTCTTCATGCCAAAATGGAATTAATTGTTGGGCGGGATAGTTAGCCCATAATTCAGAACGCCATAATACTATTTCTTCACCTAAATATTCTTGCAACTTGGCTAACAAATTTTCATCATGGCATAACTTCCACACTGCTGGTGAATCTATATGTCTTTCCATGTTAAATTGCTGTTTTTTCAATTGAAATAGTAAGAGGAAAAATGAACCAAATTTTAACTTAAATACAAGACCTAAAAGACGTAAAAACAATAATCTATGGGGTGGTTTGGGTAATACATCCGCAAAAATAGTTTTAGTAATATCAGCGATTTCTTTACTATCTAACTTCAGGGCATATGGTCCAGTAATTTCGGTAAAATTATCATAATTATCATAATTCTTAACAACATTTCCCTGGTGGTGCTGACACCCAGTCCAAATTAAACTTCTCTCCCAAAGTTGCTTAACTATTGTAATATCTGTAACTATTTTTGGCAAGGTAATTTCTTGACATTCAGGATTAAAGAATTTTCCAGTTACCTGTTGTAGTTCCCTAGAAGTTGCACAAAATAAACTACTTTTTGCCCCCTGCTCTGGAGTAATGCCTAAACCTAAATATTTACTGACACGATGCCCAATGGTAATATTTGACTGGACAAATCCGGGATGAACTGCGTTAACAGTTACATGGCGATGATGTAGCTGTTTTGCTAGTTCAGTTGTCAATAATAATAAACATAATTTAGAAACAGAGTAAAGCTGTAGAAAATTAAAGGGTGTTGTTTTCACTAACAAATCCCAAGGAATATGTTGGGGACTTAATGCTAAGTCAGAACTTACCATCACAATTCTACTAGGAGCGGAAACTTGGAGTTTTTCTAACAATAGATATGTAAGTAAAAAATGTCCTAAATAGTTAGTTCCCCAAATTAATTCAAATCCCTCTTCCGTTGTACCTCTGTGATGAAAAATCCCGGCATTATTTACTAAAATATGTAGAGGAAGTTGTCTGGCTGTAAATAAATCTACAAATTGACGAACTGATTTTAAAGAAGCTAAATTAAGGGGCAAAAACTCAACTTTGTTATTTCCACTATTGTCACAAATATATTTCAGGGCTTGAGTGGCTTTAGTCATAGAACGACAGCCAATAAATACGTGATATCCCTTTTGAGCTAGACTCAAGGCAGTCATCAAACCAACACCAGAGTTACCACCAGTGACAATACATACTTTTTGTAGGTCGCTATTCATAAATTACAGTAGTTATTAGGTAATTCAACTACTCCAGATACAGGGGGTTTGATGTCAGTAGGTAAGGTAGCGGGCAAGACTTGTATTGACTGAGGATAGCCATAGTATGCAAGCACTACAAAATATATGTTTGTAATTTGTTTACCTGCAATTTACCCTAGGAAATATTGATCATCAAGAATCATAGCCCCCCATGTTAAATATAATTGCTGATTTCATCTCGGACAATCTCTGCTATTTTCTGGGCTGCGAGAGTTTCTCCCCTGACACTGCGAAGCTGATTTCTCATCTTATCTAACTTTTCTGGATGAGCTAAAAAATCTAAAACCATTTCTCCTACTTCCACCGGCTGAAGTTTACCTACCAGTTCTGGTACTATCTCCTGTTTTGCCCAAATATTCGGCCATGCTAATAAACCTTTGCGACTCAATACCAACCAGTTAATGATTTTAGCAAAGGTGGAACCCAGCCCCGGTAAATTTGCTAATAATCCTGGTAAACCATCCCAAGAACGCATAGCATCCAGTTGTTGTGTGGGTATCAAAACAATCATCGGCACGGCTAAAGCCCCAAGTTCAGCTGTGTTTGCCCCCACTGTGGTTAAGCAGATACTGCACTGGGATAATAATTCATAAGCGGGATTTTCTCGGTACAGTTGCACAGACAAACCCTTCTCTGTTTCGAGGATAGGATTGTCTGATTCAATTAAAACACCAGGGGAATTACCAAAGACCTTGACAAAGGGGTTGTTTTCAGGGTTAGCAAAACTGGCTAAACTTTGTAGGTCTAAGGTGGGCGCAACGGGAATGACAAATTTAGTTTGGGGTCTTTTCCTGTGGATGTATTCAGCGATCGCTAAGGTTAATGGTACACCCTGGGATAACTTTGCCGCTTTTGACCCAGGTAGTAAGCCAATTATTTCTGCGTTTGAGTCAGACTGGAAACTTAAAACCTGCTCAAATTTCTGCGCCTCCAGCATCAAGTCCCCCACAACCGTGAATTTGTGGGCATATTTTGGAGATACTTTTTCCGCCACCTTGGGCTGCATCACCGCAAAACGGTCAATCCAATTATGCCAGCGTGCTTCCCATTCGGCATAAACCACGGTGGGATAACCCAGTTTTTTACCAATGATCACCGGAAAAATTTGATCACCACCCAAGAAAACCACTATACCCCTATGATGCCATTGCCAATTTTCAGCAGTTTTACCCCACAGCAAAAACCGCCAAAAATGCTCTGGTGCTTGTACTCTATCTACTTCCGGGTAGGAAATAGCGATCGCTGCTTCCCGACCACTAGCATTTGGACAGGGGGACAAAATCACAGAAATCCTCACTGCACAGGGATTATCCCCTAGTTCTTGGCGCAAAGCCTTGACCACTGGACGCACCCAAGTTGTTACTTCACCAGGGCCGTTAGAGAGTATCACTATATCAACTGGTTTAGTCATTGGTGATTGGTGATTGCCGATAATACCATATTTTGTCCTTTAAAGTAGACAATCCCAGATTCTTACAATTTATTTACATAAATGTGAGTAAACACTTTGTCATTTTGTCAAGTTTTATAAATAAATATTTATTTTTTTATATCGTTTTGTGTCATAAAGGCCGAAAAATGCTCTAGGGATAGAGTTTTTCTGATAAGAAATTAATATTGCCGAAAAACAAGAAGTAACTCTGGCGGCAGATGTCGCTGAAAACTTCTATTAGAGAACACGCATCAAAGGAGCTTATCTGCATGTTCACCCACGTCAAGTCCACCATTAGACATATTGCGCCTGAGAACTTAGGCGGACGTAATTTAATTAAGGTGGTCTATGTCGTGCTGGAGTCCCAGTATCAAAGTGCATTGTCGCAAGCTGTTAGCACGATTAACTCGAAAAATCCCAACCTAGCCATAGAAGTTAGCGGGTACTTGATCGAGGAACTCCGAGACCCTGAGAACTATGAACAGTTCAAACGGGATATGGAAAATGCTAATATCTTTATCGCTTCACTTATTTTCATAGAAGACCTAGCACAGAAAGTAGTTACTGCCGTTGAACCACATCGGCATCACCTGGATGTTTCCGTTGTGTTCCCATCTATGCCAGAAGTAATGCGCCTCAACAAAATGGGTAGCTTTTCCTTGGCGCAGCTGGGACAATCAAAGAGTGCGATCGCTCAATTCATGCGGAAACGCAAAGAAAAATCCGGAGCAGGATTCCAAGACGGAATGCTCAAACTGCTGCGAACTCTGCCCCAAGTTTTAAAGTTCTTGCCCATAGAAAAGGCACAGGACGCAAGAAACTTCATGCTCAGTTTTCAATATTGGCTGGGAGGTTCACCAGAAAACCTGGAAAACTTCTTGCTGATGCTAGCTGACAAATATGTATTAAAAGATGTAGACAAGCAAAATTTTGCATCTCCCACATATGAAGCGCCAGTTGTCTATCCCGACATGGGAATTTGGCATCCTTTGGCAACAACAATGTTTGAAGATGTCAAAGAATACCTGAATTGGTATACTGCCCGCAAGGATATTTCAAGCGATCTTAAAGATCCCTTAGCTCCTTGTGTAGGTTTGGTATTACAACGCACTCACCTAGTTACAGGTGATGATGCCCATTATGTGGCCATCGTCCAGGAATTGGAATCACTAGGAGCCAAAGTAGTACCTGTATTTGCCGGTGGATTGGATTTTTCCAAACCTGTAGATGCTTACTTCTATGAACCCACCACCAAGACAGCGTTAGTAGATGCAGTTGTATCACTCACCGGTTTTGCTTTAGTGGGCGGACCTGCCAGACAAGACCACCCCAAAGCCATTGAAGCACTCAAACGCTTAAATCGCCCTTATATGGTAGCCTTGCCCTTGGTATTCCAAACTACCGAAGAATGGTTAGATAGCGACTTAGGCTTACATCCCATTCAAGTGGCTTTACAAATTGCCATCCCTGAATTAGATGGAGCCATTGAGCCAATCATTTTATCAGGTAGAGATGGGGCTACAGGTAAAGCTCACGCTCTCCAAGATAGAGTAGAAGCAGTGGCGCAACGAGCATTAAAATGGGCTAACCTACGCCGCAAGCCCAAACTAGACAAAAAAGTTGCCATCACCGTTTTCAGCTTCCCCCCAGATAAGGGTAACGTCGGAACCGCAGCATATTTAGATGTATTCGGTTCCATATATGAAGTATTAAAAGGGCTGAAAAATAACGGCTACGATGTACAAGACATTCCCGAAAACGCCAAAGCGTTGATGGAACAAGTCATTCACGATGCCCAAGCCCAGTATGCCAGCCCAGAACTGAACATCGCCTATAAGATGTCAGTACCAGAGTATGAAGCACTCACCCCCTACTCTCAACGCCTAGAAGAAAACTGGGGACCACCTCCAGGAAACCTGAACAGCGACGGGCAAAACCTACTGATTTACGGTAAGCAATTTGGTAACGTCTTCATCGGCGTACAACCGACCTTTGGTTACGAAGGCGACCCCATGCGGTTATTGTTCTCCCGTTCTGCTAGTCCTCACCACGGCTTCGCCGCCTATTACACCTACCTAGAGCGCATCTGGGGCGCAGATGCGGTGCTGCACTTTGGTACTCATGGTTCCTTAGAATTCATGCCTGGTAAGCAGATGGGGATGTCTGGCGAGTGTTACCCAGATAACTTAATTGGCACAATTCCCAACCTGTATTACTACGCAGCCAATAACCCCAGTGAAGCCACCATTGCCAAGCGGCGCAGTTATGCTGAAACAATTTCTTACCTGACACCACCAGCAGAAAACGCTGGTCTCTATAAAGGTTTAAAAGAACTCAGCGAGTTAATTGGTTCTTACCAAACCTTAAAAGATACTGGGCGGGGTATTCCCATTGTCAACACCATCATGGATAAATGCCGCATTGTCAACTTAGATAAAGACATTAATCTACCAGAAACCGATGCTAAAGATATGACTGCCGATGAGCGAGATCATATTGTTGGCAGCGTGTACCGGAAATTAATGGAAATTGAGTCTAGGTTGTTACCTTGTGGCTTACACATCATTGGTAAACCACCCACCGCCGAAGAAGCAGTGGCTACCCTAGTCAACATCGCCAGTCTAGACCGTCAAGAAGAAGAAATTCTCAGCTTACCCCGCATCATTGCCAACAGCATGGGGCGTAACATTGACGAAATTTACCAAAACAGCGACCTAGGGGTTTTAGAAGATGTGCAACTACTACAAGACATCACTTTAGCTACCCGGGGCGCTGTGGGCGCACTGGTGAAAGCACAAACCGACGCGGAAGGGCGAGTTTCCCTAGTTTCCCGGTTGAACTTCTTTAACATGGGTAAAAAGCAACCTTGGGTAGAAGCATTACACCAAGCTGGTTATACCCAAGTGGATGGTGCCGCTTTAAAACCACTATTTGAGTATTTGGAATTTTGCCTGCAACAAGTTTGTGCAGATAACGAACTCGGCGCATTACTCCAAGGCTTAGAAGGTGAGTACATTCTACCTGGTCCTGGCGGCGACCCCATCCGTAACCCAGATGTGTTGCCCACAGGTAAGAATATCCACGCACTTGATCCTCAAGCCATTCCCACCACCGCAGCAGTCCAATCAGCTAAAATCGTTGTAGATCGGCTATTGGCACGTAACAAAGCAGAAAATGACGGTAAGTGGCCAGAAACCATTGCTTGTGTTCTGTGGGGAACCGATAATATTAAAACTTACGGTGAGTCCCTAGCACAAATCATGTGGATGATTGGTGTACGTCCGGTTCCTGATGCTTTAGGACGGGTGAACAAATTAGAGTTAATACCTTTAGAAGAGTTGGGACGACCCAGAATAGATGTAGTTATCAACTGTTCCGGGGTTTTCCGTGACTTGTTCATTAACCAAATGAACCTGCTAGACCAAGGCGTGAAAATGGCTGCTGAGGCTGAAGAACCATTAGAAATGAACTTTGTTCGCAAACACGCTTTACAACAAGCTGAGGACATGGGAATTAACCTCAGACAAGCAGCTACCCGCGTTTTCTCTAATGCTTCTGGTTCTTACTCGTCAAATATCAACTTGGCGGTAGAAAACAGCACTTGGGATAGTGAAGCCGAGTTGCAGGAAATGTACTTGAGACGGAAATCATTTTCTTTCAACTCCGATAACCCCGGCGTTATGGATGAATCACGGCAGATTTTTGAAACTACTTTAAAAACTGCTGATGCAACTTTCCAAAATCTCGATTCTTCAGAAATTAGCTTAACGGACGTTTCCCACTACTTTGACTCAGATCCCACTAAGTTGGTTGCAACCCTGCGCAGTGATGGGAAAAAGCCAGCATCTTACATTGCAGACACTACCACAGCTAATGCACAGGTGCGGACATTATCGGAAACTGTGCGTTTAGATGCCCGTACCAAGTTGTTAAACCCCAAATGGTATGAGGGGATGTTATCTCACGGTTACGAAGGTGTGCGGGAACTTTCCAAGCGGTTGGTTAATACCACTGGTTGGAGCGCCACAGCCGGTGCTGTAGATAACTGGATTTATGAAGATACCAACGAAACCTTCATCAAAGATGAAGCCATGCAGAAACGGTTAATGAATCTCAACCCCCATTCTTTCCGCAAGATTGTCTCAACTTTGTTGGAAGTCAATGGTCGCGGTTATTGGGAAACTAGCGAGGAGAATTTAGACCGCCTCCGCGAGTTGTACCAAGAAGTCGAAGACCGCATCGAAGGAATTGAGTAAACATTCTCAGTTTGTATAAAGTATATTAAATTTACGGACACAGGTATATTTCTGTGTCCGTTTTTTCGGTCATAAAAATCTTGGACTGATATCATAGTATGATATACTTAAAACTAAGTCGTAACCAAATACAAGCTAAAGAAAGGAGTTAACAAAACAATGAAACATTCTGTCAAACTAGGTTTAACGCTTTTAAATGGTCTCAATACTGGTGCTGTCAGTAGCTTCATTGCCAGTTTACTCCTTGCTGTCACTTGCTTGGGTTATGAATCTGTAATAACATATTTAGGAAGTAATGAATGGCTATTAATAATAAACAAAGAGAAACTTTAGAATTAATTTTTAAAAATCCTGTCCGAGCAAATATTATTTGGCAAGATATTGAAAGTCTATTTATAGCTTTGGGTGCTGATATTAGTCAAGGAAGTGGTTCAAGAGTTAGAGTTAAATTAAATCAGGTAAGGGGTTTTTTTCATGAACCACATCCTGAAAAAGAAACCGATAAAGGATCCGTGAAAGCAGTGAGAGAATTTTTGATAAAAGCAGGAATTGAACCATAAATAGTTTAGTTAATTTATAATTAGCCCATATTGAAAATTTGCGGTAATTCCAAAAATTGCCGCAACCACAACAAAATCAAATTAAGGTTATTACAATTATGTTGACTTACAAAGGGTATACAGCATCAGTTGAAGTAGATGTAGAAGCAGGAATACTTTTTGGCAGAGTTCTTGATATTAATGATGTGATTACTTTTAAAGCTAAAACCGTAGAAGAAGCACGTCAAGAATTTCAGAATTCTATTGATGGGTATTTAGCTTTTTGTGAAGAATTAGGAGAAGAACCGGATAAGCCTTTTTCTGGAAAATTGCCATTTCGCACCACTCCAGAACATCATCGTAAAATTTTTATTGCTGCTAAAAAAGCAGGAAAAAGTATCAATGCTTGGATGGATGAAATTTTAATCAATGCTGCTGAACAATGAGTCAATTCCACCCCATCTGTGGTTAGTTATTAAACTTAACTTTCACACCCAAGACCATTACCATCTCGATCAAAACCATGTGGGTCAGAGGATAAAACCTTAAATTTACGATAGGGAATATCTGGACAATTCAAATCAGGGGGATACTGAGGAATACAAACATTTGGGTAAGCAGGATCACAAGTTGTATTTATGCTTTTGTTGTTAGATTTTTTGCCACGTCGGAAATCCCAAGGCATTTCGGGAACCTGTTGGTTCCAAAGTCCCAAGCCATTCTCTTTCGCAGTATTTTGGGCTTGTAGTAAACTGGTTTGAGAATCTGAACAATTGCTTAAATATTTTTGGTAAACAACAGCTTTCCCCTCTTTTACCATGTCCACATTGATATTTCTGTTGTCACTGAATATCTCAGCCACTAAGCGGTTATATTTATCAGTATCCACAGGTTTTAATGTTATTTTTTTTCCAATAGGGAGAAACTGCTTTAACCTGACTTGAGATTCTTCTCCCCAAGGAATTTGCGACATTTCAGGAGCATCAATACAGGCCAGGCGTATTGTTGTTATTTGGTTATTCTTCTGACGAATTTTTATAGTGTCCCCGTCAGCAACGCTAACCACACTACCGTTAATGTTTTCAATGTTTTGGGCCGCTACTGGTACTGAACAAAATACAAATGATAGGAGCAAGATAGTCAAAAGTGCAGTAATTTGTGTGACTAAGTACTTATTGATTCTCTTTGTCATGAGTTTGCTTGATAAATCTGATTAATCTTAACCTAGAAAGAGCCATTGGCTACGCCAGTGCCGAAATCAATCACCACCTTAAAAAGTACTTAAGTTATAACATAAATCAACTACATCTAAAATGATCAAAGTACCAGCCGGCGTTTTTCAATCTATAAAAACCACCATGAATGCTTTAACCATAAACCTCAAACCAGTAGTGGAATTAACAGATGAACAGTTTTTCCAGATATGTCAAGCAAACCGGGACTTGAAATTTGAACGCACTGCTACCGGAGAATTAATTATCATGCCACCCACAGGAGGAGAAACGGGAAATAAAAACGCCAGAATCACTCAACAATTAATGAATTGGACTGATATTGATGGTACTGGCATAGCCTTTGACTCTTCCACTTGTTTTAAATTACCTAATGGTGCAGATCGTTCTCCTGATGCCGCTTGGATGCACTTAAGCAAATGGAATAGTTTAACTAACGAACAAAAAGAAAAATTCCCCCCCATTGCCCCCGATTTTGTCATTGAGTTACTTTCCCCAAGTGATACTTTGAAGATTGCACAGGAAAAAATGAGAGAATACATAGAAAACGGTGTACATTTAGGTTTATTAATTAATCGTAAATCTCAGCAAGTGGAGATTTATAGACCAGCAAAAGATGTGGAAATTTTCCAGTCTCCAGCCACAGTCTCAGGGGAAAATGTTTTAAACAATTTTGTTTTAAACTTAACAATGATTTGGTAATATGCAGAATTACTGAACCCTGCAACAAAAGTTTACAATATAGTTTATGTCCATGGGTACAGCTGTATACTCGATTGTGGCTAATATGCCACGCGATCGCTTTGATTCACCAACTACCAAACCACAGCAACTAAACCAGAATCAGTTAAATTTTTATCACAAGTTAGTAACCGTACATCTTCACCTTTACTAGCCAAAATTATTGCAGTGGCTGCAATTTGCCTGTTGTGCATTTCATTAATAGCGGACAATTTCAGAGTCATTGCTAACACTTCTTGATCAAAAGGGTAAATGACTACACGTGGGTCAGCTTGTACTACGGAAATTATATCTTTAGGATCAGGAATAGATGTTTTACCCTGTTCCACAACCCAAACAGCCTCAGCCAAAGTAGTGGTAGGAATAATTAACTGAGCATCAGCTTGAGACAGAATAGCTTTAGCTGTTGTACTTAACCGGGAATTACCTTCCAGAAACCAGATTAACCCATGAGTATCTATAACGTATTTCATAAGTATTTATGATCAGTCTCAGCTGTCCTGAATATCCCCATAAAACTCAGCAATTTTAAAATCTACTGCTGTTGACTGTTTATTGCCAGAAAATATACCAAACGGCATCATCTGCTGTCTGTGTTGATTGATTTTAGTATCTAAAAAAGTCACAATCACACGACTTTCTAAAATATCTGATGGTAACTGCGCCAATTCAACCTTACCGTATTTATAAATTCCTTCAACTGACTGTAACATAGTATTTACCATTATTAAATCCTGTTTACATAGTTAATAACCTAAATCTATCCTGTAAATTTATCAATATCGCAGTTTACAGTAATTTGATCTTATTTATGATAATCCCTCCCAAGACTCATGACAAATATAATTTTTAGATTTAAATTAGATTTAAAAATGAAGAGAATTTATATCAAAATCAAATATCCAAACTACCTGACGGGGCGACAAACAAGGCTGAACACAAGACACTGTAAAGAATGTAACGATTCATGGTAAAAAAAGATAGGTCAGATATTGTCAATAAGACCTATTTAATCAAAATGTTACCTTGATTCTATCAAAAGCACTTAAAAAGTCAATTGAGTCTAGCAGAATACCTGTTTCTCCAAATTTTGGTGAGCATCTTACAGTCAATCATCCTGCCTGCTACTCTTGATGAACAGTCTAAAATTGTTCTGGTATTAATTCTCCCGTAGCACTTAACCATCTAGGTTCAATCACACCTAAAGACATAGTGGGGGTATAAGCTAAAACTCTGGGTACAACTTCCTGATAAATGGGGTTAGCAATTTCTAAACCCGGCCCTTGGTCATGGCGACACAGACCTAAATCATAGCATCTCGCCAAGCAGCCAAAATCGCCTGCTCTGCTACTTCTGGCTGGTCGGGAAAAGCCGAACCCACTTCTGCGGATATGATCACAGCAGTATACTCACCACTAGCGGTGAGTTCCTGTGCTAGGGTGAGCATGGCAGTAGTTTTTCCCGTTTGTCTAGGGGCGTGGATGACAAAATAATTGCGCTGATCTATGAGTCGCTTTAATTGGGGTAAACGCTCACTAGTGGGAAGCATATAATGAATATCCGATTGACAAAGCCCGGCGGTATTAAACCATTTAGTCATTGTTTTTTTAATAGGGAATAAGTCAATTGTAGTGCGAGCATCCTGCTTGCTACTCTTAAGCTATTTTTTGTTTAATTGTTGCTCAAGAATTAGGAATTACGAATTATGCGGCCAACTTTATACGTAGCAATCACTAACCACGGATTTGGTCATGCTACTCGCACAGCATCGGTAGCAGCAACGATTCAAAGGTTATACCCTGACGTGTTGCTGATTATGGTGACAACGGCTCCCCGGTGGTTGCTGGACTGCTATATACAAGGTGATTTTATCCATCGTCCCCGGGCTTTTGATTTGGGTGTAGTGCAGGCGGATAGCTTGACAATGGATAAATCAGCAACTTTGGCCAGGTTAATGGAAATTAAACAACATCAAAATTCCCTGGTTGCTTCTGAGGTTAATTTTATCCGCCAAAATCGAGTAAATTTAATATTGGCTGATGTTCCCTTTTTGGCTCCTTTGTTTGGTAAAGGGGCTAATATTCCTTGTTGGATGATGAGTAATTTTGGTTGGGATTTGATATATCGAGATTGGGGTGGTGATTTTATTTCCGTGGCTGATTGGATTAGTGAGTGTTATTCCCAGTGCGAAAGTTTGTTTCGTTTGCCTTTTCACGAACCTATGTCCGCGTTTAATCATATTAGTGATGTGGGCTTGACTGGCGGTTATCCCCGTTATTCTGAGGATGAGTTACGGGCTACTTGGGGAATAACCACCCCCAGAGAAAAAACGATTTTGTTGACTTTTGGAGGTTTGGGTTTACAAGCAATTCCTTATAAAAATTTACAATATTTTCCAGATTGGCAATTTATTATTTTTGATCAGTCTGCTCCAGATGTACCTAATGCGCGTAAAGTTGCGGATAAGAAATACCGCCCTGTGGATTTTATGCCTATTTGTGGACGTGTCCTTTCTAAGCCTGGTTACGGAACTTTTTCCGAAGCCGCAAAACTTGATATTCCTGTGGTGACCATTCCCCGTGATGATTTTGCTGAAGCTAATTTTTTATTAGAAGGTATTATTAATTACCATGCTCATCAAGTTGTCACCCCAGAGGAATTTTTTGATGGTAATTGGCATTTTCTGCATGAACCACCGCAACCTGCAAGGCAATCTGTGGTTTTAGCTAAAGATGGCAATGAAGCGATCGCTCATGCTGTGATTAATTATTTTAACAGGATTGCATAATTAAAGTATAGTAACCAGAACAAGTTGTGATAGGCTATCTGCCAGAGAAGAGTAAAAGGTACTATAAATGACAAATTTGCGGGTGGGACTGCTGTTTGGGGGACGTTCTGGAGAGCATCAAGTTTCTATTAGTTCAGCACGGGCGATCGCTCAGGCTTTGAGAAAAGAGCAAAATGCTAGTAAGTACAAAATTCAGCCTGTTTACATTCAGCAAAATGGATACTGGTTAGGGGGAGAAGTAGCGCAAGAGGTTCTAGAGTCTGGTATTCCCTATTTAGAGGTGGAAAATATGCAGCCCTGGCGATCGCTTGCTGAAGTTGCAGAAGTGGATGTTTGGTTTCCCATTCTGCACGGTCCCAATGGTGAGGACGGTACAATTCAAGGATTACTCACATTGATGCAGATTCCCTTTGTGGGTTCTGGAGTCTTGGGTTCGGCGTTAGGGATGGATAAAATTGCCATGAAAATGGCTTTTGAGCAAGCTGGATTACCCCAGGTAAAATACAAGGGGTTAACGAGGGCGCAAGTTTGGTCAAATCCTTGTGTGTTTCCCAAATTATGTGATGAAATTGAGTCAGCCTTAAATTACCCTTGTTTTGTCAAGCCTGCTAACTTGGGTTCATCAGTGGGTATTGCTAAAGTGCGATCGCGTTCTGAGCTAGAAGCAGCTTTAGATCATGCTGCTAGTTATGACAGACGGTTAATTGTGGAAGCAGGGGTAGTGGCTAGAGAATTAGAATGTGCCATATTGGGCAATGATCAGACTAAAGCCTCGGTAGTGGGAGAGATTACCTTTGACAGTGACTTTTATGACTATGAAACTAAATATACAGCAGGTAAAGCAGATTTACACATTCCGGCACAGATTCCAGATGCTGTGAGTCAGCAAATCCAAGATATGGCATTACAAGCCTTTGCAGCTGTTGACGCTGCCGGGTTGGCGAGAGTAGACTTTTTCTATGTAGAAGCCACTGGAGAAATATTGATCAATGAAATCAACACTCTACCAGGCTTTACTGCCACGAGTATGTATCCCCAACTGTGGGCTTATAGTGGTATACCGTTTCCCGAATTAGTAGATCGGTTAATTCAACTAGCCCTAGAGAGATATCCTATTGACAGTACCCACGGCTAAGTCTGGGGGATTCCAGCGTGGCTGATGTTCCTTGCTATGAAAAAAAGCTACTAAATTTGTAGACTTGGCTACAGATACTTGATAGTTAATTCCTCCAGTAGAATCATTGACCAAAAGAATGGGATACAAGCCCCGTCCTAGAAGGACGGCTTTTTGGTGTGTTATAATGCGGGGTAATGTGCATGGGGCATTGGCACGACTTTAAACGGACGGGGAGCGACTGTCAGACTGCTTCGGTAGCAAGTTGCAGTGAACCGTCAAGAATCACCGACCTTTTAGGTCAGTGAGTATGTCAACAATCACTAACTAATCACTATTCGGGACAATAAGTCTATCTGTCATTAACTAAAATACGCCTAAATAGCCAATCTGTATGCTTACAACAGCTGACTTTCTTCAGTATGCCCAATGGTCGGGTATTGCCACCATAGTATTTGCAGCCCTAGCAGTCCTGGCCTTTATTCTCAAATGGGGTATTCGCTTTCGGCTGGTAGGTACAACTGGCTTTATGCTGGTGCTGACTGCTGGTTTATTTTCTCTCTCTTTAGTTCCCCTCACTCGCACTGTGATTCCAGGAGCAGCAAAATATACTTTAGTTTATGATAATGGTTCAACACAAGCAGTAATTGCCACATCACCGGCCATTTCGCCGGATCAATTAGAAGCAACCTTATTGCAAGCCGCCAGTAATCTTTACTCTTACGGTCGCTTAGGCACAAGGGGAGACAATCAACTAACCATTCGCGCCCGTACCGTTATCCATCCTGAACCGGGGATTTCTGTACCCCTTTACCTCGGTCAAATTAAGCGCACATTAGCCAGCCGTGAAGATGCAGATATGAACATTGAAATTTATTTGGAAAAATTCGCCCAATTGCCTAACTCTGCTGCTTCATAGTTATAGGGAAAACAATTAACTCCTCTCACTACTCTCTGACTTCCATACCCATCAAACTTCTTTTGGTGTGTTCTGGAGTGTCTCTGTGGTTCGTTATTAGAAAACCACATAATTTTACGGTGAGGAAATGTAATTTATTTGTTATTTAAATCACATATATTTTTTAGTATTGCACTATACAAAAGAAATTGACTTTAGATTAAAATGTAAATCTCACGTATTCAAAAATCTGGTAGTTCAAAATAAAAGCCCTATTGGCAAGATCAAAGCCAATGTCCAGGAAAATTTCTAGACATAAGTCTAAAATTTGATTAAGAATTATCAAGGTTTTGGCAAACTAGATTCATATGGCTAATCGCTCTTTAACAGGAAACTTGTCTACTCAAACTTCTAACTCATTACTCACACTGACCGTTGCCCCCGGAAAAGTTATGCGGGGGTCTGGTATTTTGCATTCGGTAGGAAAAGAAATTGCTAGATGGGGAAGTCGTCCCTTACTAGTGGCGGGTAATTCCACTCTGGCTATGACTCACAAGAGTTTACAACCAATTTTAGCCAAAGCCAATTTAGTCACAGCTGCAAGTAATTATGGTGTAGACTGCTGTGAAGCAAGCTTACAAACTTTAAAGACAACAGCCCAAGAACATCAAGCAGATGTAATTATTGGCTTTGGGGGCGGTAAAGCCTTGGATACGGCTAAGTTAGTCGCCCATCAATTGCAATTACCAGTGGTGACAATTCCCACCTCTGCGGCTACCTGTGCGGCTTGGACGGCACTATCTAATGTGTATTCGGAAACAGGTGCTTTTCTCTACGATGTGGCCTTGTGTCGCTGTCCCGATTTATTAATACTTGACTATGATTTAATTACAACAGCACCACCACGAACATTAGTAGCAGGAATTGGAGATGCGATCGCTAAGTGGTATGAAGCATCAGTCAGCAGTGGCAATTCTCAACAAACTTTAATTATCTCCGCAGTACAACAAGCGCGAGTTTTACGAGATATATTATTGCAAAAATCAGCTACAGCTTTGCAAGCACCAGGCAGTGAAACTTGGCAAGAAGTGGTAGATGCTACAGTTTTACTGGCTGGGGTAATTGGTGGACTGGGTGGAGCCCAGTGTCGCACAGTTGCCGCCCATGCAGTACATAATGGTTTAACTCACATTTGTGGGCATGGCAGTATACATGGTGAAAAGGTTGCCTATGGGATTTTGGTGCAATTGCGTTTAGAAGAAATGTTACAAAACAATCAACTAGCGGCTTCGGGGCGGCAACAGTTGTTAAAGTTCTATGCAGAGATTGGACTGCCGCAAAAGTTAGATGATCTAGGATTAGGCAACATTACACTAGGGGAATTACAAACGGCTGCGGAAATTGCTTTAAATCCTCAGTCTGATATCCATCGACTACCGTTTACAGTGGCAATAGAACAATTAATGGCAGCGATGGTGTCTACCACCGCACCAATGGATAGTAAAGATGTTAAAAATCGTGTTTCCCCCAGGGAAATGAGTCAAGAGGTGTGAGAATGAGCTCGAATTGGATTACCCCGGCAGAACGCATACAACAATTACCGCCTTATGTATTTGCCCGTTTGGACGAACTCAAGGCTAAAGCACGAGAACAAGGACTTGATTTAATTGATTTGGGCATGGGCAACCCTGATGGTGCAACACCACAGCCGGTAGTAGAAGCAGCCATGGTAGCTTTGCAAAATCCCGCTAATCACGGTTATCCGCCCTTTGAAGGTACTGGTAGTTTTCGCCGTGCCATAACTAATTGGTACAATCGCCGCTATAATGTGGTGCTTGACCCCGATAGTGAGGCTTTACCTTTACTGGGTTCTAAAGAAGGATTAGCCCATCTCGCTATGGCTTATATAAATCCTGGTGACTTAGTTCTCGTTCCTTCTCCCGCCTATCCTGCCCATTTTCGCGGTCCGTTAATTGCTGGGGGAAAAATTCACAGCTTGATTCTTAAACCAGAGAATAACTGGTTAATTGATTTAACCGCTATTCCTGACGCGGTGGCTAAACAAGCAAAAATTCTCTTTTTCAATTATCCCAGTAATCCCACCGCAGCCACTGCCCCTCGAGAATTTTTTGCAGAAATCGTGGCTTTTGCCCGTAAGTACGAAATTATGCTAGTGCATGATTTATGTTATGCTGAGTTAGCTTTTGATGGTTATCAACCCACCAGCTTGTTAGAAATTCCCGGTGCGAAAGAAATTGGTGTAGAGTTTCATACTTTATCCAAAACCTACAATATGGCAGGTTGGCGTGTGGGTTTTGTGGTGGGTAATCATCGTGTGATTCAAGGGTTGCGAACTCTGAAAACCAACTTGGACTACGGCATTTTTGCAGCTTTGCAAACCGCAGCTGAAACGGCTTTGCAGCTACCAGATGTGTATTTGCATGAGGTACAACAGCGCTACCGCACCCGTCGGGACTTTCTTATTCAAGGGTTAGGAAAATTGGGGTGGGATATTCCCAAAACTAACGCCACTATGTATCTGTGGGTAAAATGTCCCCTGGGTATGAGTTCTACAGACTTTGCCCTGGATGTATTGCAGCAAACTGGGGTGGTGGTAACTCCGGGTAACGCCTTTGGAGTTGCAGGTGAGGGCTATGTGCGGATCAGTTTGATTGCAGATTGCGATCGCCTCAGTGAAGCGCTACACAGATTTAAACAAGCTGGTATCCGCTATCAAGCTCCAACTGTGGTTTCTGGTTCACATTGACATTTCCCCTGGTTAAAACACAGGGGATTCTCAACTGATGTTGCTAGGCGGTCATCAGACACGCTACGAATCGCACACGATATGATTTATTAAATTCATATTGTATCGGGGGTGTCAAAGCTCCCCTACCCAGCTTGACTAAGATTATACTTAGCTGTGTGACTAGTTGAATTGGCATCTTATGGGTTTTTCACCAATTTATGGATGTTTTTTTGATTTTAACTGAACAAAAATGCTTTGAGAATACCCATCGCCTTTTGTTAAGGCTACCACAGGATAAATCCTGTTGATCCGCGTTTCATCCCCTAGGCTTTAGCTTAGGGTTTCTCACGCTCCCATGTTTTGATAGAATATATCTTGCGGGAACATTACTGATGCCTACCCCCTCTGCCACCAATGCTGATCTAATTATTGCTGGTTTTCATGCCCTTTCCGATCCCATCAGGATGGGGGTAGTGGAAATGTTACAAAAGCAAGAACAGTGTGTGTGTGACTTGTGCAATGCTCTGGGGGTGAGTCAGTCTAAACTATCTTTTCACCTCAAAACTCTCAAAGAAGCTAATTTAGTTAACGCACGTCAACAAGGACGTTGGATTTACTACAGTTTAAATGTGGCTCAATTTCGTGTACTAACAGCCTATTTAGCTGATTACGGTAGCTTAGAAAACATTTCTCCTGCCCGATGCTGTGATCAATTTTCCTGAAAAATCAATTTTTTTTCATGAAGTTTTGTATAGATTAGGTGAATGTAGGTTGACATATCAACTTTTTTTGAAATGATATGAATATCACCAGTAACATCACCCCAACATGGGTTTAGTCATTGGTCATAAAAGCTAACAACTATTCTATCTGAGCTAGTAGAAAAACTGATGAAAGTTCGTGTAGGAATCAATGGATTTGGTAGAATTGGCAGACTGGCTCTGCGGGCTGCATGGGGTTGGACGGAATTAGAATTTGTTCATATCAACGAAATTAAAGGTGGGGCTGTCACAGCTGCACACTTGCTGAAGTTTGATTCTGTTCATGGGCGTTGGACACCAGAAGTAGAAGCACTGGGAGAAAGGGTCTTAATTGAGGGAAAATGTCTCAGTTTTAGTGAATATGCTCAACCTGGAGAAGTTCCTTGGGATGAGTTGGGTGTTGATTTAGTGCTGGAATGTTCCGGTAAGTTCAGAACACCTACCACCCTCCACCCGTACTTTGACAGAGGAGTAAAAAAAGTAATAGTCGCTGCTCCGGTGAAGGAGAAAGCCTTAAATGTGGTCATGGGGGTTAATGACCACCTTTATAATCCTAAAGAACATCATTTGCTAACTGCTGCTTCCTGTACTACTAACTGTTTGGCTCCAGTAGTAAAAGTTATACATGAAGGTTTGGGAATTAAGCATGGAATCATCACCACCATTCATGACAATACCAATACTCAAACTATCGTCGATGCGCCTCATAAAGATTTGCGTCGGGCGCGAGCTACAAGCTTATCTCTCATTCCCACAACCACAGGATCAGCAACAGCAATTGGCTTGATTTATCCTGAACTCAACGGCAAACTCAACGGTTTAGCCGTGAGAGTACCATTACTTAACGCTTCCTTAACAGACTGTGTGTTTGAAGTAGTGCGACCCACTACAGTAGATGAGATTAATAGCTTATTAAAAGCTGCTGCGGAACGAGAACCACTCAAAGGCATCTTAGGCTATGAGGAGCGTCCTTTAGTATCAATTGATTACAAAGATGATCCTCGTTCTTCTATTATTGATGCCCCTTCCACAATGGTGGTGAATGAAACCCAGGTGAAAATACTGGCTTGGTATGACAACGAATGGGGTTACGCCAATCGCATGGTTGAACTCGCCCGTAAGGTGGCGTTGAGTTATTAGCGAGACTTAAACATTTTTGAAGAATAAATCAGTCTTAAACCATTACAGGTAAGGAAAACACATCTAAGGATATACCAACAAATTAGTAAATTCATGACTTTTTCTACAGCTTCTCGCGCCAATCTCAAGAATTATATTCTTGTCACCCTTGCCTATTGGGGCTTTACCATCACCGATGGTGCTTTAAGAATGCTGGTACTGCTGTATTTTGACAGTATTGGCTACACACCACTACAAATCGCGTCCCTGTTTCTGTTCTATGAAATCTTTGGCGTTGTTACTAACTTTTTAGGTGGTTGGATTGGCTCTCAATTGGGGTTAAAAGTAACTCTCTATACTGGTATTGGCTTACAGGTTTTTTCTTTACTGATGCTGTCAGGGCTAAATCCAAACTGGGCAGAGTGGGTTGCAGTAGGTTATGTGATGGTAGCTCAAGCATTTTCTGGGATTGCTAAAGACCTAACTAAAATGAGTTCTAAAAGTGCCATTCGCTTGGTTGTACCCCAAGAAGCCCAATCATCTTTATTTAAGTGGGTGGCGGTGTTAACTGGTTCCAAGAATGCTCTCAAAGGTGTGGGCTTTTTTGTTGGTAGTGTGTCATTGGCGGCTTTTGGCTTTATCAATGCCTTATTAATCATGGCAGGAGGACTGTTTTTGATTATGTTTACTGGGTTAATGTTGCCCAGTGGTATGGGTAAAATTAAGTCCAAAGTTAGGTTTAACCAAATTTTTTCTAAAAGCAAAGAAATTAATATTCTGTCTGCGGCCAGATTTTTTCTTTTTGGTTCGCGGGATGTTTGGTTTGTAGTGGGGTTGCCAGTTTTCTTACGGGGAACTTTAAAATGGTCGTTTTATCAGGTTGGTGGGTTTTTGGCTTGTTGGGTGATTGGCTACGGAGTTATTCAGTTTTTAGCCCCCATGGTAATGCAAAAATTTGGTTCTGGCCAGCCGCCAAAATCAAAGACTATTCAGTTTTGGACATTTACCCTCACAGCAGTTCCCGCAGCGATCGCTATGGCTTTACAATTAGGCATACCTGGCAACATAGCAATTATTGGGGGTTTACTGGTATTTGGTGTAGTCTTTGCTTTTAATTCAGCAGTTCATTCCTACCTAGTTTTAGCTTTCACCGATGACGATAAGGTGGCGCTAAATGTGGGCTTTTACTATATGGCTAACTCAGGCGGTCGATTAGCCGGCACAGTTTTATCAGGGTTAGTTTTTGAATATTTCAATTTAGTGGGTTGTTTGTGGACATCCATGTTGTTAGTTTTAGCAGCAGGATTGGTTTCTCTCAAACTACCTGACCCCAAACCGGCCAAAGAGATCGCCTGGAAATCCGAAGGTGGTGAGTAGGTAGCATCAACCAAGTATATGGCGAATTTTGCCCAGTTGAGGTACATTTGTAGCGAGCAGGACGCTCGCAATACAAGACGATGATTTACATTTGTACCTCACGCTTATTGAGAAAGGAAATAATTAAACTGCCAAAAACTTTTGAATCACATCATGACTCAGTTCCTGGGTGGAACCAGAGGCGACAATACCACCTTTTTGCATGGCGTAATAATAGTCCGCTTGACGGACAAAGTGTAAGTGTTGTTCTACCAATAAAACAGAAATGCCTTTGGTTTCAACGATGCGACGAACTGCGGCTTCAATTTCCAGGATAATTGAGGGTTGAATACCTTCCGTGGGTTCATCTAATACGAGTAACTGAGGTTGTCCCATTAAAGCACGAGCGATCGCTAATTGTTGTTGCTGTCCACCACTCAAATCACCACCCATGCGGGACAGCATTGTTTTTAACACAGGAAACAGGCTAAAAATTTCTGCGGGAATTTCTGCTTTCTTTGCCGGTTTTTGTCTAGCTTCTAACCCTAAAAGCAAATTTTCTTTGACTGTCAAACGGGGAATAATCTCTCGTCCCTGGGGAACATAACCAATACCCATTTTTGCCCTTTGATCTGGAGATTTGCTGTTGATTAATTCCCCGTCCAAATGAATTGTGCCATTGCGGGGTGAGAGTAAACCCATAATTGTTTTTAACAGCGTTGTTTTACCCACACCATTGCGTCCAATTAAGCACACCATTTGCCCATGTGGTATTGTTAAATCTACGTTACGTAAAATATGGCTTTCACCGTAGTAAACGTTAAGTTGAGAAATTTTTAACATGATCCTCCTTTGAGTAATTTTTATTCTTGTTCTCCTAGATATACTTGGATCACACGGGGGTCATTTTGAACTTCTGCAAAACTGCCTTCACATAAAACTGAGCCTTCATGTAGGACTGTAACTTTTTGGGCAATTTGACGCACAAATTCCATATCATGTTCAATCACTAAAATTGAATGACTCTGGGCTAGTGTTGACAGTAGTTGACCGATGTTATGGGTTTCTTCATCTGTCAAGCCTGCAACTGGTTCATCAACGAGTAATAAATCTGGGGACTGTGCAACTAACATCCCGATTTCTAAACGTTGCTTTTCTCCGTGGGAAAGTAAACCGGCGGTGATGTCTGCTTTAGAGGTTAAACCAACTGTTTCTAATAACCCTTTTATGCTGTTTTTTTCCCCAGGATGAGAACGCCCAAATAAAGTAGAAACAACATTTTTATCGCGGTTGCAGGTAATTTCTAAGTTTTCCCGAGGCGTTAAATTTAAATAAATTCGGGGTGTTTGGAATTTGCGCCCAATACCTAACCGAGCGATTTGATATTCAGGTAAAGAACCCAGGTTTTTTCCCTTAAATAAAACTCTACCCATGGTTGGTTTTACCTTACCTGTGATTACATCTAGAAAAGTAGTCTTTCCAGCACCGTTTGGTCCAATTACTACCCGCAATTCTCCCGCATCCATGGTGAAATTCAGTTGGTTGATGGCTTTAAAACCGTCAAAACTCACCGTAACATTTTCAGTTTCCAAAATTTTGGCGTTCATGTTCCGCTTCTGGGTCTTTTTCTAAAGAGGGATATGTAGCAATTTTTTGACGACGCGGGTGGAAAAAAGGCATTTTTTGACCTTGTAACCAGCCCATGATGCCATCAGGTAGGACAGTAACAACAACTAAAAACAGCGCGCCCTGGAAAAATAGCCAAATTTCAGCAAATTGTTCACTAAAGAAAGTGCGGGCATAATTGACTAACAAAGTTCCCACAACAGCCCCAGTTAAAGTAGCACGTCCCCCCACAGCTACCCAAATCACCATTTCAATAGAAAAGCCAATATCCATTGATCTGGGTGATACAGAACCACTTTGGAGAGTGTAAAATGCTCCTGCTATGCCAGCGATCGCACCGGAAACTGCAAACACTAAAACTTTAAACTCTGTGGGATTATAGCCGGAAAATCTCACCCGACTTTCATCATCTCGAATAGCTACCAATAACCTGCCAAAGCGTCCACTTGTCAACCAGCGACAAATACCATAGGTAGCTGCCAGAACAATTACTGTTAGGGTGTAAAAAACAAATTGTGTTTCCGTATCACTAACAGTTGCACCAAAAAAGGTTTGAAAACCTGTCAGTCCGTTTGTACCATTAAACAGTTTTTGTTGACCATTAAAAAAATTAAAGAAGATAATCACTGCTGCTTGGGTGAGTATAGAAAAGTAAACTCCCTTTAAGCGATTACGAAATACTAAATAGCCCAACAATCCCGCCAGTAAAGCAGGAATCAACACCACAGCCACTATAGCCACGGGAAAGGAATAAAAAGGTTGCCAAAACCAAGGAAGTTCTGTAACCCCATACAATCCCATAAAGTCCGGCAGTTCACCAGGGGGAACTTGTAATTTCAGGTACATAGCGATAGCATATCCACCCAAACCGAAGAAAATTCCGTGTCCCAAACTCAACAGCCCGGTATAACCCCAAATCAAGTCTAGACCTAAAGCCACAATAGCCAATGATAAAAATCGCCCCAGTAAATTCAAGCGAAAGGCTGACAGCATGGCTGGCATAATCAAAATTAGGAGCATGGCCAGAGCCACTACTACCCCAACTTCAATTAAAATTGACTTTCCTCCTTGACTCCTCATTCTCCAGTTCCTCTGTGCCTTTGTGGTTTAAACGTCAACAGTGCGACCCTTAGGAGCAAAAATTCCCGCAGGTTTCCACTGTAAAAACGCGATAATTAGTGCAAATACTAACACCTTCGCCATACTTGTGGTGGCAAAGAAATTCAACAAATCTGCTAAAGGCTGGATAGGAGAAAATAAAAAAGCCAGAGTTCCAGAACCAATTAAGAAATTAGCCGTACCAATTCCCAAAGCCGCTAAAATAGTTCCTGCCAAATTACCTACACCACCCACAACCACAACCATAAAGGTGTCAATGATATAATTTTGTCCAGTATTTGGACCCACTGAACCGAGTAAACTGATGGCACAACCAGCCACACCAGCCAACCCCGAACCCAAAGCAAAAGTAATGGCATCGACCTTTTTTGTTGGGATACCTAAACAAGCACTCATACTGCGGTTTTGGGTGACAGCGCGAATTCTTAAACCCCAGTTAGAACCCTGTAAAAACAGATAAGTTCCCGCGACACAAACTATGGTCAAAGCAATAATAAATAATCTAGCAAATGGCAATTGGACACCAATTAAAGATATCCCCTCTTGCAACCAACTAGGAGCAGTGACATCTACATTTTGAGCGCCAAACCAAGGTAGAGTTAATGCTTGCTGATTGCTAAATAAATTACCCGTTACTATTGCTATACCCAAAGATAAGAATAACAACACCGCCACCGCCCAATTACGAACTTTACCCAAATTACTGCGGTAATTTAAAATTTGTAACCCTCCAAAAAACAACAAAGAAAACAACACTATGCCAATTACTAACAACCAATTCACACTGCGAACAAACTGCTGACATATCAAACTCACCCCCCAAGTTGCTAGGAGAGTTTCTAAAGGTCGTCCGTAAAGATAACGAATCACACCCCGTTCTAAAATCAAACCCAAAACAGCAGTGAATAGAAAAGAAATGATCAAAGCCAAAAATATATAAAATTCAAACCACACCCCGCCCAACTCTTTGCAGCCATTTTGGACAACAAATGTTGCATAAGCGCCGAACATCATCAATTCACCATGGGCCATATTAATAACGCCCATCAACCCAAATATAATGGCTAGTCCCAAAGCAGCAATTAATAATACTGCTCCGATACTAATGCCATTAAATAAAGCCTCTAAGAAACCTACTAACACTCTTTTATCCTCAATAGACATCATTAGTCATTAGCCAATGACTAATGACTAATGACAGATGACATTAAACTTGTTTGTACTTACCGCCTTTAGCCGGATCTGACCAATCACAACTAAAGCCCTGAGTCTCTTTTACAAATTGATTCCAAGGAATTGGATCAACTGCCGTAGGGGTAGCATAGACAATATCAAATAAACCATCTTGTCTGACTTCACCAATGCGGACAATTTTGGATAAGTGGTGATTGGCATTCATTGTCACTGTACCCTCCGGCGCATCTATGGTTTGACCGTAGGCTGCTCCTCGGACTTTATCTAAATCAGTAGTGCCTGCTTTTTCCACTGCTTGTTTCCACAAGTAAACTGCGATGTATGCCGCTTCCATGGGGTCATTAATTACCCGGTCTGCACCATACTCTTTTTTGAAAGCTGCCACAAACTTTTGATTAGCAGGTGTGTCTACTGTTTGAAAATAATTCCAAGCAGCATAGTGACCTTGGAGATATTCAACACCAATGGCTTTAACTTCTTCTTCTGCAATACTCACAGACATAGAAGGATACTTGTCTGGTGTTAATCCCGCCCCTTTTAATTGTTTGAAGAAAGCAACATTGCTATCACCATTTAGAGTGTTGTAAATCACCCCACCGTTGGGCAGCGCTTGCTTAATTTTTGAGATAATAGGTGTAACTTCGACGTTGCCTAATGGTAAGTAATCTTCACCAACGGTTTTTCCGCCTAAAGCTTCTAGTTGGGCTTTAATGATGGTGTTAGCAGTACGGGGAAAAACGTAGTCAGAGCCAACTAAAAAGAACTCTTTGCCCTTATTTTTCAATAGCCAATCAACGGAAGGTTCAATTTGTTGATTTGGGGCAGCACCAGTATAGAAAATGTTTTTAGAACATTCTTGACCTTCATACTGGACTGGATACCAGAGCATATGGTCTTTACTCTCAAATACTGGCTTGACATTCTTGCGACTAGCAGAAGTCCAACAACCAAAAATGACAGCTACTTGATCCTGGTCAATTAGTTTGGTAGCTTTTTCCCTGAAGGTATCCCAGTTAGAGGCACCATCTTCAACCATGGGTGTAATTTGTTTACCTAAAATCCCACCAGCAGCGTTAATTTCTTTAATGGCTAATTGTTCAGCATCCACAACGCTTTTTTCACTAATAGCCATAGTGCCACTCAGGGAGTGCAAAATCCCCACCTTGATGCTGTCACCACTACCAGTGGCGGTAGGGGAAGAACCAGAGGGACTCTCCGTAGCGGTTGGGGAGTTGTTGGCGCAGGCTTTGAGTAAAAGGCTACTGCCAATAGTTGCAGAACTGTAGATGAAGAACCGCCGTCTGTTAAATTTTTGACTCATATTTTGATGGATTTTCTTCGATAGAAATAGCTAACTCACAGGACACTGACAGCATTAATCTTTAACCTGTCATATTAGTGGGTTATTTTACTATTTAATTGTCATATACTATACATATTTTCCTGTTAACGTCAATACCCTGACCAAAATGCTAAATTTCTAGAAGAGGGCAATAAATAAATGTAGTGAATATTACCCCCCTGGTAGGATACAAATCAGCAAAATATATATAAATATATATAAGGCTAAGATATGTATTTTATGTAATTGTTACGTAATATCAGTGCTTGTGATTGATCAACACGCTAAAAAATTCCTCAAAACTGAACAGAAACAAACATCAGGCGAAGGTTATAAATTTAGCTGGTTTGACTGGTTTTGTCTCTGGTATCCCCCAGGCTGGCTGGTTTTATTTAACCGTCACTGGCAGCACTATCACCCCGACCCAGATGGTTGGAATTGGCTAGAATATGGATTATTTTTCATTCCCGGTGGATTTTACCTAGCACTACTCCATCGCTGGTTACGTTTGGGGTGTCGCTCACCCAGACAACAGGTGGATCAGTTTAATCCTCAGTATCAAAAAGCCTTTCGTGAAGAAATTCTCGCCCCCATAGTTAAATATTATTTTCGGGGAGAATTACAACAAATTCATAATTTACCGCCCAAAGGTGCTGTAATTGTAGCCATGAATCATGCAGGAATGTGTTTTCCTTGGGATTTTATCACTTTAGGCTACTTATTAAGTCAGATCCGCCAAGGTTGGCAGGTGCAACCCCTAGCTAGTGAAACACTATTTCAGCATCCTTGGATGATTTGGTGGTTACCACCCAAGTGGTCACAGGTATTAGGTGCGGTGCGAGCGGAGAAGGGTGATTTTGAAACAGCAACCGCACAAGGTCAAACTTTGCTATACGCACCAGAAGGATTACGCGGACCCCTCAAAGGTTGGGGTCAACGCTATCAACTGCAAAAATTTGATGTGAGTTTTATGCAACTGAGCGATCGCTATGGTATTCCTATTCTCCCAGTAGTGTGTATTGGTAACGAATCTTTACATCCGTGGACAGTCAACCTGAAGACAGTGCAAAGACTATTTAAATTACCTTTCTTTCCCATATCCCCATTAATGATTATGTTGGTTATCTTTCCCTCCATGGGAGTTTGGGCTATGAGAACTCGTCTCAAATACTTTATCCAGCCTCTACAAACAGCCAATGCAGTACAAAAACGTTCACAAACCTATAAAAAAGCACAGAAATTGCGAGAAAAACTACAGATGCAAATAAATATCTTGCGGCAAAACTCCACTTAACAACTGAGCTTTTCCATGGGTTTAATCTCCAGAAAAAGTACCGAAACGATAACCTTTACCATAAACAGTATGGATTAACTGACTTTCTTTCCCCACCTCAATCTTACGCCGCAGCAGGCGAATTAATGCTGCTATCACATTACTATTGGGTTGTTCTTGGTCTTGCAGCCAGAGATTTTGGAGAATCTGGGCATGAGTTAACAAAAGTCCCGCATTTTCCATAAAATATTTTAGTAACTGACCTTCCTTTTGAGATAATTCAATCACCCGTCCTTGACGATAAGCCACTTGATTTTCACAGTCAAATTCCAAATCAGCCACAGTCAGCCGTCCAGTGATATTTTCCCAAGTGGGAGAACCAGCACGACGTAACAAAGCACGAACTCGCGCCAACAACTCCCGCAACTCAAACGGTTTAACTAAATAGTCGTCTGCACCCGCATCTAAACCTTCCACCCGGTCATCTAGAGTATCTTTAGCTGTAAGAAATAGTACAGGTGTAGCCTTACCTTGGCGGCGTAATTCTAGACAAATCTCCAAACCTGTTTTTCCTGGCAGCATCCAATCTAAAATTAGTAAATCATACGTACCCACCGCAGCAAGCTGGTTTCCAGTACCACCATCGTAGGCTATATCCACACTGTAACCTTCCCTGGTTAAGACCCGACTGAGAGGGTCAGTTAGTTCTATTTCATCATCAACTAATAAAATTCTCATGCTGCTTGTGGTAAGCAATCAAGATATTCTCAATATATATTCCCAATATAAATGAATTACCACAAATAAAATGTTAACTATTGCCTTGCCCAAAGGGGAACTACTCAAAAACAGCATCCGCCTGCTGCAGTCTGTAGGTTTGGATTTTAGCGCTTTTTTAGACTCTGGAACTCGCCAACTGCAAATTCTTGATCCTAGCGGGCAAGCAAAAGGACTGTTGGTCAGGGGTCAAGATGTGCCTGTGTATGTAGAATATGGTCAGGCACACTTGGGGATTATTGGTTACGATGTGCTAAGGGAGAAAAAACCCTCCGTTGCTCACTTAGTTGATTTACAGTTTGGTCATTGTCGAATGTCAGTGGCTGTAAAAGCATCTAGTCCCTATAAATCCCCCTTAGATTTGCCTCATCATGGTCGAGTTGCTTCTAAGTATGTTAATTGCGCTCGTGAGTATTTCCACAGTTTAGATTTACCTGTCGAAATCGTACCTTTGTATGGTTCAGTAGAATTAGGTCCGATTACAGGAATGTCTGAAGCAATTGTGGATTTAGTTTCTACAGGGCGGACTTTGCGGGAAAATGGTTTAATTGAAATCACAACCCTGTATACAAGTACAGCACGGTTAATTGCTCATCCTCTCAGTTATCGTCTCAGCACAGGTGATTTACATAACTTAGTGGAACACCTGCGCCACCAAGTTTCTTTAACCACCGTTTAATTAGAAAAACACTCCACACATCTGGAGTGTGGAGTAGCGACAAGTGCCTTATATAGAGCAATTTTTCACTCTATTTACCTCAAACGTCACCGGGGTATATACATAAATCCCATGATTTTTCATCTGGTTAGACTAGGAGTATGGGAACATTGAAATATACTAATGTCAAGATAGAATTTCAGACTTAATTAGTTCACGTCCATGGCTAGGCGGAAGGACAGCAATCGCACCAACCCCGAACAATGACTTCATAGCCTTCGCCACTGATACCAGGGCGGAGATTTTTCATGTCTATACACTGGAAAGTTTCCCAGGGAATATCCTCAATTGCACCACATCGGTCACAGCAAAAGTGATGATGGGGTTGAACATTGGCATCATAGCGACAAACCCCTTCTTGTAGTAAAACTTCTCTTACCAGCCCCACCTCTCTCAAAGCCTGTAGAGAACTATATATAGTCGCCTGAGACGACACAGGAAAATCTTTGTTGAGATCGCTGAGGATAGTCTCAACTGTAGGGTGATCAGACCGAGATAACAAATTTGCATAAACTGCGAACCTCTGAGGAGTCACCCTCAAACCTTTAGATTTTAAGGTTTGAATAATTGTGTGTGCCTCTTGCTGCATATTTACTGCTATATTTTGGATTTTAACGATTTCTCTATTGTAATCGCCAAATCTTAACTTTGAACAAATGGAAAAATTAAGTATTTATAACTATTGAATTATTTTTAAATCAGAATTATTCTGAGATAGTTCCCAAAAACACAATCACTCATCAAAAATATGGCAGTTATCGAACAAGTCCCCAACGTTGTTTTCAAAACCCGCGTGCGCGATGAGTCCATTGGTGGTGCCAACCCATTCCGTTGGCAAGACCGCACCACTCAAGATATTTTCGGTGGTAAGCGTGTTGTAGTATTTTCACTACCTGGAGCTTTTACCCCCACTTGTTCCACTTCCCACCTTCCCCGCTACGAAGAACTTTATGACCAATTCAAAGCCTTGGGCATTGATGAAGTAATTTGTGTATCTGTGAATGACGCTTTTGTGATGTTCCAGTGGGGCAAACAACAAGGCGCTGACAAGGTGTTCTTATTACCCGATGGTAATGGGGAATTTACCCGCAAAATGGGGATGTTAGTTGATAAATCTAACCTCGGCTTTGGTCTGCGGTCTTGGCGCTACTCCATGATAGTGAATGACTGCAAAATTGAAAAGATTTTCATTGAACCTGGTTATGAAGATAACTGTCCTACCGATCCATTTGAGGTTTCCGATGCAGACACCATGCTGAATTACCTCAAGGCTATGTAATATTATGTTGGGGGAATGAAATTTTTTCACTCCCCAATATTCAATATCCATATTCAAAATTTCAATAAAATTTCAAACTTGAGGGACACATGAGTTACGATTTCGATTTATTTGTAATTGGTGCTGGATCTGGTGGTATTGCCACCGCTAGACGGGCTGCGGAATACGGAGCTAAAGTGGGGGTTGCTGAGTTTGACCGACTGGGCGGAACCTGCGTAAATCGTGGCTGTGTCCCTAAAAAGTTAATGGTTTATGCTTCCCATTTTCCTGATTTGTTTGAAGATGCCCAAGGGTACGGCTGGAGTGCTGTCACAAGTTCTTTAGATTGGCAAAAAATGATCACGGCTGTCAACAATGAAGTGACTCGCCTTAATGGTATCTATCAGCAAATGCTGGAGCGGTCCAAAGTTGAACTGTTACCAGGATACGGTAAGTTTATTGATGCTCACACAATTGAGGTAGGAGAACGCCAAGTCACCGCAGACAAAATTTTAATTGCAGTGGGGGGGCATCCTGTAAAGCCAGATATCCCAGGAATTGAACACGCTATCACTTCTGATGATATTTTCCACCTTCAGGAACAGCCCCAACGTATAGTAATTTTGGGGGGGGGATATATCGGCTCAGAATTTGCCTGCATTCTCAATGGACTAGGAACCTCAGTTACTCAGGTAATTCGTAGTGAAAAGATTTTGCGTGGTTTTGACGAAGATTTACGCACTGAGATTCAGGAAGGAATGAGCAAGCATGGTATTGGAATTTTTAACAATACCCAATTGATTGCCATAGAAAAAACCGATGCAGGTATTAACGTCAGAGTCCGTCGGGGTGGTGATGGGGAAGAAACAGTGGTTGTTGATGCGGTCAGTTTGGCAGCCACAGGGCGCAAACCCAACACCCAAAAATTAGGTTTAGAAAATACCAAAGTTGAGCTAGATGGTCAAGGGGCAATTATTGTTGATCAATATAGTCAAACTACTGAAGAAAATATCTATGCAGTGGGAGACTGTACAGATAATATTAACTTAACTCCTGTGGCTATTAACGAGGGTCGAGCCTTTGCAGATACCGTATTTGGTAACAAGTGTCGGCGGATGAGTTACGAAAATGTCCCCACAGCCATTTTTACTACCCCAGAGGCAGCCACCGTTGGTTTAACTGAAGCTGAAGCTAGGGCAAAATATGGCGCAGCTATCAAGGTTTATCGCAGTCGTTTTAGACCGATGTATTATACATTGCCTGGTAAAGATGAAAAAACCATGATGAAATTAGTGGTGGATCAAAGTAACGACAGGGTTTTAGGGGCGCATATGGTAGGTAATAGCGCTGCTGAAATTATACAAGGAGTGGCGATCGCAGTGAAAATGGGTGCTACTAAAGCTAATTTTGATGCCACTGTGGGTATTCATCCCACTTCCGCAGAAGAATTTGTGACTATGCGATAAGTTATAAATTCAAGTAAATAGATTCAATAGATTTAAATGATTGTAACACTGCCCGAGAACTGATTTACTCGTTTCTCAGGGCATTTTTATTACTTAGGGCTGGCTGATATTCAAGGGATTTTAACCGGATGCAGTTTGTCTGATCACAGCAAGGATATTGCTCACGTTGACTATGTAATGATATTGTCTTAGATCCCTACATAGGTACTGGTACTGTAGCAGTTGTTGCCAGAGATTACGAACGCCATTTTATAGGCGCAGAAATCGAACCAAAATATTATCAAGTTGCCTTACGTCGTTTAAGTGGTGAACCTGATGAAAATGGATATTTTCCCAATTTAAAAACACTACGCGACTATGTTGAAAAAACTGGTCAATCTATCGAAAAATTTAAATTTGATTTGCAAATAGGAAATCGGGCTTCAGAACGCAGCAAAGCCAAAATCTATCCAGAAGAGTATCACCTACAAGAAATGGAAGAGAGATTACTGTATGAAGAAGCCGCTTTTAGCGCTCGGTTACGTGGTAAACAAATTCCTCTAGATCAAAAATTAAATGGTAATGGCAAGAATATATCCCCACAAAATACAACAGCCCAACCAATAGAAAAAAGTGAACAAATTGAACTTCAGTTATGGAATTAATACATTGGCTTTTAATAGCTGAATTTTATAGCTGGTTAGAATTGGTCAAAATTTCTGTCATTCTTCAGTTAAAACCTCAGATGTATCTATTGTTACTTCAGTAACATTTAACAAATCATTGGTGGTTTGATTTTGATTGAATGTTTCTGTTTGTTGCAGTAATTCCCAAACTTGGCTTTGTAATAAGTCTCGTTCTTCTTGCAATAATGATACTTGTGATTCTATTTGCTGTAATTCTGACTGCTTGGCTGTAATTTTACTTTCTAAGTGATTGAGACTTTCTGCTAATAATTGTTGTTGCTGGTTAGTCTGAGTTTCTAATTCTTGAATTTCAATTCGCAGTTCATACATTTTTTCTTCTAGTTGTGGTTTGAGTCTACCTAGCAGACTGATACTACTCTCTAGTTCTTGTTTTTCTTGCTGGAGTTCGCTAATTTGACTTTGTATCTGTACTATTTCCGCTTTATGTGTGTTGCAGTTCAACTCTAGGCGACGTTTTTCGGTTGTCAGTAGAGAAAAAGCATGATGCAATTCTGCTTTACTTTGTTCGAGATTGTCTATTTCAGCGGTTAGTTTCATACTTTCGGTTTCTAACTGTTTTTTTTGTCCAGCAAATATTCCTAAATCTCTATGTATATTATTTCTTTGATGGCGACCATCTAATATTTGATTTTCTAGTTTTTGCCATTCTACATATAATAAGTTACGATGTTGTTCTATTTGGTTAATTTCTTTGACAATGCGGTGTTTAAGCCCCTCCATTTCTCTAATTTGTTTGCGGTGGGAAGTTAAAATCAGCATTTCATAATTGCTGCGGCGCTTATCTGTAAATAAAGCTGCTGCATAAGTAGAAAGTGTAGTTATTATACCTGTAATTAAGGCTTGATTTACATCCCAGTTGGGGACAAGACTAATGCCAAAACTCACACTAAAAGCAACTATACCTAGGATATATCGGTTCTTGATCATTACTGATTGCGCTGATTGTATATTGTTTTTTTTGAGGATAGTTGTTAATGTCATGACATTACTGAGAGTTGGTAATTTTAATTTTATTATTGTTTATGGGTTGGAGATTGTGCTAAATCTGCTTTTAAAAAATCAATAAACTGTCGGGCTGTACGTCCAGAACGACCGTTGTGGCGCGTTGCCCATTGTAATGCTTGATATTTTAAATCTTCCGGACTAATGTTAATATTAGCTTGTGCTGCTAAATGCTGGACAATTTCCACATAGGTGTTCTGATCTGCTGGTTGAAAAGTGAGAGTAAGACCAAAGCGATCGCTAAATGACAGCTTTTCTTGCATTGTATCCCCAGCATGGATTTCCTCTTGCTCTTTAGGAGTTGGTCTATCTGCAAAATACTCGCGGATCAAGTGGCGACGGTTGGAAGTAGCATATACTACCACATTTTGGGGGCGTGCAGTCAAGTTCCCTTCTAAAACCACCTTCAAGGCTTTAAAAGCATCATCATCTTCTTCAAAGGAAAGATCATCAACAAAAATAATAAATTTTTGTGGTACTCCCCGCAGGTGTTCCATAATTTTTGGTAAATCCTGTAAGTCAGATTTTGCCACTTCTAGCAAGCGGAGATGGCGCTGGCCATATTCATTTAACAAAGCTTTTACTAAAGAAGATTTCCCTGACCCCCGACTACCGTAAAGTAGTATGTGCAGTGCTACTTGGCCTGATAATAAAAATTCTGTATTTTTGATTAAAGTTTGTTTTTGAGACTGGTAACCCACTAAACTATTTAGCCTAATAGTGTCAGCATACTTAATGCCCATAAACTCACCTGCTTGCCAGCGCAAAGCATGATATTGTGCAAATAGGCCTGTACCAAACTGGCGATAATAAGCCGCTAACTCCTCCACAGCATCAGCCCAATTATCTAAGTTTTGTAGCAATACTATCAATTTTGTCTCTATGTTGCTACTTGCTTGTTTGTACCAGACCACAGGTGAAATGGGCAAATGGGCTACTGTTTGTACCCACTCGCTCAAACAAGCACTGCTACATTCATAAAGATTCTGCAACACCTGTAAATCATGCTCCACCGCGGTCACTAAAGCACGGGGTAAATTCTTAAAATCTTGTTGTTGAGCCAGCCTACTAAAAGGATTCTCAGAAATGAGAATTTGAGTAATCAGGTATTCCTCCCAATTTTCCCCCCTAGCAGTTAAGGCATAAAAATAACTGCCATAGGCTTTTAGACAACTCCGTGCATCAGTGTCAGTATAACGTATAGCTTGCAACAAGTCAAGAAATGCCATCCCCACTTCACTTTTTAGAACAGATTGGTAGAGTAAAAGTGATGCTGCTTGACATTGGAGGAATTGAACCTGGTTATGGCTATAGGATGAACTAATTGCTTTTGGCATCGCTGGATGATCCATTAACTTGGTAATTTGGCTTAAAGTAGGAGTAGTTGGACAAAATTAAATTCACTGGTTGACCGAAATATCATTAATCATTGAGGAAAAATCCGGTTTTTCTGATTTGGTCATGATCAGTAAAAATAATACTGTATATGATTTGCCTGATGTTTCACCCTCAGTAATTATACTCTACTTATTGCCCATCCTACATTTAACCGTATCATTTGATGTGATTTTAAGAATAAATGGTTGTATCTGACAAGATCCCTCCCCAGGTAGTGTTTTTTTACTTTTTATTGGCAGATAAATTTCAAGATTTTCTGGTGTTTAGGGGCGTAGTTCCCAGTCAAAAGCCAAGTTATATTGCCATAATGGCAGGTTTTAATTTCACAGATGAGATATTAATATATTAGAGCAATTGTTGCTGTCTACCAAAACTGGTAAGGTTGAATTAATCTCAATTAATGGTAATTTTAACAGTAATATTACGGAATAGGACAATATATATGTTATTACCACTGTCTTCTCACAAGGTGATCGATTATCTGCAAAAAACAGGTATATGCTGCTCAGAAGATGGAGCATCAAAAGAATATCAGGTGATCAACAGTACCCAGCAGAATTTAAACTTACTAGTAACCCTGGCTGGTAATCAACACCTGCTGGTTAAACAAAAACGTCATGTTGATAATGGTTGTCATGAATTTTTTAATGAGTGGTTGTTCCACCAATTGCTACAGCAGTTTCCGGTTTTAGGAAACATTGCCGCAATTTCTCCATTAGTCCTACATTTTGACGCGGAAAATTCTATCCTTGTTCGCAATTACCTCACTGAATATTCTGAACTCGGTGAATTTTATGATCATAACGATATTTACCCCCCAGCAATTGCTAGCGCCATTGGAACTACACTAGCAGAACTACATCGTGCTACCTTCCAACACCGAGAATATCGTAACTTTATGGCCACAGCGCCTGAAGGGCAATTTCGCTATAGCTTTTACAATCCCGCCCAGGGGGTAGATTCCATTAACCCAGAAATATTTGGTACTGTTCCCACCGAGGCGTTAAAATTTTACCTTCTTTATCAACGTTATGAGAGTTTAGCATCGGCGATCGCAGATTTGGCTTATGAATGGCAACCCTGCTGCTTAACTCACAACGACTTAAATTTAAGTAACATTTTAATTCATTCTCGTTGGCATCAGTTAGATAATTGCCTGGTGAGACTGATTGACTGGGAAGCGTGTGGTTGGGGAGATCCCGCTTTTGATTTGGGTAGTCTCATGGCCAGCTATTTAAGCATTTGGCTGAGTAGCTTGGTAGTAGATCCCGCCATTGAGTTAGAAGAGTCTTTGCACTTAGCCATGACACCCTTAGAGGTGCTGCAACCTTCATTATTAGCCCTAATCCGGGCTTATCTCAGTGGCTTTCCCAGGATTTTAGAGTACCGCAGTGACTTTCTTGTGCGAGTTATCCAGTTTACAGGACTGGGGCTAATTCATCAAATTCAAGCAACAATTAATTTTCGTAAATACTTCGGCAATACTGAAATTTTTATGTTACAAATGGCTAAAAATCTCCTCACCGTACCCGAACAATCTGTACTGAGTGTTTTTGGGGTTTCTCAGGAGCAGATTCTCCAGCCTTTGGCAAAAACATCTCAACTCCCGCAACCCAAAACAGAACAGCAGTTAATTCCTCTTTATCACGCAAAAACTCGCCTGCGGGGTTGTTAAAAACATCAAGCGTCCACTGTGTTTGTGTAATTTTTACCAGGTTATATCATGATCAATTCTTCTACCAGTTCCTTGCAAACTTCCCTACTTGATATTGCTAGTAATATCGAGATAAAGTCCAATTTTGCTATTTACCATCCCAAATATAAACCCTATGGTCTACCAGGGAAAGTAGCACACAGATTTAAACATAATTCTCTGGAATTACAGCATAAATATCTGAATTTATTAATGCGAAATTTCCTGTACGGCATCTATTACAATGGATCTCTACAAAGCACTTTAGCAGTTAACATCAAAACAGCTAATTGCTTGCGATATCAACATTTAGAAACTAATTCTATTGGGGATGTTGACTGGGAATTTTACAAACAATTAGATAACAACAATCACGGTAAAGGTTATTTTGACCCCCATTGGCAAGTGTTAACCTTAGAACCGGATGGTACTATAGCAGTTAGTAAGGGCGGTTTGACAGTGTATGTAGAGCCAGACTGTCATTTACAACCCGGTAAAAAATCTGCCAAGGTGGGAGAATCAGTAGCTATTTGGATGCCTAAAAATCGCGTCCAGAAGGGCTGTTACTTAGCAGTGAGTAACGTGGGACAAGAACGGCGAAGTAACCCAGATGGGGATTTGGGTAATGGACGAATCCATTTTAATTTTACCCCATCTGGTGCGATCGCTTGCATGGATGGACTGACCCAACAACTCAATGCCGCCAATATTCCTTTTACTTTTCAGGTGCTTTATAATCCTTTGGTATACAGACGCTATGACTCTGGTGTACTTTATTTTGAACGCCATGAATATCCAGCAATTCGCAAAGTTCTTCGGGTTATTTATAGAGAGTATCAATGTCATTTTCAAGCTAAAATACCCTTGTTTACTAAATTTTTAGCCCCAGGACTGAGTTTAGCCGAAGAACCAAGCCAAAAATTTGCCCCCCAGGAAAGTTTTGGGCTCAACCGTTGTCAAATTGTCGCCAATGCTTTGTTAGAAGCTTGGCAAAAGGGTAAAAATACAACAGATGAACGCATGAAATTAATTAATCAACATTTTGCCCATCATATGGTTGACTTACAGCGTCCCTACCTCAACCCCGGTTCTGAGGATATCTACCAACCTTTGTGATCATGTCTTTTACTTATAACCGGACTATTCGTTTTCAAGATACAGATGCTGCCGGAGTAGTTTATTTTGCTAATGTATTGTGTATTTGTCATGAAGCTTACGAAGCATCTTTAGAAGCATCGGGTATTGATATCAAATCTTTTTTTACTCATCCATCAGTAGGCTTTCCGATTCTTCATGCTAATGTAGATTTTTTCCGCCCCATGTTCTGTGGGGACAAACTGACCATTAGTTTAATTTCTCACCAACTGGGTGGGAATAAGTTTGAGGTTATTTATGATATCATAGTTGAAGATGTCCTAGTGGCTAAAGCTGTGACTAGACACGTGTGTATTAATACCATAACTAGAAATAAGCAGGATTTATCCGCTGACATGATCCAGTGGTTAGAAGCAAACCGCCCAGACCCATCAGGGGATATCTTGTAGATATTCCCTAGTAATTTTTTCTAGGTATTGGCGGTTGATTTTTCCCTGGGAATTGCGGGGTAAAGTTGGTACAGAAATCCAATGTTTGGGAATTTTGAATTTACTGAGTTTCTTCTGTAGTTCTGCTTGCAATTTTAAGCTACAAACCCGGGTATCTTTGGGGATATAAATAGCTGTTACTGCTTCCCCCCAGTATTTATCTGGTACGCCGATGATACAAACATCAATTACCATTTCAGTTGATCTAATTGCTGCTTCAATTTCCCTAGGGTAGATGTTTTCACCGCCCGTGATGATTTTGTCGCTACTGCGCCCCACAATATTTAAATAACCTTGTGAATCTAAAAAACCTAGGTCGTCTACCTGTAAATAATCAACCTTTTCCCAGATGTGCGGATAGTAGCCCAGGGCTAATGATGGCCCTTGAATGGTGATATTGCCAATTTTATTAGCATTTAAAATTTCACCTTGTTGATTGCGAATCTTGACCTGTGCGTGTGGGAGAATTTGACCACTGTTGATTTTACCATTGAAAAAATCTTCTGGTTTAAGAGTGGCAATTTGAGAAGCTGTTTCCGTCATTCCATAAGTAGGCGCTAAACTGATACAGTGAAATCTGGCTTTTGCCAACAGTTCATCCCAGGCTGGCGCACCTCCTAAAAGTACAGTTTTAAATTGAGATAGCCACTTGGTTAATTCTGCATTTTCTAGTAACCGTTGTAATTGTGTGGGTACTAAAGATATAAAAAAATTACCCGGTTGAATATAATCTAGTTGACCAGATCCTAAAGTTTTAAATGGTAGGATAGCTAATTTGCCTCCTGTGGTGAAGGAACGCATAAACTGCATTAAGCCACTCACATGGTATAGCGGTAACACACAAAAAGAATTGACTGGCGTTATCTTAAAATATTCTGTAAATCCCTGTACAGATGCCATGAGAGTTTCCCATGTATGGATAGCAAATTTAATCTTTCCCGATGAACCACCTGTGGGAATCATGATCAATGGGTGAGAGGATAGATGATCAATTGCTGCTGCACAAGGTGGGGAATGGGTGGAGATGTTTATTTGTTCTCCGTCTCCCCAAATCAAGTCAGGCTGTACTAAATCTAAAACTTGTTGCCATTCCTTCTTACCCCAGTGTGGGTTACACAGAAAAACCTGACAACTAGCAGCACAAGCGGCCATGAAACCAGCTATAAATACCACTGGTTCACGTTCCGCGAGTATGATTTTAGGAGTTCTGCCCAAGGCAAATTTAGCCTGAGCTTCTAAATATAATTTACAGGCTATTTCCTGGAGTTGATAGTTATTTTCACAAATCAGAAAATCTCTGTTACTCAGTTCATGCCAATAAACTATAGGTGGTTGTATCAACATTTAAATAAGCTGTGTTCAGCACTTTCTAAAGAATTATTCATGCCAAAACCAACCGACCTATTTGACCGAGATAATTCTGCTGCTAGTTGAAGTGCTGCTTGTCTGCCAACAGATGTTTCAAATACTGAAGAAAATACCGCATCAATTTTATGTTGTTGGCAAAACTGCCGCAGACGAGAAGGTGAACCCGCTATCCCTGGTTTAATCACAAAAATCCCCCGCCAACCTTTTTCAAAGCAGTCCTGAAGTTGTGTTAATGTAGCAACAGATTCATCTAAGGCGATGGCAGTTTTAAAATTAGCACTCAATTCCAGCATCTCTGAAAACTTTTGCACAGGTAATGGTTGTTCAATAAATTCAACATTTGTTTGAACATGGTCACAAATCTCTAGCCAGAATTTAGCTTCTTCATAGCTCAGTCCAGCATTGGCATCTAATCGCAATTTAGCAGCAGGTGGTAAACTACGGGTCAATAACTCAAAAATTTCCAACTCCTTAGTAGTTCCATCTACGCCAATTTTCCATTTAAACGTGCGATATCCTCGTTTCCACAGGGTTTTCCATTGGTTTAATGCCGCTTTTCCAGCTGGTAACAAACCAGTATATGTCAAAGATTCGGCATCCGGAGGAGAAGAACTGGGGAATAAGGGAAAAGAATCTTCCCGAACTGGCCACTTCCCCATTCCTGACAACGCCGACTCAAAAGCAAATTGACAAGCAGGTAAACTATCCGGGATGGAGAAAATAACCTCTTCTGTGATTTCTCTCGGTAACTTGCAGCAAAAATCTAAAGCCTGTTTTAGAGTTTCCGAACCAAACCAACTAATAGGGGCAATTTCTCCCCTTCCATAGCTACCCCTAGGATCACCCAGATGGATAATTATACCCTCACGGCTATGCCACATCCCATGACTAGTAACTAGGGGTTGTAAAAACCGTCTGCGATAGCAACGAAAATCAAAATGATAAACTTTCACTCTCCAGCCCTCTTGGTTTCTGGGTTAAACAAATGCGTGAAACAAATTTTATCCACCCACCAACATAAATCCTACACCTAATAGCAAACAACACCAAAAATGGATATTCACCGCAATAAATTTACAATTACTTACCTTGTCCGGCAGATGATGATTTTGTTGAACATGGCGGCATAACTGGAAAGCATAAGGTAAACTCAGCCAACTCAGCAACGTCCACCCTGGGAACATTCCCCACCACACAAACAGCAAAATTAAAGCATAAATACTACCTGTACACCCATACAGCACTTGGGCTGCTTTTGCTGTACCCAGACGAACAACAGGCGATCGCTTGCCGGCTGCTATGTCATCCTTAACTTGGTGAAAGTGTGAACAAAATAAAATTAAACTCGTGGCCATGCCCACAATCACCGAGGCTGCTAAACTAGTCATTGACCAACTTTGAGTTTGGCTGTAATATGCTGCTGCTATGGCCAAAGGGCCAAAGGCAAAAAAACAAATAATTTCCCCTAAACCCTGGTATCCTAAGCGAAAGGGCGGACCCTGGTATATGTAGCCCAAGGCGCAGCATAGGACAATTAAACCCACCACAGTAGGGTCATTTTGCCAAATACCGATGGCCATTATTCCCAGTAACCCAGTCACTAAACACAAGTTGCCTAACCAAAATATTAATAGCTTATTGCCGGTTAAGTTGACTAAAGAATGATGTTTATTTTTGTCAATTCCTGTTTCTGAATCAAATACATCATTACTGATATTTTCCCAGGCTAAAATTAAAATTGCCCCGGCTATAAAAGTAGAAAATATTGCTAAATTAAAATTTTTTGTTTCTGAAAAAGCTACTGCTGTTCCTACCCAAATGGGCATGATAGCAACACTATACATGGGCGGTTTAATTGCCGCCATCCATAATTTAATTTGAGGATTTGCCGCTGGTTTTTTCGTCATCAGTCGTGATTAAGTCTTGATTATAGCGAATTTTGCCCAAGTGAGGTACATCCTTAGCAGGCAAGATGCCGACACTACAATACTTTGATCATTTTGTATCTCACGTGTTTAAGAAATGCTATATGTTGAAATGTTGTTATCAATCAAAACTTTATTCTATACTAAGCTGTGTAAGATTGAGCAAAGGAGGTGAGGTTATCCATGTCAGTGTTCGAGGCGAAGCTAGAGGGAACTGCTGAAGAGTATAAGCTGCTAGGTAAAGCTATACGTACAGCTAGATTCATTTTAGCTTTAGCTGGGGGAGGATGTAAAAAACTTAACTTTAAAATAACTTTACTATTGCTAGATCCATGACAGTTTTACCATGTCGCCGCAACTTGTTTGTCAACCACCAGGAATTATACTATTTTCTGTTAAACGTTCAAGCCAATTGCCTCAAGAATCATTCTCGGCAAACTGTGAGTATTTCCCTCACCCTTGACTGGGTAGATCCCCTAGTCGTGTTAGATAAACTTACCCAAGTAGATAAAATAAATTTTTACTGGGAAAATCAGAGCCAAGGACAAGCGATCGCAGCCATTGATACCATAGAAAAATTAGAAATAGATGGTAAAGAGCGTTTTGACCAAGCGGAAAATTTTATCAAATCTTGTTTAAAAAATATTATTAAGTTTGGTAACAGTAATTCCAATTTTGTCACCCCTCACTTTTTCTGTTATTTCAGCTTTTTTGAGCAAAATTCCCAAATAGATTATCCATTTCCATCAGCGACAATTTTTCTCCCTCGTTGGCAAATAGCAGTTAAAAATCACAACTGCATATTAGTTAATAATGTAATTATCAAAGCCAATACCAACCTAGAAAATATTATCCAGGACTTGGATGATAAGGTTAGCCAAATTCAGTCTTTAGAATATTCTTTTACTAATTGGCAACAATTACCAAATAAACTAAGCCAACAATCTGTCACCCATGCTGAAGATTTTAAACGGGCAGTTGCATCAGCAGTAGAAAAAATTAGCTCTAGCTGTTTAAGTAAAATAGTCCTAGCCAATGCCTTAGATGTGACTTCAAGCCACTTTTTTCAAATCTTCAAATCATTAAATAATCTCCGTAAAATCCATCCCAATTGTTATATTTTCTCCACCAGCAACGGTAAAGGGCAAAACTTTATTGGTGCTAGTCCAGAAAGATTAATTAGCATTCACAATCAAAAATTAATCTCCGATGCCTTAGCAGGTTCTGCACCCAGAGGTAAAACCCCAGCTGAAGATGCTGCTTATGCCAACCTCCTATTAAATAGCATCAAAGAAAGACACGAACATTCTTTAGTGATTGATTTCATTAATCAACGCCTAACCGAGCTAGGTTTGTTACCCCGAATATTAGCACCGCGCCTGAGACAATTATCTAACATCCAGCATTTATGGACACCAATTACAGCCACCGTTCCTGATGACATCCACCCCTTAAAGATTGTCTCCCAACTGCATCCCACCCCAGCAGTTGCCGGTGCGGCTAGAGATTTAGCCTGTGCTGAAATTCGTCATTACGAAAACTTCGAGAGGGGGTTATATGCTGCGCCTTTGGGTTGGATAGATGCTGACGGTAACTGCGATTTTATAGTTAGCATTCGTTCCGCCCTCATAGATGGCGATCGCGCCAGGCTATATGCTGGTGCTGGTATCGTCGCCGATTCAGACCCTGACCAAGAGTTGGCCGAAGTGCAGTTAAAACTACAAGCATTATTAAAAGCTATAGTTTAAAACCTAGTTTAAAACCCATTGGTCAATTTTCAATCATTTCTTCTATCAGCCGGATCACCTTCAAAAGGTTGAACTCCTGTAGCTGGATAGTCATCATCTCTGGGGCTAAAAATTCTCGTAAATGCACCCAAGATATAGTTAATTACTTGCTGAAGAATATTTTTCATTGATTGAAGTATTTGCCCTATTTGTCCCGTTCTTCCCGTTCTTCCCGTTCTAAACATAAAATCATCTCCTTAGAAAAAATTGCCAATTTATTCTCACCGCTGCACAGTTTCTCTTAATTGCTCTTGCAAATTTGCCCACCTCACACCAGCTAGGCTAGGCAAAACAACATGAGCCTCACTGACTCGTTCTTCGGGACCTAAACCTACTGCCCACATACCAGCTGCTAAAGCAGCTTCTACACCCGCAGCCGCATCTTCAAATACCACACATTGGCTTGGTAGTACTCCTAATTGCTGGGCAGCATAGAGAAAAAGGTCTGGTGCTGGCTTGGGTTGTTGGACACTATAACCATCGGCAATAGCATCAACTTGGTCAGCAATGCCCAAACGCCGCACCACCATCTGGGCATTTTTGCTAGCTGAACCAATGGCGATTTTAATCCCCTGTTCTCGCAATTCATTCAACAAACTTATTGCACCTGGTAAGACATCCTTGGGTGTGATATTGGCAATCATTTCCACATAGTAGCGATTTTTACGCTCTAACATTTCCTGAATTTGTGACTCTGAATATTTTTTATTTTTAATAATCAACATCAACGAACTGCGACGGGATATACCTCGTAATGCTTCATTAGCTTGGCGATTAAACTCCATACCTTCTTCGTCTGCTAGTTTCTGCCAGGCTTGATAGTGGTATTCTGAGGTATTGGTTAAAACACCATCTAAATCAAATATCACCCCTTGGATATTCAAAGGGAGAGAGGATAAAGAAGAAGCAAACAAAACAAATCCTTTGTTACTTTCCTCCCGGCTGACTGGTTGAGGACGAATATCAAACTCGTGCCATTGACCGCGCCAATGCAGTTTGAACTTTAAACCTGTCCAATTGTGGGGTAAATGGGGATTGGCTATAGGCTGACTTTCTGTTAGTTGAATCCCAGCAAAACCAAAAATCACAGCTTGCCAAATTCCACCAGCATTAGCCCCATGAATACCCTCTGCGGTGTTACCTCGGATATCTTCTAGATCCACCATTGCTGCCTGCATAAACCGTTCATAAGCTTCTGCTGATTTGCCTAAGTCCGCAGCTAAAATGGCATGAATTGCCGGACCGAGTGATGAGCCATAAGTAATATCAGTGCGGGGGGCGTAGTAGTCCCAATTTGCTTGTAATGACTGTTGATTGTAGGGAAAATCTGCTGATTCCCGCATCAAGTACAACAGCATTAATACATCTGGCTGTTTGAGTACTTGGCATTTATTGGTTTCTTCTATACCCAAAATCGCCTGTATGGACCGTGTGCGTGGTTCATAGTGGTTCAAGTTAATATTTTTTAATTGGAAAAATCCCTCAAATTGCTCAATTAATCCTGTGGAAGAGTCGTAAGGAATCCACAGTTTAGCGGCGATATCTTGCCAGTGGTTTTTTATTTTCGGGGTCAGTTGTAGTTTGTCTTCTAAATCTCTAGCTCGTTGTGGGAAGTTTTTATGCAGCCAATCATCAACTATGAGGGCTTTTTCTAAATGCCATTGCACTATGCGGTTGGTAAAGGTGTTATTGTGTACGAATTCGTGATACTCATCTGCTCCTATGACTCCACGAATTTCATAGCGGTTTTGCTCAGAATTAAATTCAACTCGACTAGCCCAAAAGATGGCAGTATCTAAAATAATCTCTGCCCCGTACTTTTCCATCCAGTCATCATTACCGGTTGCTTGCCAGTAGTACCAGATAGCATAAGAAATATCAGAACTAATGTGAATTTCGTGATCACGACACCAAATTCTGATATCTTCACCATAAAAATCACTAGGCAATGACCAACGTGGTGTTACTTCATCCCCTGTAACAGCACTTTCCCAAGCATACATTGCTCCCTTATAGCCATAATGAGAGGCTTTGCGTCGCGCTCCATTTAAAGTGTGGTAACGATAACTGAGTAAATTACGCGCTAGTGTCGGTTGGGTGAAGGTAAAAAAGGGCAGAATAAAAATTTCTGTATCCCAAAAAATATGACCACGGTAGCCAAACCCGGAAAGAGTTTTAGCGGGAATGCTGACTTTTTCATCATGTCTCGGAGCGGCAATTAGCAGCTGAAACAGATTATAACGAACAGCAAAAGCAGCCTTACTATCCCCGGAAATCACAATATCACTATACTGCCAAACTTCATCCCAGGCTTGGGCGTTGGCTTGAGCTAGGGTGGTGTAGTTTGGCAATTGGGCGAGTTTTTGTTGGGCTGCTGAGACTGGTTGGCTAGTATCCCGTGACGTGAAAACTGTAACAACTTTATCTACTGTTACTGTCTGCTGTGTTGTGGCGAAAAAAGTCGCGCCTAAAGTAGGGTAGCCAGGGGCAGTGTGTGCTGTTAAAGCTGCTTCTGTTCCCGATATTACCAGCCTGGCTGCCATGCCTATATCAATGTGGGAACCGCGAGTCCGGCTGTGTAACCATATTCCCGGTTCTGTTTTACCCTGGTCTATTGCTTCCCAGTGATTAAAACCCTGGGTTTCAGGGTAGCCGTTAATACTGGCTTGAATCTCAATCATGCCATCAAAGTCTACGGGGGTTATTTGACAGCGTAGCCCTAATACGTGCTGGTCAGCTAAACTAGCAAAGCGTTCAAAGTGAATGTCTATGGTTTTACTACTGGGGCTGCGCCACCGCACAGAACGAGTGAGATTGCCTTGACGCAGGTCAAGTTGTCTATCATATAGCAATATCTCTCCCTGATCCCAACGGAAGCGATCGCCATTTATACTTAGTACTAATGGTAACCAGTCTGGACAGTTAGCCAGTTCTGTATAAACTACCGGAACATCATCATAGACACCGTGGATAAAAGTAGCCGGTAATGCACGAATATAACCTTCTTCAAAACTGCCCCTTGTTCCCAAGTATCCGTTACCGATGGTAAAGACGGTTTCTCTAGCGTGTAACTGCTCAGGATCAAATTCAGTTTCAATTAATATCCAATCTGTATATATAAAATGATTATGACTATTTTTCATGATAACTCTGCATATGTTTTTCTAAAATTTTTTCGGCTCTCGGTTTAAAAATCAGGTGAAATAACATTTCTATATATCGATGTTTAGCTGCGTTATTTTCCGGAGCCGCAAAATTCCAAAAGCTAAATGTTTTCGCTAACAATAGTATTTGACTGGTGTTTATTTCCCAATTATATTTATTCAAAATTCGCTGAATCATACTCTGGGAAACTTCTGCCCAGCGTTCTGGTTGAGTATCACATTGATCAATAAAGTTTAAAATTTTCTGGGCTGTTGCTTCTAAGTCTGTAGGATTAATATGAAATTTATCTTCTCGTTCTTCAATAATTTCTAAAGCACCGCCAAATTGAGTAATGAAAGTTGGCAAACCGGAAATCATTGCTTCTAGAATACTCCGACCAAAAGCCTCAAAGCGGGCAAAGTGAACATAAATTCCCTTGGCATCAGCAATTACTCTATAGGCTTCTCCCAGGTCACGGCTAGGCAAGCGCATTCCTATACAGCGAATCTTGCCCTGGAGATTATACTGATTGATTATGTCATGAAGTCTTTGGATTTCCCGCGCTTCATCTGGGTTTCTGGCTTGGTTTGGATATAGTTTACTAGTTAATAATATCAGGTTACAATGTTCTTGTAATGCCTGATTTTTACCGAAGCATTCAGCCAAGCCGGTTAGATTTTTAATGGCGGTAATGGGTGCAACTGTGAGGATGGGGCGCTTGGTAGGATGATCTAAATAGCCTAGGATTTGCTGTTGTTCACGGTGAAAAATTAAATCATATACCTGGCTGGTAAGTTCCTGATCTCGCTTTTCTGTTTGGCTATAGGGGAAAAATATTTTTTCACTGACTCCCGGTGGCACCATGTTAAATTTAGGGCTAAATAAATCAATGCCATCAATTACATGATATAGCTGGGGCATGGTAAAACACTTGTAAGATTCATACTGACCTATGGTGTCTGGTGTGCCGACAATTTCTTGATAAGATGAGGTAATAATAAAGTCGGCAGCATTCATACTAATCAAATCGGCGGTGAATTGTGCCGAAAAATGATAATGCTCTTCTAAGTCTTGCCAATATAGATTACTAAATAAATGTTTTGGTTTTTCTAAAGAGTGGGCTATATTACACTGAGTGACTTGTAAGCGCCGGGCTAAAAGTGAAGTGACTAAGTTACCATCACTGTAGTTACCAATAATCAGATGGGGACGACCTAGGAATTGAGCTAATAGTTCTGTTTCTGCATCTATGGCAAATGTTTCTAAATAAGGCCAAATTTCATATTTAGAAATCCAATTGCTGGTAATGTCAGGATTGAATTCCCCAAAGGGAACCCGTAATATCCAGGCATTGTCAGTATCTTTGACTTTTTCTAGCCGCAAATTACACTCTGTACCTTCGCAGTTAGGAATCAGTCTAGTCAGTATGATGACATGGGGTTTAATTCCTAATAAGTCCAGACCAGCTAGTTTAATTTCTGCTTGCAGCTTATTTTCCAGGCTGCGGGCTTGTTCTAAGACATAAATTAGCTGACCGAGTGTTTCATCTCTACCTAAAACATCTTGTTGACCAACCCAACCGTGTATGGAAACGAGGACAACCCGGAAAATAGCAGGGACACGATCAAAAAATGCTTCTAAAATAGCTGGTTGGGGGTTGTAAATCAGGTGTTCTAAAAGTTCTAGGGTTTCGGATATGCGCCCAACTGTATTACCCCACCCTGGTTCAAATCCCATTTGTTGGAGGTGAGAGCGAAAATTGCTGTAGGGTTCTTCAGGGGGACGCTGATCTAAAAATTTCAGGGCTTGTTTAATTTGTTTGGCTAGGTGAAGACCCGAAGGAATGCGATCGCTAATCAGCAGGGGTTGATGATCATAACTGAGTTGATATAATGCTTGGAATAATACCTCTAGCCAATAATCAGTGTCATTAGATAATTGTTCGCATAAATAACTATTCAGAAAGGCTAAACCTTGACCAATGTTTCTGGGGTCATTAATTCTGGTGGATTTCTCTGCAAAGGGTTGAAAATCAATTTCCAGAATGTGGGGTTGATAGCGATTCACAAGGCGATCGCTTACATCTAACCACCCTTGGGGTGTCATCTGCTCAAATCCAGAGAAATCTTGTTGGAGTCGCCATACTTCTTGACTGGCAATCCTAGGGCGGACAACAAACCAAGTACTTTCTTCTTCTATAATCATTTCATGGGTATTATGAATTAATCTGCCGAGGGAAGAAGAGTGATAAAAATAAGGAGGCTTCTGGGAATGCTGACAGTATGTCCCAAAAGCAGATAAAATCTCATTTCTTAAAAAGTAATGTTTACCTAAAGCACTTAATTCTAAAATAAACTCATGTAGGGCGATTTTTTCATCTCTTTCTAAGGCAGCCTGCAACAGTTCATACATGATTAATTTCAGCAAACTACATCTGTATGCTACAAAAGTGCTTAAGCTGTTCACATCTAGCTAGCGGATGAAATCCCAGTAACAAAGTCTATACATGGAGGTTTGTAATATGGTTGCTTCCCCGGAAATTTACCTCACTCCTGAAGAATATCTACAAATGGAGGAACAGAGTAGCACCAAACACGAATATATTGATGGCTACATCTACGCTATGGCTGGGGCGCTAGATTCCCATGTTACTATTGCTGGAAACCTGTTTGCACTACTGCGTAATCACCTACGGGGTTCAGGTTGTCGCGTTTATATTGCGGATATGAAGGCGAGAATTGAATCATTGAATCGTTTTTACTATCCTGATGTGATGGTGACTTGTGACCAACGAGACCAAGCAACACCTGCTTATAAAAGATTTCCTTGTTTGATTGTGGAAGTTTTATCTGATTCTACTGAAGCCTTTGACCGGGGTGATAAATTTATTGATTATCAGGTGATGGATACTTTGCAGGAGTATGTTTTAATTAATACGAAACGTCGGCGTATTGACTGTTTTCGGCGTAACGAACAAGGACTGTGGGTTTTACAATTCTACTCAGCAGAACAAGATTTTTTTCGGCTG
>NZ_JANQDH010000115.1 GCF_029891735.1 Chrysosporum bergii ANA360D
GCAAAATCAGGACACAAAGGCAGAAACTTTTTTCTTTGCTCTGGGGTGAGATTATCCCATCTGGCTGTTCTGATCCAAGAAGCATCAGGAGAACGAGTTCCACCCTTGGGTAGTTTAAAACCAGTGGAAGAGTCAAAAGCCTTACCCAAATTATTTTGACGGTTCCATATGCCTAAATCAACATAAATTTCAAAATTTCGGTTTCCCGTTTCCCCCCCCGTTGGTGACATGATGACTAATTTTCCTTCAGCAGACAATTCCAAGCGTAAATCTTTGTTAAGATGAACAAGTTGGGCAAATTTTTCATCAGTAAATTGCATAGGAGGGGGTAATTGTATAGTTACAGCACTCATCATGACTTCCTCCATCCTTTAACACATATAGTTTAATTATCGGTTAACATCTGCCGTAATTTTCACTTGATGCTGTTATGATGCACAATAGGTTTATCTACTTACCACAGTGCCAGGCTAGGATGAAATGATTTTCTTCCCTGACACTGATTGGGTATTCATCCCCCAGTCCCAATCTTAACCTATGAAACAACTTTTAAAGCAACCTGCTCTTTGCTTGGTTTTACTCATGACTGGGTGTATCCCTACCAAAGATGTCACCAATGTTCAACAACCCATAGCGCCAAAAGTCCCAGCCAACAAAAGCGCCAACTCAGACCTAAACTATATAACTCGTGTTGTACAAGAGGTAGGGCCGGCTGTAGTGCGAATTGACTCTACCCGCACTGTTGAAATATCCCCTGATCCTCTAATGGAAAGATTTTTTCAGCGACAATTGCCCACTAGGGAAGAAGTGCAACAAGGTCTTGGATCAGGATTTATTACTACTGCTGATGGAATAATTTTTACCAATGCCCATGTAGTAGCAGATGCAGATAATGTCACAGTTTTATTAAAAGATGGTCGCCGTTTTCAAGGCGATGTCATCGGCGTAGACTCTGTAACAGATGTTGCTGTGGTCAAAATTGAAGCTACTGAATTACCCACGGTAAAATTAGGTAACTCAGATAACTTACAGCCAGGAGAATCAGCGATCGCCATTGGTAATCCTTTAGGATTAGATAACACGGTCACCCAAGGAATTATTAGCGCCACACAGCGTTCCGTCGCTGCCCTGGGTGTACCAGCAGAACGAGTTGACTTTATCCAAACGGATGCAGCCATTAATCCAGGTAACTCCGGCGGACCTTTACTAAATGCCCAGGGAGAAGTAATTGGTATGAACACCGCTATCATCCAAGGCGCTCAAGGGCTAGGTTTTGCCATTCCCATCAACACCGCCCAAAGAATTGCAGCACAATTGATCGAAAAAGGACGAGTTGATCACCCCTACATCGGTGTACAAATGGCTCAGTTAAGTCCTGAATTGCGTGAAAAAATTAATCAAAGTGATATTGGTATTATAATTACTCAGGATACAGGTGTAGTTGTCCTTGGAGTCCTCCGCAACTCCCCCGCATTCCGTGCCGGAATGCGTCCTGGAGACATTATTGAAAGTATTAACAATCTTGCTATTGAAAATATTAAACAAGTACAGGAACAAGTAGAAAGTACTAAAATTGGCGATACCATGGCAATTACTATTACTCGCAATGCTAACAGAAAAGAAATAACAGTGCAAGCAGAAGCTTTACCGACGAAATAGCAACCGTCAAAAGATATATCTTATCTTTCTATCATTTGTTAGAAGCAAAATAAATTACCTTTTTCTACACTTGCGGTGATATTTACAAAGTTTTTGAGACAGAAAAACAAACTGTCTTAATCAAGAATTACTATGGAAGGTTTTCGTCTTGGTTCTATTTTAGGATTTGAAATCCGAGTAGACTTATCTTGGTTGTTGATTTTCTTTCTTGTCCTATGGACTTTAAGCGCTGGTGTATTTCCTGCCAACTATCCTGGATTTGACAATGCCACTTACTTTGGCATGGGCATAGTAGCAACCTTATTATTTTTTGCATCACTGCTAGCACATGAACTTTCTCACTCCTTCGTAGCTAGAACTAAAGGAATTCCCGTCGAAGGTATCACCCTATTTATTTTTGGTGGAGTTTCCCGAACCCGTATGGACGCGGAAACTCCAGGGGATGAATTGCAAATAGCTGGAGTCGGCCCGTTAGTTAGTTTGCTGCTGTCTGGCTTTTTTGCTTTGATTTGGTATGTGGGTATCAGTTTTAGTTGGAGTGTAGTATTTACAGGTGTTTTTGCTTACCTAGCAGCCATTAATTTAGCCCTAGCTATTTTTAATATGCTGCCAGGCTTTCCTTTAGATGGTGGTCGTGTTTTTCGTTCTTTACTCTGGAAATATACTGGGAATCTGAAAAAAGCCACAAAAATCGCTTCTACAGCAGGAAAATGGTTAAGTTATTTGTTGATTGCCTTTGGTATTTTGGATATGTTTTCTGGGGTAATCTTAGGCGGACTATGGCTAATTCTCATTGGTTGGTTTTTGTATAATGCTGCTGAGACTAGCTATGAAGAACTTTTGCTTCGCACTACTTTAGAAGGGATACAAGCCCGAGAAATTATGACCCCTTATCCAGAAACTGTTAGTCCTGATATAAAACTCCAAGAATTAGTAGATAATTATTTTCTCAATCGTCGTTATCATTCCTTTCCCGTCACAGAAGATAATCAACCTGTAGGCATTATCACTTTAAATCAAGTCAAAGATATTCCCAGAGAAGAATGGCAATATCGGACTGTCAAAGATACAATGATTCCTACAGAAAACGGTGTTACCGCTCGTCCCGACGAGGAAATGTCTAAAGTTTTGCAAAAAATGCAAGACTCACAAATCCGCCGTGTACTGGTAATTCAAAACGGTTTACTCAGGGGTATCATTACCGCCAATGATTTGGCTAGTTGGTTACAGCGACAACGAGATTTAGGTCAGGTTAGTTAAAGTTAACTGACTATTTAAAGAAGCCATTTCGCGAAAATTTACCATTTTTCGGTGAGTATTCTGAGCAATCTTTTGCTTCTTCAGTCAAGACAATGGAAGGTTGTACAGCACATTTTAGGTAATGATTATTTGAATAAAACCTACAGTTTTTACAGGGGACTTTATGTGAACCTTTGGCAGTAAAAACCATTTTGTTGTCCAAAAATGTGCGAATTTTTTGCAATATCAAGAAAAACATCACCCAACTGAATAGCAGGGCTACAGGAGATAAAGTTAAGACTATATCAGGTATATCTAAGCTGTCTTGTGGCATTTGCTCTTGTTGAACTTCACTACGAGTGACTTGGGAAAAATTTATATCTTCAGCTATTTTTTTTAGCAAAATTTGCTCAACAGACATATTTTTAAACCTCAGCTATATATAAGTTGGTTGGCGATACAAAGTTAATTGGTGATTTGATAATAGACATAATATTAATTCTTGTTAATCCGCTTTTATCTTACGCCATATTTTTGTCTTTTTATTTGACATAAAACATAAAAATTAATTTGTTATTAAACTGTGTTAGCATATTGTTAGCATATTATGTCTGCTATTCCTCTAAATGGTTATATTATATTTATATCAATATTATATATTTAGCAAAGGTAATAATATCTTATATCTGCCGATAGTTTTGTTTATGAGTTTTAGTTGTATATCTAAAGAAATAGATTAAACAGCTGAATTAAAAGATAAATATTTCATGTTAAAATCAACCAGAGCAAGTATTTTTTATGCTCATGAAATTAGGAAAAGTAGTAATTAATTATCTGTGAGGAAGAATCAATGTTAAACATAATTCTAACTTGGTTTGTGACGACAATTAGCTTTTTAATTATTTCTAGACTGCCTTTAGGAATTGAAATTGATAGTTTTGCTAAGGCTGCGATCGCTGCGGCTGTGTTCGGCATATTAAATGCGATTTTGCTGCCAATCCTGAGTTTATTGACATTACCTGTCATTATTTTGAGTTTTGGATTATTTTTCTTCGTGTTAAATGCCATTATTTTTGGTCTAGCTGCCGCTTTAGTTCCGGGTTTCAGTCTCAGATGGGGCTTTTGGAGTGCATTAATTGGTTCTCTGGCTTTAGCAATTGTTAATTCTATTCTCTTGGCTATTGTCAGAACAGGGGTATGAAAAATATAATCTTTCTAGATTAGTAGTGTGAATGATTATGTCAAAATTTATCAGAGCAAAAATTGCCCTTTTCCTCACAAGTCTGCTGCTGTCGATTCTAGTAATGTCTTGTCAAACGACGGGTCAAACAACAGTACCCATAGCTGAATCACAACCCCCTCAAGCAATTACCACAGCTGCAATATTTCCCCCTGTAGCTTCTCCTGACGAGGAACTTAGCGCAGGACCGGCAAGGCTACCTCTTTTACCTTATGATTATGCGGCATTAGGAAAAGCCATTGATGCAGAAACTATGAAACTACATCATGACGGACATCACGCCAGCTATGTGAAAAACCTTAATGATGCTCTCAAAGATGAACCAGATTTGCAAAAAAGCAGTGTGGAAGCTTTGCTACGGAACTTAAACGATGTTCCCGAGAACATCCGCATAAAGGTTCGTAATAACGGTGGTGGACATCTCAACCACACCATTTTTTGGCAAATCATGAGTCCGGAAGGTGGTGGAGAACCACAAGACGAAATTGCCGCAGAGATTAAGGAAACTTTTGGCAGTTTTGAGGAATTTAAACAACAGTTTAACAAAGCAGGAAGCGATCGCTTTGGTAGTGGTTGGGTGTGGTTAGTGCGTAACCCCGCAGGTAAATTACAAATTGTCAGCACAGCTAATCAAGATAACCCCATTATGGATGGTGCATACCCGATTATGGGTAACGATGTGTGGGAACACGCATATTATTTGAGATATCGCAACCGTCGGGGTGAGTATTTAAACAATTGGTGGCAAGTAGTTAACTGGCCAGAAGTCAACAAGCGATCGCTTGTTTCGTTAAATTCAAGTAAGTCAAGTTAATGTTTGTGGGAGTGTCAACAGAACATCTACTGATGAGAATTTGGGATGTTTAGCAGTACTGAATATTGCTGAGTCTGTGGACTAGGCAAAGGTTACCTGTGGCCGATGGAATGGCCGCTGAGGTGATACAATTTTTTTGCCCTTACAGCTTAGAGGTAATGGTAAACTGACACATTTCGGGCAATACCGCCAGCACTTAGAGAACATTCCCTGCATCAGCCACGTTTGATTTCACATATGCAAAGCAGAACCAGACAAGAGTTACAAGACTTAGTACGCCAGCAGCTACAAGTGCTAATGGAACAAAAGAACTATCAAGGTGCCAAAGCCTTGTTAGTTCCGGTTCAGCTTGCAGATATTGCCGAGTCAATTGGAGGTTTGCCAGAAGCTACCCAAGCGATCGCTTTTCGGTTACTTTCTAAAGAAGAGGCTATAGAAGTTTTTGAATACCTGGATCCAAGTGTCCAACAAACACTAATCGAAGACTTTAAGCGTCAGGATGTACAAGAAATTGTCGAGAATATGTCACCTGATGATCGTGCGCGTCTTTTTGATGAACTTCCTGCTAAAGTCGTCCGGCGACTGTTGCAGCAACTAAGTCCGGCTGAACGGGATGCAACTGCTTTGCTGTTAGGTTATGCACCCAACACTGCTGGGCGAATTATGACCCCTGAGTATTTGTCACTTAAGGAAAATATTACCACTACTCAAGCCCTGGAGCAAATTCGTTCTTTGGCTAACTTGAGAGAGACAATTTACTATATTTATGTGACAGATGATGCTCGTCGCCTAACTGGTATTCTCTCTCTGCGGGACTTAATATTGGCTCAACCACACCAAACTATTGGCAGTATTATGACCCGTGATGTGGTATTTGTACATACAGATACAGACCAAGAGGAAGTAGCCCGGACAATTCAACACTATGACTTTGTGGCTATACCTGTAGTGGATGCAGAACAGCGTTTAGTGGGTATTGTCACTGTGGATGATGTTCTTGATATTTTAGAGCAAGAAACCACAGAAGACATTTATAAACTGGGTGGTGTAGAATCTGGCGGTGATAATTATTTTCAAACTAACTTGTTTACTGTTGCCCGTAGGCGGGTAGTATGGTTGTTGATTCTGTTAATTACCAATAGTGCCACTGCTGCGGTGATTACTAATCAAGAGAATGTTTTACAAAAAGTAGTTGCTTTAACGGCCTTTATACCCTTGTTGATTGGTACTGGGGGGAATGTGGGAGCGCAGTCTTCTACAGTGGTGATTAGGGGTTTGAATACAGAAGATGTCCGCCCTCATCAAGCGTTAGATATAGTCAGACGAGAGGCGATCGCTGGCATATTGTTAGGAGCTATGTTAGGTACTGTAGTGATCCTGTGGGCATACTTTTTACAAGGTAATTTCTTTGTAGCCCTGGCTGTAGGATTAAGTTTACTTTCTATCTGCGTTTTAGCTTCTGTTTCTGGTTCCGCTTTACCATTTATATTTCGTGCTATGGGGTTAGATCCGGCTTTGATGTCAGCCCCGTTTATTACCACTGCTGTTGATGTGTTGGGAGTGTTAATTTATCTCAATTTAGCTCGATTGATTTTAGGATTGTGAGATTTACCTGAAATGGGCTATATTTATGATAGACGTTGCAAAAATTCTTGATGTTCTGGAGAGTTCAAGCCTTGTTGCAGGACTGTTAAAACTTTTGTCATTTCTCCTGTTAATAATGCAGGTACATCTAACCAGAGACCCGGAAAAGCACGACTTTTGATGATGCCGTTAGCATCAGTATTTAACAACATATATTCACCATTGTCTAAATAAAACCAATCCAGTTTGTTCTCAAAAATCTGCCAAACCAGATATTCTTGCACTCCATTACGGCGATATACTCGTTTTTTATCATACAAATCATTTGCGGCACTACTAGGAGCAACTTCCGCCACTAATTCTGGCGCGCCTTCTATGTAGTCATCATGACTAATATGTGCTTGTCCCCCTAGTTGTTCGTCAATGAACAAAATCACATCAGGCTGTGGTTCATTATCTAGGTCTAGGCGGACTGTAACATTGTCACCTAACTCCACACCAGGGGTAGCCACTTTGTAAGTCCACAACCAGCCAATCATATTTCCATGAGGTTGTCCATGACTTCTAAAACGTAACGGTGAGGCCAAGTATACAATTCCTTCTATAAGTTCAGCTTTCTTAATATTTGACATGGCTGTGTAGCGGCGCTCAAATTCTGGACGTGTGAGGCGATCGCCACTTTCTAACGGGGGAATTTGTATATTTTTATCAAAAATTGTTTCAATTGATGATGACATTAGTAGCTTCTTCATAGCAATGTTGCTGCATTTAGTATAGACAATTCTTATATGGGACTATTTGATTTTTGAAAAAACTACCTAGACTTCATAGCAAATTTTGCCCCAGTGGGGTACATCCTTAGCGGGCAAAATGCCCGCAATACAAAATAAATAGAAGAGGTAGATTTTTCTACCTCTCTAATGGGGCAAAATTAACTCAAGTTTCCCCAAATTAATTCAGCTGGTTGAGTTTTAGTATCTGCTGGGTTTGTGAACAATAAAGCTGAGAACTTGGCACTGCTTGATGTTGTCAAAACCTACAACACGGATATAGCAGTTACTGTATTGAGAACGGCAAGCTTGTACTTCGCTCAATACATCTTGAGTGGATGTGGCGTTGAATAAAGGTAGTTTCCACATTGTCCAGAAAAATTCTGTGGGTTCTGAGGTTTCGTTGAACTCTACAGCTGGGATGTAACCTTGATTCAGAATGTACTGAACTTGCTTGGTAATTTGAGCATCAGAAAGGGGGGGTAAGTAGGAAAGGGTTTCGTAACGACGCTCTTTTGGTAAAGTTTGCATGGCTTTTGATAATGGATTGCGATGGGTATTAGTTGTTGATGAACAGTCAAATTATGACTGTTCACTATTGGGGTCTGAACTGGTCTGGTTGTCCCATGGTGGACTGGGGTGAGATGTATCTATTCGTGTGATGCGCTCTAGGTGCTGGCGACGCTGTTCCATATTGGCTTGCTGAATGCCAGTACAAACCATTTCTGGGAGGAACTCGGCGATTTCCACCGCTATATATTCTCTAACGGTCATGATCCTCAGTGCCAAATCTGGCTGTTTTCGGAAAAGTTGCTCAATATATGCTTCTCCATCTTGGATTTTCCCCGATGAAAAGTTTTGCAACCAATGCGCTAAAGGCGGGTTTGTTTCACCTAGTTGTGCCAACACAGTCCGCAGCGCCTGATAGGTGAGGTAGCTTTGGAGAGTTTTGGCTGTTTCTTTCGCAATTTGCTTTAGATTCATGTTTGACCCCAGCCCATAAAAGTAAAAGGATCAGACAGTATCCATGGCCTCGAACTCGAATTTAATTTCTTTCCACAGTTCGCAAGCAACGGCCAATTCAGGACTCCATCTAGCAGCTTCGCGGATAACGTCGTTACCTTCGCGAGCCAAGTTGCGACCTTCGTTACGGGCTTGGATACAAGCTTCCAAAGCTACACGGTTAGCAGTTGCACCAGGTGCATTACCCCAGGGGTGTCCAAGAGTACCACCACCAAATTGTAGTACGGAGTCATCACCAAAGATTTCTACTAGTGCTGGCATATGCCATACGTGAATACCACCAGAAGCCACTGCCATTACACCAGGCATAGAAGCCCAATCCTGGGTGAAGTAAATACCGCGAGATTTGTCTTGCTCAACGTAGTTTTCCCGCAATAGGTCAACGAAGCCCATAGTAATGCCACGTTCACCTTCTAATTTACCAACCACAGTACCAGTGTGGATGTGGTCACCACCAGACATACGCAGAGCTTTAGCTAATACGCGGAAGTGAATACCGTGGTTTCTTTGACGGTCGATTACAGCGTGCATTGCCCGGTGAATGTGCAGCAATAAACCGTTATCACGACACCAACGAGCCAGGGTGGTGTTAGCGGTGAAACCTGCTGTGAGGTAGTCGTGCATGATGATGGGCATTTTCAGTTCTTTGGCGAATTCAGCCCGCTTCAGCATTTCTTCACAGGTGGGGGCGGTGACGTTGAGGTAGTGACCTTTGATTTCACCGGTTTCTGCTTGTGCTTTATGGATAGCTTCTGCTACAAACAAGAAGCGATCGCGCCATCTTTGGAATGGCGCAGAGTTGATGTTTTCGTCGTCTTTGGTGAAGTCCAAGCCACCGCGTAAACATTCGTATACAGCCCGTCCGTAGTTTTTAGCGGACAAACCTAATTTGGGCTTAATAGTACAACCCAGCAAAGGACGACCATATTTGTTTAATTTGTCCCGTTCTACCTGGATACCGTGAGGAGGTCCTTGGAAGGTTTTCAGGTAAGCTACAGGAATCCGCAAGTCTTCTAGACGTAGCGCCCGCAGGGCTTTAAAACCAAATACGTTACCAACGATAGAGGTAAACATATTGGTCACAGATCCTTCCTCGAACAAATCCAGAGGATAGGCCACATAAGCAATGTACTGGTTGTCTTCACCCGGAACTGGTTCGATGTCGTAGCAACGACCTTTGTAGCGGTCTAGATCTGTGAGTAAGTCTGTCCACACAGTTGTCCAAGTACCAGTAGAAGACTCAGCAGCCACAGCAGCACCAGCTTCTTCGGGGGGAACTCCAGGTTGGGGAGTCATCCGGAATGCGGCAAGAAGGTCTGTATCTTTAGGTGTGTAATCTGGGGTGTAATAGGTTAGTCTGTAATCTTTAACCCCGGCTTGATACCCTGATTTACTCTGGGGCTTCGTTTGAGCGTAAGACATAAATTCCCTTCCAAGAAGTCACTCTTTAATTACTTAATCAAATCACGTTTTGTGCAATTTTCTCTCACTCCAGCTTTTTACCCTCACTAATTGGGGAAAAATTAGGAAAAATTTTTTGTTAGAGGTGGCCAACGTACATTTGTTAACATTTTGCAACAAATGTTCTCCCAAAATTGGGGCGCGTGAATCTGCACTTCTGCTGTTTCCTCATCCTGTGAATAAAAATTCTCTTTTATTTCTTTCTCTTGCCCCATTCCTGATAGCGCCTAATAATTGTGAACAGACCAACAGAGAATGTGGTTGACAGAAATCCATCAGTGTGGTAAGCGAAAGAAAAAGAAGTTGCACAGCACTTAATTTGTAGCTTGTTTCACAATATATCAAGAATTTGATCAGTTATTCTGGGAAAGTTGTTAACTTATGTGTTGATTTTTTTCATTAAATTAAGTTTTTAACGTTTTGTTAAGAACAGTTTACAAAATTTATTTATAGTTGTATACTGCCACCGTTGGGGGCAAGACTTTTACTGATTAAACTAAGCTGGTCAGTCACCTGACCGACTCGTCTTCAAAACCTTACTTGAGGCTTTCACATAATACGGATCCTTATTGGTATGGTTCTTATCATGAATACCCGTAATACTTCCATCATTGGCTGTCTTTTTTATCGTCGCAATGTTGGTGTAATACTTGACATCACCACGGGCTAAGGCTTGATAAATTCGTTTTTGGATTTTGTAAACGCGACGTTCCAACTGTTTCCAGTTGATCGTGTTCCATTCTACCGTAGTCTTTACACTCGTTTTAGACATTTTCCCTACTTACAACTTTATCATCCATACCACCGTGAGTCTGTCAGCATATCTTGGGACACGCAGCTTATTATGTTCTGAAAACAATGGTATATGGTGTGTAATTATCCATGATGCAGGTGACAAACAGCCGCTTTTAGTAGCAATGAACGTGGGAGATAAACCTGTGTTTGATTATTCCTTAAAAATTCCCAATAAATACGGAAACTTCTCCAGCGTCGAGATGCTCATTGCCACATCCGGTGGATTAATTCAGGTAGTAGGAAAGGAAATGCAAATTCATCTGCCAGGATTCACATTTATTTTAGCTAAATTGCTCAAGCCTGACTGTATCCATGGTTGAGAATAAAGAGAAGAAAAAGGAACAAAAATCAGCATATAAAAATACCCAAGGGGTTAGTATGAAGTCACTAGCACTCAAGTGTATTTGACCTCTAAATTGAGGACACATATCAGTTTACCCTAACACTCATTGGCAACTTGTCATGGCAAGAAATTTTCCCTTATGCCATCAATCCTTTAAAATATTAAAAGTCCCTTTCAGTAATTTTACAGTGGCAACTAACAATAAAAAACAATAACTTGGGAAGTACTACTATCACAAGAGCTACCTATACAAAATTAATTATGAAGATAAAGATGTGAGAGTGATAATTGATCATGTTAATTGGCAGTTGCATAACACAAGTTAAATATAAATGAATGATTATACAGTATAAAAATAACCTGACAATCAAAATTAGCTGGCTCAACCACCTAAGTAATCGTTGGAATATTGCCCAAAAAATTGGTTATGGCTATGCTGTAGCCATTAGTATTTCTTTTATTGGTACAATCAGTGGGTTGTTACTTGCACATAATAACGAAGTAGATGCCTATAATCAATTCAGTTTGTCTTATCAGCAGCAATCACTTTTAAAAGATTTAGAAAATTCTGTAACTAGAATACGACTACATCCACAACGTTTAGGTACTCTTGTAGGGAATTCAGAGGCATTGGAAATTGAAAAAAATCTATTTAAAGACCAACTAATTACAGTCAATGAACATTTAAATAAAATCAAAAAATTTACTGAAAGTCATGGTAATGACTTAATTATGAGTAAAAAAAACTTTGATGCTTTTTTAAACAATTACTTTTTAACTACACAATTATATACTAAGACAGTAGTATCTTTTTGGCAACATCTGGAACAAAAAAAAATCTCAGGAGAAGAATTCAACTATACAGATTTAATAGTTCTACTTCAGAAACAACAAGAAGTTAATATTAATGTCAAATTCGACCAACTTTCATATCAGTTAACTCAAATTATCGATTATGCCGATATTCAAAAACAAAAAGCAGTTACTCGCTATGAAAAAGCTGAAAAACTGAGAATCTTAGTTATTCTTGCTAGTATGTTGCTATCGGTTGGAATTGCTGCTGCACTAGCACTATATACTAGTAAATTAATTGCTCGTCCTTTACGATTAGTCACCGACGTAGCGAGAAGAATTACTCAAGAGTCAAATTTTCAACTGAGAGCTAATATAGATAGTAATGATGAAGTAGGTACTTTAGCTACTTCCTTAAATCAACTGGTGGATTGGGTAGAAGATTACACTAAAGAACTAGAACTAGCGCGTGATAATTTAGAACAACGAGTAGAAGAACGCACTCAAGAACTGGAACTAGAGCGGCAAAATTTAGAACAACGAGTAGAAGAACGCACTCAGGAACTGCAAAAAATACTCCAAGACTTGACAGCAACTCAAACACAATTAATCCAAAGCGAGAAAATGTCTTCTTTGGGAGAAATGGTAGCAGGTATAGCCCATGAAGTAAATAATCCTGTTAATTTTATTTATGGTAATGTTGAATATGCTAATGAATATATTAAAGATTTATTGAGTTTAATAGATTTATATCAGCAAGAGTACCCAGAGTCAAATTTAAAAATTGCAGACAGAATTGCTGAAATAGATTTAGATTATATAGCTAAAGACATATTAAGGGTGCTTAGTTCCATGAAAATGGGTGCTGAACGTATTCGGCAAATTGTTTTGTCTTTGCGTAATTTCTCCCGACTAGATGAAGCAGATAAAAAAGAAGTGAACATTCACGAGGGAATTGACAATAGCCTATTTATTCTGAATCATAAAATTAGTAAAGAAATAACCATAATTAAGAATTATGGTTATTTACCTGAAATTGAATGTTATCCTGCTCAACTAAATCAAGTATTTATGAATATTTTAAATAATGCTATAGATGCTGTAGTCGAGGCGGAAAATCAACCAGACAAGCATATTAATATAGATACATTCAAGTTAGATGATCATTTGATCAAAGTGGTGATTAGAGATAACGGTTCGGGAATTACCCCAGAAATTATCAATAAATTATTCAATCCTTTTTTTACAACTAAACCCGTGGGTAAAGGTACTGGTTTGGGTTTAAGTATCAGTTACAAAATAATTGAAAAACACAAAGGTAAAATTGAAGTAAGGTCAGAATTAGGAAAAGGTACTGAATTTATAATTATTTTGCCGATTAAAACAGATTAAGTTATGGCAAATTTAGCCTAAGTGAGGTATATCATCAGTAAGCAGGATGCTCGCGCCACAAGACGATCATTTACATTTGTATCTCACGTGCTTAAGAAATGCTATATAAGTCCGGGTAGGGTTAGTTAGGCTGCTATGCTTAATTAGTCCAACGTCGTTCCACTGTCCAATGGCGATCGCTTGATTGATAAACTTTCACATTAGCCAAGCCCACAGCAGCAACCAACTGATTCACTTCATCTATTGTCAGTGCAGCATGGAGAGAATCACGAAATAATTTTTTCTGGTGCTGGTCATATTCATTACCAATACTCTCAACCAAAGCATTGATTATCTTTTGATCATCTGGTCTCAATAAATCCCGGATAAAAATACCCCCATTGGGTTTGGTGACGCGGTTTAATTCTTGAAAAAACAGATGTGGTTCGGGTAAATGATGCACAAGGCTATTAGATATTACCATATCGAATACCCCATCTGCATATGGTAAGTGTTTAGCATCAACCAACTGACAACAAATTTGTTGTTGTAAATTTGCTTGCTGTATATGTCGTGAAGCAATTTGGAGCATATTTTTTGATAAATCAATGGCCACAATTTGCCATTGTGGGCGCATTTGGCCAATTAACACCGGAATCCGACCAGTACCAGTTCCCGCATCTAAGACTAAACCAGCTTGTGTTAGGCCCAAGGCTATGGACTGGGATGCAAAAGCTGTATTTACCTCAATGAAGTCCATAGCATCATACTCAATAGCTTCTTCCCAAGAGTCCATCACTTCTGGTTCTAAAATTCTTTCCATAACCATCAATTACTACCCCCCCTAAATATATTTTATTTCCGATCAGGGCGTGAAATGCTTTTAACAAAGCAATTTCACCCATCTTTTGACTCTCCTAGATAAATACACTAATAGCACTAGGATATCTATTCCATCACAACATGATATAAAATACCTAATATTTTACCTACATTATTAATATAATATTCGCTCAAATCGATTTCCACTACTTGATTAATGAGTTTGAGAAATTTCCAGTTAGTCCCAGTAGTAACGGTTCCGTAAATTGTTGTAATATCATTACCTTCACGTTCATTAAACAATTTGGCTGCTACCATTTCGGCTACACATTCTCCTAAACCAGCATTAATATTTTCTTTTTTAGCTTCCACAATTACAACAACTGGAGCATTAACAATTAATAATTCCGGTGAGCGACTAATAATAAAATCACAATTACCATTTAAACCCTGTGCAGTATCTATAGTAAAGTCAATACCAGAAAATAAACTAATTTTATGGTTTAAATATTTCCTCAATGCTATGATAATAGGGGCAATTATCATTTCTGAACGAGACTTTTCACTATTACTAGCCAAAGCTAAAGGTATATTTTCTTGTAATATTTCTGCTAGAATGTGGGGACATTCTAATTCTGGAATAGATGCAAAAATATCAACTGTATCTGAAATAGTTAGATTAAAATTTTTCCTCACTTTGTCGAGAGTAAAATCACTATATGACATTTAAACTCACACTCCATATATTGACCTTCTCATAAGGGGGAAAATTGGCAAATTTCCCAATTTTCCCCCTTATATCTCTTTGGATTACACCATAACTAAAGTTTCATCATCACATTTTTTAAAGATATTTTTGTTGCAATATGTAAATTAGGGCAGAATATAACCAAGGTGGTACTTACCCACCTTGTTTTTAAGCCAGGAAGCCAGCAAAAAACTCCACAGTTTCCTTTAGGGCTGTGATGAAAATGTCAATTTCTGCGCGAGTGTTGTAGAAAGATAAACTTACCCGTGCAGTTCCCGGTAAACCTAAATAACGGTGTAATGGTTGGGTGCAGTGGTGTCCCGAACGAATGGCTACCCCTTCTTGATCTAATAATGTAGACAAATCGCTGGGGTGGACATTTGCGGCTGTGAATGCAGCTAAAGCGGCTCTACCTTCGCCTTGGAAATTGGGGAGGGGTCCGTAAACTTGAATTTGGGGTATTTGGGCTAGTTGTTGGAACAAATAAGCGGTGAGTTCGGCTTCATAGGCGTGGATTTTATCCATACCAATACTACTAAGATAATCTACCGCAGCCCCTAGGGCGATCGCTTCAGCAATTGCCGGTGTACCAGCTTCAAATTTGTGTGGTAATTCTGCGTAAGTAGAATAATCTAAATACACATCGGCAATCATTTCACCACCACCAAAAAATGGCGGCATTGATTCTAACAGTTGTAACTTACCATATAAAAATCCTATGCCCGTAGGTGCGCACATTTTGTGACCAGAAGCAACTAACCAATCACAGTTGATTTGTTGCACGTCCACGGGCATATGAGGTAAACTTTGGCAAGCATCAACTAAGAGTTTAGCACCGTATCTGTGGGCTAAGTCAGCGATTTCCGCCACCGGGTTAATGCAGCCTAAAGTATTAGATACATGACAAACCGCAACTAATTTAGTTTTCTCAGAAATCAGGTGTTGCAACTGTGCTAAATCAAAACCACCAGCCGGTGTCAATTCCACAAACTTTAACAATGCACCTGTTCGTTGAGAAACCAACTGCCAAGGAACAATATTACTATGGTGTTCCATCACCGACAGAATAATCTCATCTCCGGGTTGTAAGTTGTTCATCCCCCAGCTATAGGCTACCAAATTAATGGCCTCACTGGCATTGCGGGTGTAAACAATTTCTTGACGTGATGCAGCATTAATAAATTTAGCAATTTTATCTCGCGCTGCTTCGTAAGCATCAGTAGCTTTAGCACTCAGGCTATGAGCGCCACGATGCACATTGGCGTTATATTGTTCGTAATAATCCCGCAATATATCTAACACAAACACAGGTTTTTGAGAAGTAGCTGCATTATCCAGATAAACCAAAGGTTTACCGTTAACTTGCTGATGTAATATAGGGAAATCAGCGCGAACTTGATCAGCCAGGGTTTTAGTAGGAGTAAAAGTCATGGGTAATTAACCATCAGTTAAAGATGTGAGAGTGTTAACTATCTTGAATAGCAATGGTTGCAGAGAATTGATTGGTACTTGGTTGATAATTTCCCCAGCAAAAGCGTTAATCAACAACTGACGTGCATCAGTTTCATTGATTCCCCGACTTTGGAGATAGAAAATTTCATCATCTGCTAATTGACTCACCGTAGCACCATGAGCGCATTTAACGTTATCGGCGGTAATTTCCAACTGGGGCTTAGTATCAACTCTGGCCTTTGATGATAGTAGTAAATTACGATTTAACTGGGCTGCGTTTGTTAACTGGGCTGGTTTGGGCACAAATACTTTGCCATTGAACACTCCACGAGCGCGATCGCCTATAATACACTTATGTAATTGACTGCTCCTACCGTGGGGATAATTGAGAGCGATGGCGCTGTGAGTATCAGCCAGTTGTTTTTGAGAAATGACCGTCAAACCGTTGAGAACAGTTTCAGTTTGCTCACCCGTTTGGAAAATCTCTAAATTGTGGCGTGATAACTTACCACCAAAAGTCAAAGCGTGACAAGTGTATCGACTATCACGAAATTGAGTAACCGCAGTCTTCCCCACATGAAAAGCCTCTAAACCTTCCCGCCCAATTCTAGTATGATTCACTTGAGCATTTTCACCCAGCCAAATCTCCGTCACCGCATTAGTAAAATAAACCGCCTCCGTCTTCGTGCTGTTGGTATACCCACCCGCAGCAAAACTAAAGTCTTCCGCCAAAGTTACACTACTACCAGATTCCGCAACTACCAGACAACGCGGCTGGTAAATGCTTGCTTGGTCACTAGCAGTATTGACAAACAAAAAATGAATAGGGGTTTCTACAATGACATTTTTCCCCACCCACAACACCGCAGCATCAGATATTCCCGCAGTGTTGAGAGCAGTAAAAACCTCTTTTGACCCCTCAGCTTGGGCTAAATACTGTTTAACATTCTGCTGCTCAGACACAGACAAATTAGCCAAATTACTAACCACCACCCCTGGTGGTAAATCTGCAACCGTAGATAAATCCGGCGCATAAATACCATTAACAAACACTAAACAACTGTTAACAGCTTCTGGTAAAGTTAAAGCCGAAATATCAACAGATGTTAGTTGTCCGGTGCTATGAAACTCCACCCGGCGCAAAGCTGACAAATCAGTAAAGCGCCACTCCTCATTACTGGTAGTGGGGATGGTAGAACCATTTACCCAATTAGCAGCAGTTTGGCGGATGTCCTGCAACCAATCCTCACTTTGAGCGGGAAATACCTGATTTAATAACTTAGTTAGATCATCATTTTTATCCAACAAAGCATGATTTTGAGTAATTGTCATTATACACCCACCCCAGCTGCTTCTAATACCCAGTCATAACCGCGAGATTCTAATTCTAGGGCTAATTCTTTACCGCCACTGGTGAGAATTCGACCATCAGCCATCACATGAACGAAATCAGGCACAATATAGTTAAGTAAACGCTGGTAGTGAGTGATCATAATAGTGGCATTTTCTGGACTGGTTAATTGATTAACTCCATTGGCGACAATTTTCAAAGCGTCAATGTCTAAACCTGAATCAGTCTCATCTAAAATACTTAACTTTGGTTCTAGTAGAGCCATTTGCAGAATCTCATTCCGCTTTTTTTCACCACCCGAAAATCCTTCATTAAGACTGCGGTTGAGGAAAGCAGGATTCATTTTCACCACATCCAATTTTTCCTCAATCAAATCATCAAAATCAAAAGCGTCCAATTCTTCCAAACCTTGAGCTTTACGGCGAGAATTATAAGCCACCCGTAAAAAATCCAAATTACTCACACCAGGAATTTCTAGGGGATATTGAAACGCCAAAAACACACCAGTTCTAGCCCGTTCTTCTGGTTCCATTTCCAGGAGATTTTCACCTTGGAAAATCACCTCACCCCCAGTCACTTCATAAGCCGGGTGTCCAGCTAACACCTTAGAAAATGTACTCTTCCCAGAACCGTTTGGTCCCATAATTGCATGAACTTCACCAGAGCGCACCTCAAGATTTAAACCTTTGAGAATGGGAGTTCCATCAACATTAGCCGTCAAGTCTTTAACTGACAGCACAACTTCACCATTGGCAATAATCATTTTATCCTCTGTTTTACTTGTATGCTCTACATTGTTTTTAAACCACAGGCACTACTCAGTACCTGTAAAGGTTTCATCTTTAGCCAACACTACCTTCTAACTTCAAACTCAACAGCTTGTCAGCTTCCACAGCAAACTCCATAGGTAACTGATTAAACACATCTTTACAAAAGCCGCTAATCATCATGGAAATTGCATCTTCTGGAGAAATACCCCTTTGAGCGAAGTAAAACAGTTGATCTTCCCCAATTTTGGAAGTAGAAGCTTCATGTTCTACCTTACCAGTATTGTTTTGCACCTGGATATAAGGGAAAGTGTTAGCATGGGCATTATCACCAATCAGCATAGAGTCACATTGAGAATAATTTCTCGCTCCTTCAGCAGAGGGATTTACCTTTACCAAGCCGCGATAACTATTACTAGACTTACCTGCTGATATTCCCTTAGAAATAATGGTGCTGCGAGTGTTTTTACCCACGTGAATCATTTTTGTCCCCGTGTCAGCTTGCTGCATATTATTGGTCAGCGCTACCGAATAAAATTCACCCACAGAGTTATCACCCACTAAAACGCAGCTGGGATACTTCCAAGTAATAGCTGAACCGGTTTCTACTTGAGTCCAGGAAATTTTAGAGTTAACACCTTGACACAAGCCGCGCTTAGTCACGAAATTATAAATTCCTCCTTTACCGTTTTCATCACCGGCGTACCAGTTTTGTACAGTAGAGTATTTAATTTCGGCGTTGTCCAGAGCGACCAGTTCCACTACTGCGGCGTGTAGTTGGTTGCTGTCATACATGGGCGCAGTACAGCCTTCTAGGTAGGAAACATAGCTACCTTCTTCAGCAATAATTAAAGTCCGTTCAAATTGTCCTGTATCACCGGAGTTGATGCGGAAATATGTAGATAGTTCCATTGGGCATTTTACGCCTTTGGGAATATACACAAAAGAACCGTCACTAAATACAGCACCATTCAAAGCAGCAAAATAATTGTCTGCTGGGGGAACCACACTACCTAGGTACTTCTGGACAAGTTGGGGATGTTCTTGTAGGGCTTCGGAAATTGAACAGAAGATGACTCCATCTTCCGCTAATTTTTCTTTAAATGTGGTAGCCACAGAAACGCTATCGAAAATCGCATCAACAGCCACATTTGCTAAACGCTTTTGTTCGGATAGGGAAATACCCAATTTTTCAAAGGTTTCTAACAAAGTGGGGTCTACTTCCTCCAGGCTGTTGAGTTTGGCTTTGTTTTTTTTCGGCGCGGAGTAGTAAATAATGTTTTGGTAATCAATGGGTGGGTATTTCACGCTTGGCCAAGTTGGTTCAGTCATTTTTTGCCACTGGCGATAACATTTAAGGCGAAAATCTAACATGAACTGTGGCTCGTTCTTCTTGGCGGAAATCAAGCGGATAACATCCTCATCTAGTCCACGGGGAATAGTGTCGGTTTCAATATCTGTGATAAAACCGTACTTGTAGGGCTGGTTGACTAAGGTTTTGACAGTGGCACTCATTGGTATTAATCTCTTGTGTTCGGAATTGAAATTGGCAAATCTGTAACAAAAATCTCTTTAAGGATGGGAGACGGGCTAGGGAGCCGATTTCCCGATGGTGTGGCCGAGTGGTGACAGGGCTGTTAGAATAGGATTTGGAGAGTAAAACAACCCATGGGTTGTTTAATTTATTTTCATTTTACGCTAAATTAACAACAACAATGTTGTTAAAGTCAAATTTTCTAAAAAAAAATTTTGGGGCGTTCCCGCAACGTCTTGTAGAGAAAATGGAGATTACTCACCAGACCTCAACTAAGCAAGATATTTTAGAGTATCTGCTTAAACACTCACAAGCAACTGCTTTTGAGTTAGCGGAAGTTTTAGATGTCAGCAAGCAAGCCATTCGCCGTCATCTCAAAGATTTGGAAACGGAAGAGCTAGTTTTTTATTCATCTGTACAAATGGGTATGGGGCGGCCGCAACATATCTATCAACTGAGTCGCCGGGGACGAGATTACCTGCAACGAACTTTGAATCATCACCCAAGCGATCGCTATGGTGAATTTGCTGTCTCTTTGCTGGATACTTTAGCAGAAACAGTGGGACATGACCAAGTAAGCTCTATTTTACAAAAACAGTGGGAGCGTAAAGCTCTAGAATACCGCCATCGCTTGGGGGAAGGTTCACTAAAAGAGCGTGTAGCTAAGTTAGTGGATTTAAGAAAGGCGGAAGGTTTCATGGCGGAGTATCACCCTGTTGAATCTTCAAGGGAGGATAGTTTTATCTTCATTGAACACAACTGCGCCATTTCTAATGTCGCCGAATCTTTCCCTACCATCTGCGGTCATGAATTAGAAATGTTTGCTGCGCTACTACCAGATTGTCAAGTAGAACGTACCCATTGGATTATCAATGGTGAGCATCGTTGTGGCTATCTGCTGCAAGCTCGCTCAGACAAATCTCATCAGTAACTTTTTGTTGTTTCATTCAGTTTAAATCATCGCTAATATTTGAATGGTAAAGGTTTTTACTAAATTAAATTATGAATACATCACCGCAACAGTCCTCAACACAATTTCTCACTTTAGAAGAATCAGCACAAGTTGATGCAGCTTTGTTATCTTCTTCTGAAAAATTTTTAACTAGGTTAACCATTTCATCTCTGAAACTGCTCAAGCATATCGCCCAAGAACATGGTGTTGCTATTGAAGATTTAACAACACAGCAGTTAATTACTTGGTTTGAAAAGGATGCCAAAATTAGTCGCGAGCAAGGAATTGATGCTTCATATCTTAAGTGGTAATTTTAAATCTGTACCCGGTATAACATTGTTACTTTCTGTATAAGTAGCGTTTGATTGTTAGTATAGATTATGAAGGGGAGTTAATTTATATTAAGTATATATATCCTAACTCACGCAGAATATGATTAGGAAAAATGGAAAGATGACTCTTACTTTTAGTCCTGATAAATACTTTTTATTGAGTTGTCATTGGAGAAATTGAACTTCTACGCCAATATTTATTTATAAATAAAAAGTACCTTTTAATGGTACTTTTAGGGATGAATCTTATTTCAGATATCCTTTAACTGCGATAGTTATTAGTTCGGGGAGTGCGAGCGCCAACAACAGCCCCCATCAGAGCAGCTGCTAAACTTAATAAAGAACCGAATACAAACCACCACAAAGCCCTAGATGTGGCCGCGGCAATTTGGCGAGCTTGTTCAGCTGTAACAGTGGTTGGCGGTAAAGGAGCGCCTGGCGCAGTTGCTTGGGGTATAGCCACGGCAACATTGGGAGCAACAATACCAAAAGTACCCCATACACCACTTGCTAATAACCAAGAACTCAATGCTAGAGTAGTAGCCCAGAGTATTCCGCCATTGAGTAAGGCTGTGTTTCGGTTCATGGGACCACAAGCACGAGTAGTCACCCAACCGCCCAGAAACAGGGAAATTAACAAAGCCAGTGTTGACCAAATTCCCACATTAGCAGCAACATCAGGTGTTATGGTTCTGGGTGCGCCTGACCCAGCAATTGTACCAGCACCGATAGCGCCAAATAAAGAACTCAAGATCAATTGAGTAGCTAAGGCAACCAATACACCAGCAATTATTGGTCCCCAGCGAACTCGGTCATGATATTCAGCTACTCTACCTGCTGCGCCGGGTTCATTAATAACATCTTCGCCTAAGCGATTTATGTATGACATAGTTTATTTTCTCTCTGGTATATTCATTTGATCATTTATGCTTATGCTTAAATTTAAATGCCTAGATATGATTTTTTATATCTATCGTCAGAATGACTTAATTACTCTATCTTCAGTAGGATTAGTGAATTTTGGATTTTGGATTTATTCAACAGTAGCGAGCAGGATGCTCGCACTACAACATTATCATTATTATCATTGCCCATGACTGTTCCCTGTTCCCTCTTGGAAGTACCTATGATTAATAACAGCCACTTTGCCTGATCAAAAATGACTTGATGGTATATACTGGGTAATTAATCATCAGAAGTCTGATAATGTCAAAAAGTATCTGAATTGACAATTTATCTTATTTATGTAAATTTTGTAAATGTGAATAGATCAGGTTTTCAAAAGGAAAAAATTTTGTTTTAATAATGTACAAAAAACTCCCTTAGAAATTTAGGATATTTACTATGTACAAAAGCATATCAATTTTAGTTGGTGTTCTCTTCTTAGGATGCACTGCTGTGAGTATCCCTTCAGTGGCTCAGGCTGAGGTGGTTATGGCGCAAACCACAAACCCGCAATTAAAGAAACTGTTTGAGCAAGGAGAGAAGCTTGTACAGGCTCAAGACTATCTTGGAGCGATCGCTATTTATCAACAAGCGGCTAAGATAGATCCGAGGAACGCTAAAATATATTCTGGCATTGGCTACCTTTATGCTCAACAAGGAAATTTCTCCTTAGCTATAGATTATTATCGTCGGGCGATCGCCATCAACCCCAATAATAGTGATTTTCACTACGCTATGGGTTACATCAAAGTTAATTTGAACGACATTAAGGGGGCGAAAGAATCCTACCGTCTGGCTGTGCAGCTTAACCGTAATAATTTAAATGCTTATTTAGGATTAGGTATCACACAAGCGCGTTTAGGAGACTTTACAGCAGCCAATTGGGCTTATGAAGAAGCAATTAAACTTGACCCCAACAATCCTCAAACCTATGAATTCATGGCTAAGATGTATAAACAGCGAGGACAAACCGCAAAAGCCAATAATGTGCTGCAAAAAGCCCGTAACTTGTATCAACGGCAAAATGACTTGGCGGGAGTTAATAGGATCAATGGAATGTTGCGGGAGTTAGGGGGTTAAACTTCTTGGCGTGGGAATAGTTTGATTTTCATAGCCACTTTTCACAGCATCCCAACTACTGGCTATTGGCATTCGCCAACCAGTACCAAAGGCGCGGTCAGTAATTTTTAATCCTGGGGGTGCTTGTCGGCGTTTAAATTCAGCACGTGCCACCATTTGAATTACTCGGTTGACAATGCCAGGATCATGACCTGCAGCGACTATTTCGCCGGCAGATTGGTGGTTATGAATCAGGCGTTCTAAAATATCGTCCAAGATTTCGTATGAGGGTAGGGAATCTTGATCAACTTGACCAGGTTTGAGTTCAGCGCTGGGGGGTTTGATGAGAATATGCTGGGGAATAATTTCGCCATTTTTATTTAACCAATGGCATATTGAATATACACGGGTTTTGGGAACATCGGCAATTACAGCCAAACCACCGTTCATATCACCGTAAATAGTACAGTAACCCACTGCCATTTCTGACTTGTTACCTGTGGATAATAGTAAATAACCGAATTTGTTGGCGATAGCCATTAATAAATTACCACGAATGCGGGATTGAATATTCTCCTCGGCAATGCCAAATTCAGTACCTGCAAACAAGTCAGCCAAGGTGCGATCGTAAGTTTGCATTAATTCCTCTATTTTTAAGATAGTAGTTTCAATGCCCAAGTTTTTTCCTAATGCCAAAGCATCGCTAACAGAATGAGAGGAACTATAAGGGGAAGGCATGAGGACACCAAGAACATTTTCTGAACCGAGGGCAGCAGATGCAACGGCTGCTACCAACGCGGAATCAATTCCCCCACTCAAACCCAGCACAACTTTATTAAAGCGACACTTATGGGCATAGTCTCGGACTCCTAACACTAAAGCCTGCCAAATTTCCTCATCATCTGACTGACATACAGGTGCTACAGAACTTAACTGTAAATCTCGCTCGCCTTCCTCAAATTCAACGGTAACTAAATCAGTGGTAAAACCATGGGCACGACAGACAATTTCACCTTGACGATTTAAAGCAAAACTGCGTCCATCAAAAATTAAATCGTCATTGCCACCCACTTGATTAGTATAAATCATTGGCTGTGCAAAACGCAGCCCACTATGTTTGAGCATAGATTCTCGATACTGCTGCTTACCAACGCTGTAGGGTGAAGCAGATAAATTGACAATGATATCCACACGCAAAATGGCTAAATCAGCAATGGGGTTTACTGCATAACTACGTTTGCCTAAAAATTCTTCATCATTCCATAAATCTTCGCAAATAGTTACACCAATATCAACATTATCTAAGGTGAAATAATTAGCTTGTAGCCCCGGTTCAAAATAACGGTTTTCATCAAATACATCATAGGTAGGTAATAGCCGTTTGTGAAAAACTTGCTGAATCTTGCCATCTGCTAACAAAGCAATACTGTTAAATAAACTTTTACCGCCGGTGGTATGCACTTTTAAATTTTGGGAAACAGTTCCCACTAACACAGCTAAATTGGGAGGTAAATCTTGAGCCAACTTTTGTAATGTTATCCCCATGGCTGCTACAAAACTAGGATTTAGTAATAAATCTCTGGGGGGATAACCACACAAAGAAAGTTCTGGTGTTAATAATAAACGCGCACGCCGAGCAGTAGCATGTTGGGCTGCTTGCCGAATTTTGGCAGCATTTCCGGTCAAATCACCAATGATTGGATTTAGTTGAGCGATGGCAATTTTCATTGTGGATGTTAAATTAGGAAGTTAACAAAAAAGATTAATTCAAGTGAGATTTGGGTGGTTAAATAAAAACTAAAGGTTTATCCTTAAAGGGTGCAAAAGCATCAGCATCAAACTTATACAAACTAGCCGGACGACCAGCACCCCGTGATACCTTAATTCCAGTATCTGCCAAAAAACCTAACTTGAGTAACCGCGCCCGGAAATTAGAATAATCAGCAAAGTTGTCGCCTAAAACTGTGGTGTATAACTGATATAAATCATTTAAGGTAAAGTTAGACGGCAAAACATCAAAAGCCACCGGGCTATACTCTAGTTTATTTCGTAAGCGTCTGTGTCCATAGGCCAAAATTTCATTGTGGTCAAAAGCTAATTGGGGTACTTCTTTAACTGGATACCAAGCAATTCCGTTAACTTTATCAGCAATTAATTCTGCCTCTTCAAACCTGACCAGGGCAAAATAACTCACTGACAAATAACGTACACCATAACTACCAGTGTTTTCTTGTGGATCACGTTCCGGCCAGCCAAAAGTGTATAACTGCTCTAAATAGAGGTTTTTTACCTTAATTTTCTCTGCCATTATGCGATAGGCAGCATTTTCTAAAGATTCTCCTTCACGTACTAAAGTACCGGGAAGACTCCAAGAATTTAAAAATGGTTCCTGCTGTCGCATGATTAAAAGGACTAACAGGCGATTTTGGGCAGTATCTACCGAAAAAATGACATTATCAACACCAACTTTAAAATTGGCCAAAGGTTGTTGATTTAGTGAAGTTGGTATTTTCTTGTGGTTGCGTTCTGGCATTCGTACAAATGCTCTTGATGAATATAAGCGACAATTGGAGGAGTAAGGGCCTGAGTATCTCCATGTTCACGATATGCAGTGGAAGAAACATCTATACCAGTTAAGCTGGCGATCGCAGTTTTGCCGCCTAGATTTTGTATTGCCTGCAAGGTATACTGATCTATCGCATATCCTGGACGTGGTACTACAAGTACTTCAACCTGCTGTAACAGTTCTTCAGCACGATACCAACGCAGCAACTGACACAGTAAATCAGAACCAATTACCAAGGTAAACTGAGTATCCTCACCCCAACGAAACTTGGCTTTTTCCAGTGTTTCTATTGTTCTCAAGCTACTTAAATCCTGTTCTAAAGCAATGTTATGGACTGGGCTATGGATATCATTAATCAACAGTTGCAGCATTTTTGCTCGATGTTGCAAAGTTGTTTGATGGCATTTAAAAGGATTATCAGCAGCCCAAACTGCCACCCTATCATAACCCTCAGATAACCATCTCAGGATTTTTTGATGTCCAGCCGTGGGCGGGTCAGCACTAGTACCAAACAAGGCTATTCTCATTATAATTCATCCCCATTGTTAACAAAAACTAAAAAAGCTACTTTTATCAGTAATGGTATATTTTACTATAAATCCTGTCAAGCGTTGAAATTAATCTAGTTATATAGTCTGTTTATTCCAGAGAAATCAAATATGTTTATGGGTAGATGTACAATTACTTAATATGCTGTAATAGTGAATTAAACCAAAATTACCAAGTAGCTAGGACTGAATAATGACCAATGACTAATGACTAAATTGTTTCTTGGCGACGATGATCAGCTGCTTGTAATAATAAAGATTCGGCAAAAGCAATGGCATCTGTAGCAGACTTACCACCAGCTAACTGGGCTAGTTCTTCCCGGCGATGACTGAGATTATCTAAATTAGTAACTCGTACTACAGTACGTTGTTCAGTATGACTACCTTGAGTAATAGTTTGCTTATTGACCCGGAAATGTCGATCAGCCATAGCTGCTACTAAGGGTTGATGGGTGACACATAATACCTGATTATTTTGACTCAGTTGATGTAATTTTTCGGCGATCGCTTGAGCTACTCTACCAGAAACCCCAACATCAATTTCATCAAATACCATGGTTTCACCTGCATCTGCTTGGGAAAAACAAGCTTTTAGGGCTAATAAAAAGCGACTCATTTCTCCCCCAGAAGCAACTGCTATCAAGGGTTGTAGTGGTTCCCCTGGGTTGGTGCTTAACATAAAGGTGATTTTGTCTGCACCTGTGGACGTGGGGGAAGTGGGGGCTATTTCCATGTGAAACTTTACCTTTTCCATAGCTAGGGGCTTTAGTTCAGCCAGTAATCGCGCCTCTAAATCTGCTGCGGTGTTGCGGCGCAATGTGGTTAAATCTGCACAAGCTCGGGTAAGTTGCCCAAAACAAGCCCTTTCTTGGTGTTCTAAACTTTCAATAGATTGTTCACTGTTATTCAGTTCTGCTAATTGTTCTTGGATGCGTTGGTGATAAGCGATCGCTTCTGTGAGGGTCGGTCCATACTTGCGACAAATTTGTTTTAATTCTTGGATGCGTTCTTCCACTTCTTGTAATCGTTGGGGATCAGCTTCTAAACTACTTCCATAAGCATTAATTTGTCTTCCCACTTCGGTGATGGCAGTTTGAGCATCCCTGACTAAATCTAACAGGGCTTGGAGTTGCACATCGTACTCTACCATATGATTTAACGTAGCCTCGCTATCTCCCAATAAATCTGCTGCTGCTGGGGTTTCGTTGTCGTTTTGATACAAGAACTGATACACCTTGTAGCTCATTTGTTGCAGTTCCACCACATGATTGAGGCGTTCCCGTTCTTGTAGCAGGTTTTCCCATTCCTGGGGATCTTGGAGGTTAGCAGTTCCCAATTCTTGTGTTTGATAAGTGAGTAAGTCGAGTTGCTGTAAACGTTCCCGTTCTGATGTCCGGCGTTTTTCTAAGCTCAGATGGGCTTGTTGATAAGCATTAAAAGCTGCGGACACGACTTGACGCTGTTGGAGCAGAGACTCCCCACCATACATATCTAACCATTCTCGCACTTGGGCAGACTGTCCCACCTGTACAGTTTGACCCTGAGCCGTAATTTCCACCAGGCGATCGCGCAGTCCTACCATGATCTGGCGGTTGACCAACACCCCATTTACCCGCGACCGACTACGGATATTACTAGCAGTAGCTGTAATTTCTCTACTGACAATCACACAATTATCAATTAAATCGATTTCCTGTTCAATCAACCAAGCAGTTAAGGGAGGATGAGATGTAAAAGTAGCTTCCACTGTTGACCGATTTGTCCCAGTGCGAATTACTCGACTAGAGACTTTACCCCCCAAAGCTGCATCAATGGCATCTAAGATAATTGATTTTCCCGCGCCTGTTTCTCCTGTCAATACATTCAGTCCAGGGCCAAATTCTAATTCCAGTTGGTCAATCAAGGCAAAATTTTGGATTCGCAGACAAAGCAACATCAGGCCAAATACTCCTTTGTGAGTGTTAATTTGCCCAGGAAATTGGGGGGTCAGTACCATCTCGGATGCTGTCTTAACTCAGCCCTGGCAACTTAGCACCGAGAAAGCCAGAATATTGAGGAGTAGTTCAATTAGCCGAAAATTGCTGTAAACTAACACCCTGTTTTATTGTATCAAAATCGTTGATGGCTTTTACTGAGACTCATAATTATTTATGATTTATTTGCATTCTTGGCATTTCCTGTCATGATTGACGGACACCAAAGTAGATCAACCCCCCACTTCTCAAAACTTTTTTCCTGTTAACTGATGTTTAATTGTAAACTTATTGTTACAATACTTTACATACTTAATCCGACTGGTGGCTTCCTTCATGATTGTTAAGACACTTCCCCCCACCCCCCGAAAAACTGAGGACAAACCACAAGTGACTGAAGTATTAACAGAAAACAGTCTGACAACCTTGGTTGTGCCTTCCCCAAAACGCATCAACCAAAAGATCGAAACTGAGGCTATACGTTACAATGCTGAAGAAATCAGGGAGCATTATCGCCAGCGCCCCTGGAAAGTTTTCCAGCGCATTCTCACAGTTTTGCGGCCAGTCCTAGCCTTTGTGTTTGGTTTATGGTGGGATAGCCGCCGGGGAATAGTGGTGAAAAAACACCACCGGCGAGCTGTTCAATTGCGAGAGCTATTGACAAAACTCGGTCCAGCTTATATTAAAATCGGACAGGCTTTATCCACTAGACCGGATTTAGTCCCCCCCACTTACCTAGAAGAGTTAACAAAGTTACAAGACCAATTACCCCCATTCCCTAACGAAATTGCTTACCAATTTATTGAGGAAGAACTAGGAGCATCCCCCCCGGAAATTTACGCCGAAATATCCCCCCAGCCCATTGCCGCAGCTTCTTTGGGTCAAGTTTATAAAGGTAAACTCAAAACTGGTGAAGAAGTAGCCATTAAAGTCCAACGCCCAGACTTAAGAGAACGAATTACCATTGACTTGTTTATTTTGCGCCAACTTGCAGCTTGGGTAAAAAGTAGAGTTAAAAGAGTCCGCAGTGATTTAGTGGGTATCCTGGATGAATTGGGCGATCGCATCTTTGAAGAAATGGATTATGTTCATGAGGGAGAAAATGCAGAGCGCTTTTTTGAGTTATATGGCCACATAAAAGATATTTATGTACCCAAAATTTACTGGGAATACACCAATCGGCGCGTGTTGACCATGGAGTGGATAACCGGGACAAAATTAACTCAAACAGCCGAAATTCAAGCCCAAGGCATAGATGCTCGTTATCTGATTGAAGTGGGTGTACAATGCTCCCTGCGCCAACTACTAGAACACGGATTTTTCCACGCTGACCCCCACCCAGGGAACTTGTTAGCCACACCAGATGGCAAATTAGCTTATCTGGACTTTGGCATGATGAGTGAAGTACAGCCCCCCCAGCGCTATGGTTTAATAGAAGCGATCGTTCACGTTGTTAACCGTGATTTTGAAGGTTTAGCCAAAGACTATGTAAAGCTGGATTTTTTAGCCCCAGATACAGACTTAACACCAATTATTCCTGCATTTTCCAGAGTGTTTGCTGATGCTCAAGGAGCCAGTGTTGCTGACTTGAACATTAAAAGCATTACTGATGAACTCTCAGCCCTAATGTATGAGTATCCTTTCCGCGTACCTCCTTACTACGCCTTAATTATTCGCTCCCTAGTTACCCTTGAAGGTATTGCAATATATATAGATCCCAACTTCAAAGTTCTCAGCGAAGCTTATCCTTATGTTGCTAAACGTTTATTAACTGACCCATCCACCCAATTAAGAACATCTCTCCAAGACTTGCTGTTTAAAGATGAAAAATTCCGTTGGAATCGTTTAGAAAACTTATTGCGTAATGCGAAGAGAAATCAAGACTACGACTTTAACTTAGTTTTAAACCAGGGTCTAGAATTTCTGTCTTCCGAACGTGGTTCATTCATTCGCGACAGGATAGTAGATGAATTTTTAAATGGAGTCAATGCTGTAAGCAGAAATCTTTTGCACAACTTCACCTATGTACTGCGAGAACGAGTAGGTTTAACAGCTATTAACGAAACTCCCGGAGCCACAGTTGAGCAACAACAAACCCTAGAGCATATTAAACGCATTGTAAATATACTCCAGGAAACCCGTGGTTTTGATCCAGTGCAACTGGCCCCCCAAGTTACCCAACTATTCTTCAACCCAGGTGTACAGCGTTTAGGTCAACAAATTACTCATCGCTTAGTGCAAAAAGCCATAACACGTTTAATTCGGGAATTATTAGCCGGGGAAGAAGTAAACATTACCAGCACCAGGAATAAAACAGTACCAATGAACCCTGCAAAAATTTAAAGGCTTTAAAACCCAATAGCCGAATCAAGGTTTTATATCCCAGACTCCTCACCCCACCCTCCTCAGAGCAAGCGGGGAGGGGTGTCAATATTCCTGAGAATTTATTAGTCTTGGCTGTATCCGTTTCTGTGACGTTTGAGACTTTCTTCTAAAGCTTGAATCTGTTCCCGACGGGCTTCTAATTCCAAAGAACGACGGGCTAAGTCTTGGTTTTGTAGGGTGAGGGACTGTCGCCAACTTTCCGCCCGTTCTGCTTCCTGTCGTAACTGCGCCGGTGTCATACCACTACTTAGGTAGTTCTGTACTAATTTTACTACCCAGTTAGTAGCATCTTCTAAATTTTCAATTTCACCAGTGGGGGAAAGCTGGACTAAAACCAGTAAATTTTCACTCACAGTTTCACTCACAGTAGTTTCTTGGTCTAACACAATCAAAGTTTCCTCCTGGATAACTACCCAAAGGTTTTCACTTTCTTGACGTGCTAACAAGCGTAACTGATACTTATTTAAGAATGTGTTTTTATGTACTTGAGCGAGATACAGCATAGTTTCAGGCTTAGTTGACATTTCCCATCGCCTTTTGTTAACGATACCACAGGATAAATCCTGTTTAGCCGCGTTTCATCCCCTAGGCTTTAGCGTAGGGTTTCTGACGTTCCCACTATGTTTTGATAGGTAACGGTTGAAATTCAACCATTACCCTTTATACCTACCCTAAACTAGCCAGGCGATCGCGCAAAATTTCCGCTTGTTTTTCAGCCTCTGCTAAAGATGCTCTTGCACCCTCCACCACTTCCGGGGGGGCTTTATCCACAAACTTAGCGTTACTTAACCTTGCACTCAAAGACTTAGCCTCTGCTTCTGCTTTATTGAGGCTTTTTTCCAGTTTAGCGCGTAAAGTAGCAATATCTACCACATCCCCAATCAAAGGAATTACCACTTGTACAGTACCCACAACGCCAGCAATCACATTTTCTGCTGCTGGGGGTGGTTGTAATGTTGTCAGTGATTTTTCCGGACGGGGCGAAAACCAACTAGCCCATAACTTTTGTCTAGCCTCGGCTGTGATCAGATTTTGGAGAACAAACCAAGATGTGTAACCAAAACCAACTACTTCAAATAATTTACCTAGAAAAGGAACTTGATAAACCGCATTTGCTGTAGTCCAACCTACACGTACCAAAACCAGCCCGGCCATAATTAAGCCAATGGTTATTAAACCCCTCTGAGGTTTTTTTGTAGCCGTTGTGGGGCTGACTTTTTCCCCACCAGCAATAGTTAAATTCTCCACTTTGGCCAAATCTCGAATATAAGCTTGTCCAGTGGTCAGGATTTCTTGCTCTTGGGGATTAGCAGTTTGTAAATTGGCGGTAATTCTCGCCCCCGGCTTAATATCCGCCTCAGCCCGTAAATTGCGAATTGTGCGGATTGTACCAATTAGCAGTTCAAACCGTGCCTCCAAATCTGGATTAATCAAGTTATCATCTGCTTGGGGATAGAGTTGTAAAGATAAACTTTGTAAAGAGTCTGCTGGTTGTTGGGTGAGAGTTTGCCAAATTTCCTCAGTAATGTGAGGCATAAAAGGATGCAGTAACTTTAAAATTCCTTCTAGTACATAGGCGAGAATTTGTTGCGCCACTAGACGGGATGCGGGATCTGCATCTGTTTGTAACCTGGATTTAACTAACTCAATATACCAATCGCAAAAATCACCCCAGATAAATTCATACAAACCCTTTGCAGCTTCCCCTAAACCGTAATTATCAATGTAATTACTAGTTTGTTTGATAAATTGATGATAGCGAGAAAGAATCCAGCGATCGCTTAATTCCCTAGCCATTGGTTGACCCAGTTGTGCTGGGGTTTGTCCGTCCAAATTCATCATCACAAACCGGGCTGCATTCCACAACTTGTTAGCAAAATTGCGAGATGCTTCTACAGAAGAAGACTCATCTTTTTTGCGGTCATATTCCAAGCGGATATTTTGACCCGCCCCAGCCACTTCCTTAACTAAAGTATAGCGCAGAGCATCAGTACCATATTTGTCAATTAATAACAATGGGTCAATACCATTCCCCTTAGTTTTGGACATTTTCTGACCGTTTTCATCCAAAACTAAACCGTGGATGTAAACATCATGGAATGGCATAGTACCAGTAAAGTGTCCTGCCATCATGGTCATTCTAGCAACCCAAAAAAAGATGATATCAAAGCCAGTCACCAAAGTACTATTAGGGTAGTACGTGGCTAAATCGTCAGTTAGTTCTGGCCAACCCAAAGTAGAAAACGGCCAAAGCCCAGAAGAAAACCAAGTATCTAATACATCTGGGTCTTGTTCTAGCTGGACATTTTCCCCAAATTGTGCTTTAGCCTGTTCCCAAGCAGCATCTGCTGACCTAGCCACCACAAAAGGTGTGTAGTCAGTAATTTGACCATTGGTTTCACTTACCGCATACCAAGCGGGAATTTGATGACCCCACCATAATTGACGAGAGATACACCAATCCTTTAACTTCACCAACCAATCACGATAAACCTTACTCCAGCGCTGGGGGATAAACTCTGGTGAATTTTGGTTGTCAAGAAAATCTAAAGCCTGATCAGCCATAGGGCGAATTTTCACAAACCACTGAGTAGACAGCAGTGGTTCAACCGGAACCTTACCGCGATCGCTATAAGGAACAGTATGCTTATAATTATCCACCTTCACCAGCACACCGTCTAATTCCAAGCGAGCCACCACATTTTTTCTAGCCACAAACCGGTCTTGACCTTGGAACTCTCCAGCTTTGTCATTAAGAGTCCCGTCCTTATTCATAATATTGATCAACGGCAAATTGTGACGCTTACCCATTTCAAAATCATTGGGGTCATGGGCGGGAGTCACCTTGACACAACCAGTCCCAAATTCAGGGTCAACAAACTGATCAGCAATAATGGGAATTTGCCGGAGTACAATTGGCAGAGTTAAGGTCTTACCAACTAAATGTTTATACCTGTCATCATCGGGATTAACAGCCACAGCCGTATCACCCAGCATAGTTTCTGGTCGAGTAGTAGCCACCTCCACAAACCCAGAATTATCGCTGAGGGGATAACGGAAATGCCAAAGATAGCCATCAACTTCCTGATTATCCACTTCCACATCAGACACAGCCGACTGAGAAGCAGGACACCAATTCACCAAATATTCTCCACGATAAATCAAACCTGACTCGTAGAGACTGACAAAAGCTTCCAGAACCGCCTTTGATAAACCTTCATCCAAAGTAAACCTTTCCCGTGACCAGTCAACAGAGACACCCAGGCGTTTTAACTGATTAACAATTGTACCTTCAGAATCAGCCTTCCATTGCCAGGCACGTTCTAAGAACTGTTCGCGTCCTAATTCGTAGCGAGTTTTACCTTCTTTTTTGAGTTGTTTTTCCAACATCGTGTGAACAGCGATGCTGGCGTGGTCTGTACCAGGTAGCCATAGGGCGTTACGTCCTTTCATGCGGTGATAGCGCATGAGGGTATCAATTAAGGAACTTTCAAAAGCATGACCCATGTGCAAACTGCCGGTGACGTTAGGAGGAGGAATCACAATGCAGTAAGGTTCACCACCATGATTGGGGTCAGCCTTGTAGAGTTGATTTTCTTCCCAAAATTTTTGCCACTTCGCTTCTGTGGTGAAAGGGTCGTAGAGACTGGGGAGGTTGGTAATATTTGCCGTCATGCAGGGAAAACTAACTGTGGAAGGACTCTATAAATTTTGCCATAGCCTGACAAGGGGTTTGAGGGAAAGCCAAAAATCCACATTAGCAGCAAATAACCCTCACCTTCTCACTCCTCTCCTCGCTAACAGCGCCGTACCATAAGCCGCTTCCCGATTCATACAAGCAACCACCGAAACGTTTAAATGTCGTTCACGAATCCCACACCACTTAGAATTAGCAGCACCACCCCCAGCAGTATAAACACGAGTTAATTTATCTGCCCCCATTTCCTCTAATAGTTCATAACCGCGAGCTTCAATTTTGGCTATACTTTCTAACAACCCATGCAGAAATTCCACAGGATCATCAGGGCGTGGTGTCAATCGGGGTGGTAGATGGGGATCATTAATGGGAAAGCGATCGCCCGGCTGCAATAATGGGTAATAGTCTAATTCACTGGCTTTTGTGGCATCAATCTTGCTGCTCAACTTTTCTAACTCAGCATCACTAAAAAATTGTTTTAGTACCGCACCCCCTGTATTAGAAGCACCCCCAGTCAGCCATAAGTTACCCAGACGATGGCTATAAATTCCATACTGTGCATCTTCTACCCGGGTACGACTCAAGAGTTTTACTACTAAAGTTGAACCTAAAGAGGTCACAGCTTCCCCTGGGGATGTTACCCCACTAGCTAAAAAAGCTGCAATACTATCAGTTGTACCCGCACACACCAAGCAATCACCAGGGAAATTAAACTGAGAGGCAATTTCTGGGCGCAGTTTGCCTATGGGAGTACCAGGAGGTAGAACGGTGGGTAGTTGAATAGGTAATTGCAGGTGTTCCAGCCATTGTGGATATTTTAAGTTTTCCACATCATAGCCCAGCTTTAAAGCGTTGTGATAATCACTGACCCCTAAATGCCCATGCAGCAGAAACCCTAACCAGTCGGCTTGATGCAGAAAATATCTAGCTTGGCTAAAAGTCGGTTGCTGCATCATCCACAGCAGTTTGGCTAGGCTAGAAGTGGCGCTTAAGACATTGTGATGTAAAGGTGCAATGTTTCTCAACTGCGGCAACACCACTGATCCTCGCCCATCGTTGTACAATAAAGGTGCATCTACAGGTTTACCAATGGCATCACACAGCAAAACCGTGGCAGAAGTACCATTGATGGCGATCGCCTGAATGTTTCGCCGCAATTTTTCTGGTATTTGTCCCAGCAGAGTGAATAAAGCTGTTTCCCAAGTAGTGGCTAAATCAGCACCAGCCTCATCTACCCAGGGATACTTGATTTCTGCCATGCTAGAAGCTTGATGATTAATCACTACAGCCCTAGCGCCAGATGTGCCAAAATCCATTCCTAAATAAAAATTCATGGTTTGATCAACTGTTTTTGATGAAAATTAATAAATAGCTACTGGTTGATCACTGTTTATGTTGCATCTTGTTACAAGATATTCGACATTTTTGGCAAAACAGTGAAAAGTAGTAAACGAACTGTTCAATATTTTCAAGCTCAGGAGGGTTCCCACCGTGCCTATATCAGATACTCAAGTGTATATTGCTTTGGCTGTCGCGCTGATTCCAGGAATTCTGGCTTGGCGTTTAGCAACAGAACTGTATAAATAACGCCTGGTTCTGAGATGCTTAAGTGGGGTATATCACCACCCCACTGTTAAACAACCATCGAATTAGTAATGGTTGTTTTATTCACAACCAAACAGAAAAATAATAAGTACTCACTGATCCATAACTTGATTCGCCGCTATATTTTTGACATAGTTAAATATTATTGATATAATTTTTTCCAAAAAAATCATCAGGTAGACTAGTCCTTGGTGGTCAGATGCTAAAGGCTTTCCTATACTGGCTATTTACGTATTTTATGTTTAATTTTTACATTAAATATACGTGTAGCAATTGCCAAAAAATGAAGTAATATGACAGCTAACTAAGGCTGTAATCATTGCCAGTGTGCTTTGTATGATGATGCCATTAAATCAATAAGGTTATTTTAGCATAATGAACGCGAGTCAACCTTCTAGACCACCGCTACAACCTACACAACAACGCCGGATTACTCCTAGACCAAAACGGCATCTTCGTCAACGTTCCTACCAGGTGATGGCCTTGGAAACCACCGCCAAGATAGTCGTTAATTTGACCATTTCCGCAGCCGCACTATCTGGCCTATTGCAACTTATTCCTTATCAATGGAGACAGCAAGACAGACTGCGAGAAGTCAGTACAGAAGTCAAGCTGATGGAAGAACGTGTGGAGAGTTTACAGAGAGAATTTAAACGTAATTTTGATCCCCATCAAACTCATAGTATCAGACAACAGCAGGCCTACAGATTTGAGCCTGATCAACTTCCGGTAGTCTTCGTCAATCAAGATGGTCAAGAAGTTAAAGTATTAGAGTGATGATTGCGGGAATAATATTTACCATGTTAGGAATCACCCAAGCGCCCCACCAAAAATTTATGCTGGGGTGCGTCAGACATAAAATATAAGTCTATTTACAGCATTTATGGAGTCTGACGCGCCCATCTTGTATTTTAACTGCCCCCATCTCCGACGTAAAACCTTCATACGTCTGCAGTTTAGCTGTCCAAAATTTAGTTATGGAAATTAGTTATGGAAATTTTTGGGAGACAAGAGCTCGTTTAACCAATTTTCGATGTGTAAACGCAATGGATAACCAGATATTTCCCTGTGGGGATCTACTTCCGGTAGTTGGGAGAGCGCGCGACGATAATCAGCGATCGCACAATTCCAATCACCCCAGAGATGGTAGGTTCTGCCCAGTTCTGCCCAGATATGACCTTCTAACTGCCCGAAAAGCATTGCTACTTCCAGATTCTCAATAGCCTCTTCGTATTCTTTCAAGTCCCGTAAGGTAATTCCTCGGTTAATCCGCGCTCGGACATAACTAGGATTTAGATCAATGGCTTGGTCGTAGTCAGCCAGGGCGGCGGTGAAATCCTCACAAGCTGCATGGTAATTAGCTCGATTGTTATAAGCACTCGCCAAATTAGGATTCAATCTCAGTGCTGTGTTGTAATCACCTAAAGCTTTTGGCATTTCGCCACTCTGAAAATAAATTAATCCCCGATTGTTGTAATTAATGGAATTTTGCGGACGGCGATGAATCAATTCCGTTAGTAATGCGATGGCCTGAGCATAATTTCCTTGTCGGGCTGAACTTAAAGCGCAAGAGCGTAAGTCCTCATCCCCTAAACCACAACCACCGATACTGTCATTCTCATGCGCAATAGCATAAAACGTGCTATTTGGAACAAAATTGTATCGCCTCTTTTGCTGGTTACCAGAAGCTAAAAATGAATACTTATTCATATTTTATTGCCTGAGCTACTTGCTCTAAGAAATCAAATTACAGTTTTTGTTGTCATGGTAGTTTCGCCCCTGTGTCAGTTGTTTAGGTGTCTATCATTACTTAATTTCTAAGTATCCAGACTAAAAATTGGTAGATTTCATCTCACTTCAACCATTAATGCTGAAATTTAATAACTAATACTTCAACCCTAAGTTGAATTCCAGAAAGAATAAATATTAATCTTGAAGATTAATCAAATAGTGAGAGCAACAAATTGCTAGAATGCCAAAAAGCCCCTATACTGCTCCTTTAGTCCGGCGGAGAATCAATAGGCGTAAGTGCAAATGTGTCCCCAGACTAATGCTGCGAGCCAGTAATGTTTAAGTTTTGAGAAATTTTTTATGACAACAGCAATTTTCTATGAAGATGCTCCTGATTTAGCTGCTGATGATTATGTAGTTATGGGTCTCTGTACCTGCTTCATCAAGGAAGACGGGGAAGTACATGAAGTTGAAGTTGTAGAACCAATTCCCTCTGCTGCTTTAGAAGCTTTGTTAAAAGGTATCCCCACTTCCTATAAGCTAGCCTGTGCAACTACCCTAGGTTCTGTTCTCCATGGCAATATACCAGTTTTACCAGACTGCTTTCCCAACTCGGCTCAAATTGCGGAAGAATTTGCAGACCGGGTGTTTGCTGCTGCTCGCACTTACAAGCGCCATCAAACAGCACGATCCCTCATTGCCCTAGGTACAACCTACAGTGATTTTATGTATTCTATCCAGCATAAAAGAGTGCTTAATGCCACTAGAGTTGTTAATAAAGAAGACAACGTGAAACAGCATTCCCACACTCACAAAGTTCTTTAATCTCAGGTAATTATGCTAAAACTTGGCGGTGGCGCTCGTAGTTGACTATCCGCATCTCTGATAGTCGAGCCTTTCAAAAAAGCATTGATGGACGGTCTTAGTTAAAAAAAATTAAGGGTGGATATTGATCCACCCCACACCTGCTCTAACGATAATTAGTAAATTGCAAAGCTACAGGAAAGTCCTCTTGGTTCAGACGCTGGATAACGCTTTGTAAGTCATCCTTGGCTTTGGCTGAAACCCTTACAGCATCACCTTGAATGGAGGGTTGTACTTTTTTGAACTCATCGCGAATCAGTTTGGAAATTTGTTTAGCTATTTCCTGACTGATACCTTTTTTGAGTGTGATTTCTTGACGTATACGGTTACCGCTAGCTGATTCCACTTTACCAAACTCAAAAATTTTCTGAGAGAGGTTACGCTTGGCTGCTTTTTCCCGCAAAATGTTGTGGACAGAATCTAAGGTAAATTCGCTGTCAGTGCTGATATTAATGCTTTGCTCGTTTAACTCAATAGTAGTTTGAGTATCTTTGAGGTCGTAACGACTCTTGATATCTCGAGCAACTTGATCAACAGCGTTTACTAATTCTTGTCGGTCAAAGTCGCTCACAATGTCAAAGGAATATGTAGAAGCCATAGGCAATTTTAGATTTTAGATTTTAGATTTGTTAACTTTAGCCAGTAGCTCTGCTCGCCGTTGATACTTCGGTGATTCCCAGATTAACTATTAGCTTGAATGATGCTGAGAATGAATAGAGTAGCATAACTAACAGAACCAACGGCAAACATCAGTGATCGCAATAGGGGTATATTCAAAATATAAAAAATTGAGTATAGGAACCGGGCCACAACAAACGCCAGAACTGCGATTGTTGCTGTGGAAGAATTTACACCAGTTACATATGCCATCAATGCTGCGCTAGCAAACAACATAAATGCTTCAAGAGAGTTTTGATGTGCCCAAGCTGCTCTTTGAGCATAGGGAGGCAATTTATCAAACTGGGCGCGAGGAGCAACAAGGGCTTCATACCCAATCTGGAAGCGAGCATAAGCTACCAGTAAATACGGCAGATAAATGAGAATGGCAGCAGCAGCAATGGAGTACAAAAAAATACTAGACATAGGCAGTGGCGATAGGGTGATTAAATCCATTAATAGTACTAGTTGTTACTTGAATGTGATTAATTAGGTAACAGGTAATTGGGCTAACCTAACTACCTATTACCAATTCGCAGTTTCCTATATCTATCATTACCCAAGGGAGGTCTTATTGACTTGTTAGTCAAAGTAGAACAGGGTGACCACTTTTCTTTGTTCTTCTGCATCTCTACAAGTTTGTAGCAGCGTACCACTGTCGTGAAATGCAAAACAGACTAGTTGCTGGCAACGGGAGACAATCTCCTTATTACAAATATAACTAGCTTCCGCTAAAGACAAATGATCATTGCCGGGATTTTCCACCAGGTGCATCACTTGTTCTAGCTGTTCACGGGATTCATGGGGCTGACGTTCCAGGCTTTGGGGTAAAATCACTGTCAATAAATTCGGATCAGCCCGCATTGCGCCTTTGATGGCCGCTGAATTTGTCCCTGTAGCCCCAGAGGTAATCACGCGATTGCCTGATAAAACTAGGGCATAGGTCATCATTTCAATCAAATTTTGATGGGTAATTGGCACATGACGGGAACCCAGCAAGGCGATTCGCTTAGAACCTGTTTGCTGAATAGTAGCCAGTTCCTGTGCTAATGTGTCGAGGTTAATGAGGTCTGTTGACTGGGTCAAAGATGAACGTAATCAAATTAAACAACCAGGATATTTTACCAAACAGAGTGTAGGTGAGAAGTGAACTTAAGTTACATATTGTTATATTTTCCGGATTTTATCCCTGACCAAAAGAATGGGATACAAGCCCCGTGCTGATAGGACAGCTTTTTAGTGTGTTATAATAATGCAAGAGTAATCAGCATGGGTGAGAGGGGTCAGAAATCTCAACCTACTGCTGGGGATGTAGAAACCCCAGCATCAACAAAATAGGCTGGGGTCAATTCATGGTTGACTGTAAACTTAAACTGAAGAATTCCATAATTTAGACAGCAATCGATCGCTATCAAAATTTTCAGCCATTAACTGGCGAATACACTCGACTTTTATGGGTTCATGGAGACGCACTTGTCCGAAAGTGCGGTCAACAATTTCCACTGTAGTCAGGGTATCTAAGTCAACAGATAAAATTGGGATTTCTAATTCTTCAGCACGGTTGAGAATAAACTCTGGTGGTGGCAATTGTCCGGTCAGGATCAGACATTGGGTGGAAGTTTCTAAAGCAGCTTGTTGAATTTCCACGCGATCGCCTCCGGTGACTACTGCCATATTGCGGCGTTTGTGGAAATACCTCACAGCTGAATTGACATTCATTGCCCCAATAGCCAAACTCTCCACCATCAAATCCAAGCGATCGCCACGACAGAGAACGTCAGCACTTAACTGATTGACTAATTCGCCCACACTGACACTGCGTAGCAAGTCACTTTTTGGCAAAGTTCCTAACACAGGAATGTCTTGTTGTTCCAAGAATGGACATAACAGATTATCCACTGTTTGTTGTTCTTGGCTCGGTATATCATTAATAACAACTCCCACCAGACGATAGCCTAGATGCTGTTTAGCAGACAATATTGCCTCAGCAGAGAGCAGGGAATGATAACGAGCCACCAATAGTACTGCTGCATCTAAAGCTTCAGCCACCTGTAACAAAGACAAATCAAAAAGATTCCCTTGTGTCAAATCACCGGGACCCTCTAATACAACTAAATCTCCCTGATAAATTTGGGAATATTGTTGTTTTAAGAGCTGTCGATAATCAGTTTGGTCTTCGCCCCGCAAGCGTTTCTGGACATTAACTTCATCTAAAGCCAGGATTGTGGCTGCAACACGATTTGTGGGCAAGCTAAGAGTATGGGCAATAAACTCCACATCTTCTTCAACTACAGTTCCGCCAGATGAACTAAAACAGGTTCCTAGAGGTTTACCGTAGGCAATATCTAGTCCTTTTTGCTGTAGCTGATGAGTCAAACCCAAGACTGTTGCAGATTTGCCACTATAGGTCTTAGTTGAGCCAATCAGCAAATATTTGGCAGATTTTGGCACACACGCACTCCTAATTGCAAAAGGAAGTAGAACTCAGCTAGGTGTTTCCTAATTTTAGTTGGTTCTGGCAACAGGCTAGAGTGCTGAAAAGGTGGAGTTTTGATCAACTTAATCAATATCTTCTCATCTCAAATCGACAATCTTGACAATTTTTTAACTAGCCCATTCGTCCACACGCAAGACTTTCCGGTAGAAAGCTTGTGAAAAATCAGTTAAGCGATAGCGCTTATAATTTTCCAACACTTCTGTTAAAAAACCGATAAATTCAAAACTAGCCATCATCACTTCATAGGTGAGTTCAGCATTGCTGTCAAACTGTATTCGGCAACGTGTTAAATCAGAAGGCAGGGTAGCAACATTCCAAGAAGCCACAAAGGGAATACTGCTACTACCTTCAATTTTGCGCTGTCCTTCTAAAGTGCCTTTTTGATACAGACTCAAGGCCAGAGGTAAAAAGTTACGCTTCGTACCTTGAATATAAGGTAAATAAACGCTTGTTTGTTGTTGAGTAGCAGGTTGTAGTTGAGCAATAGACATAATTAAACATTCCTCAAGTTATAGCAGTGGTCATTGGTGTTTGATGATGTGATGTTTCTTTTCAGTATACGCTCTTACAGTTTTGCCTACTGTGATTGGTGGCTAATATTATGTAGAAATGTAAAAATGTTTAAATAATCGAAACTATCAAAACATAGTGCTAAGAAATGTTAAAATTCGGTTACAATAAAGCTACATTCACTTTTAAAGAAGAAGCCGGGGCAATAAAAGCAAAAATCTACGCTGTCAGGCGTTGGATAATGCTGTTGCAGTTTCCACTCACAAGCAAATTGCCACTACTTTGCACTTACTGATCCGTAATTGGTTGTCAAAGTCTGTGCAAATGGGGTGTTTGAGTGTTTGAGTGTTTGAATTCCCGCTTTTTCAGGTTTATAACAATACTGCTTTTTGAATCAAGTAACCTATGCCGGCGAATTCCTGGCCTGAAAACGATTATTACCACGAGCTTGACCAACTTAACTCCCTATTATCTGACCAATCGGCGGATGAGGAAGAGTCAGTGGTAGAGGTCTGTCCCATGTCTCTACCATCCCGGTTTCAAGGACGTAGACGCAAAGCCGCTCTGGTTTTGACTGTAGTGTGGAGCGGTACAATTGCTCTGCATTTAGCCTCTTGGGGTTCAATACTCGTTCTAGGGCTAACTACTCTCCTAGGATTTCACGCTTTAGTGGTGGTATTTGCCAAACCCCGCCGCTATGCCAAAAAAATGCAGGCAGATTTACCCTCCATATCTGTTTTAGTAGCAGCAAAAAATGAAGAAGCAGTTATTGGTAAGTTAGTTAGGAATCTTTGTAGTCTGGAATATCCAGATGGTCAGTATGAAGTCTGGATAGTTGACGATAACAGCACCGACAAAACCCCAGAGTTGTTAGCGGAACTAGCCCAAGAATATAAACAACTCAATGTTTTCAGGCGTTCTCCGCAAGCCACAGGGGGCAAATCCGGAGCATTAAATCAAGTCTTGCCATTGACCAATGGGGAAATCATAGCAGTGTTTGATGCTGATGCTCAGGTAGTTCCAGACTTACTGCTACAAGTAGCACCTTTGTTCCAGCGAGAAAAAGTGGGAGCGGTGCAGGTGCGAAAAGCCATCGCCAACGCTAAGGAAAATTTTTGGACTCAGGGGCAAATGGCGGAAATGGCTTTAGATACCTGGTTTCAGCAACAACGTGTTGCCATTGGTGGTATTGGCGAACTGCGTGGAAATGGTCAATTTGTCCGGCGTACAGCTTTAGAAAGTTGTGGCGGATGGAATGAACTAACCATCACTGATGATTTAGATATGACTTTCCGTCTACATCTGGATAAATGGGACATTGAGTGTACATTTTACCCGGCTGTGGAAGAAGAAGGCGTTACCACTGCTCTCGCCCTTTGGCATCAGCGTAATCGTTGGGCAGAAGGCGGCTATCAACGCTATTTGGATTACTGGGATCTGATTGTCAAAAACCGCATGGGGATGCGAAAAACTTGGGATATGCTCATGTTTATGCTGACTATGTATATCCTACCTACAGCAGCAATTCCAGATTTATTAATGGCGGTGGCTCGGCATCGTTTACCAATGTTAGCCCCGGTAACTAGTTTATCAGTGAGTATGTCTGTTGTGGGGATGTTTGCTGGACTTATTCGTATCCGTGGAGATAAAAAACTCAATATTACCAGCCCATTTTTGTTGTTGCTGCAAACACTGCGTGGAGTTGTGTATATGTTGCATTGGTTAGTAGTGATGAGTAGTACCACTGCTCGGATGTCCGTCAGACCAAAGCGACTAAAATGGGTGAAAACAGTTCATTTAGGAAGTAGTGATTAGTTTATTAATAAAATTACGCATCATCAAGTTCTGATTCCTCCGCCCACTCAGATGTATTTATGGATTCAAGTGAACTACCATCATCATCTGTGAGGCGGATAACCTCCCCCTGGAAGAATTCCGCTAAACGGTGGGCAGCGATCGCCACTTCGTCAGTTTCCCAATTGGTCTGGGGTGCTGGCTGGATCTGCGGGGGCAAACTTTTCACCTTAGCTGCACTTGTTGTTGATTGGCTTGTTGTTGCTGTTGGTGCTGGTGTTGGTGGAGGAGCCACTGGTGCTACAGATACAGTTGGCTGATTGTACTTAGTTGCTGGTGGTTGCTTCAGACTAGTAGAGTCTTGGGGCTGGGGATTTTTTTTTCTGGAGTTGGAACTAGAAGAAGTTCCCTTTTCTAGATAAACCTGGATTTCCCGCTGGAAAGTTTGTTGAAAAGCAGCCTTAATCATGGGTAGATCAGATTTGAGGGTGTCTAACCAAGTTCCCTTGACGGCAATACGAGCCATGCTGCCATCAAACTCGATAATTTGGCACATTTGACCAAGTAAAGCTTGTCGAGAAGGCATCTGAATATTAACCAGTACTTTTTGCCACATTTGAGTTAAGTTATACTCTGATGTGATCATAATCTCCTGGGGAGGTGCTGGTTCATCGGTTGCTGGTGGCTGAGTGACTGGTGGGGGTGTGGTAGGGGTTGGTGGTTTAACAGTGGTATTTTGATTTGTCGGTGGAGATGGTGGATCGGCTATTGAGTAAGAATTATTACTTAAATTTCTGGTGGTGACTACCTGGGGTGTACTGGCTGTTGGAGGTTGAATATTGGCACTTGGTAATAAACCCAACAATGTTACTTCTAACCATAAACGGGGCTGGGTAGTGTTTTTAAGTTGCACCTCAGATGTGCGTAGATGTTGCTGTCCCCGCAAAATTGTTGTCATGTCCAGTTGTTGGGCAAATTGGACTAATGCTGTCCAGGTTTGCTGAGTGCAGGTCACTAAATCTTGGCGATGGGGTGCTGTTTTGGCTATGAGTAAATCACGGTAAAAGGCAGCGAGATTTTGTAAGATAGTCAGTGGTTCCCTACCACTATCAAGAATTTTACGGCTACAATCTAAAACTGCTTCTGGGTCATTTTCAGCCATGGCATTTAACAAGGCTAGTAAGTCCTGTTCACTCACCGATCCGACTAAATCCCAAACTTTCTCAGGTGTTACTTGACCCACAGACAAAGCTAATTGGTCCAGTAAACTTTCTGCATCTCGCAACCCTCCCTGAGCAATTTGGGCTATTAAGGTTAAAGCATCAGCAGAAATATTAATTTTTTCTTGAGAGGCGATGGTACTTAAATGCTTAATCATCGTCTCTAACTGAATCCTTCTAAAATCAAATCTTTGGCAGCGTGAAATAATCGTTGGTAATACTCGTTGCGGGTCAGTTGTAGCTAATACAAATACTACGTGTAATGGTGGTTCTTCTAAGGTTTTCAGGAGCGCGTTAAATGCTGCGGTACTGAGCATATGGCATTCATCAATGACATAAACCTTGTAGCGACACTGGACTGGGGCAAACTGTGCCTTTTCAATTAATTCGCGGATATTATCAACACCAGTATTACTGGCGGCATCAATTTCTATAACATCGAGAGAGTAACCTTTGGTAATACCTTGACAAACATCACACACCCCACAGGGTTCAGCGGTGGGTTGGTTACTCTTGAGACAGTTGAGGGACTTAGCGAGAATGCGAGCGCTAGAGGTTTTTCCCGTACCTCTAGGGCCTGTGAACAAATAAGCAGGGGCAATTTTAGCTGTGCGGATGGCATTGGTGAGAGTAGTGGCGATCGCTTCCTGTCCCACCAGTTCAATAAAACTCTTAGGGCGATATTTGTGATGGAGGGGTTGGTAAGACATGGATAAAAGACTTTAGTGCCGTTAGCACATGATTAACTAGCTAATTTCCTTTTAATTTTTTTTAGTAGCACTGAGTCGAATTTAGGATGGAACTATTATAAATGATCGTCTTGTAGCGCAGGCCTACCTCGACTATACTTCGACTAAGCTCAGTACTAAGCGCTCAGTACAAGTCTTGCCCGCTAAGGATGTACCTCACTTGGGCCGAGTTCGCCATAACGGCTATTTAAAATTAGCCAAAATAACTCAAATTCCAATGCGTGGTAAACCTCGGTTATGGGGAAATCCTAAAACCTGCGATATTGTTTACCCCAATGGTAAATGGTATGGGTCCATAGTCTCCGGATTTTAATCAATAATACTCAATGGTGCAGCAAATGCTCAGGCAAATAATTCAATGGTTCAAAAATCTTTTTCGCCAGTGGTTTAGAGGGCAAAGAACTCCTACCCACAGGGGGGATGATGTACCAGGACAACCAGCACCACCCCTGACTGATACTGATTTAGAATTTCTTTTCAATCAACTTATAGAAGGGGTGCATCAAGCCAGAGGTCAAAGTTGGGCGCAAAAGTGGCTAGATAATATTGAGCATCGTGTCTCTACTGAACGCTGGGTAGAATGGTTACGGCGCTTTGGGCAAAGACTGTTAGCATCACCCACACCTAACAATGAGTTAGCCGCGCGGTTAGTGCAACTGGGGGAATTAGGAGTTGGTGAAGTGGGGGATGTGTCCTATGAAATTGGTATGCAGTTATTAACACGCCTTTCTCCCCAAACAATACAACCAATATGGGAATATGACGGGCCAGATGCCAGTCATACTACTTCAGCACCCCCTAATAATCACTCGGTAGAAGAAGTGGGTCAGTCAGAAAATTTGCCCAGTGAGGGTACAAGCCAAACTGTCACCCTAGATCAGCTGTTGATTATGTTGCAGCAGGATGAGAATTTACGCCAACAACTTGCCCAGCAATTGGGCATTGAGACAGATGATCCACAAATAATTGTCCAGGTACTCATAAATCAATATTATGCCCCCAGTCAATCAAAAACAGATTAAAGGTGAACAGCCTGTTTAATTACAGCGGCTGTTAAGTAATTAAAGATTTTTTGAACACAACCATCTGTACAATAATCTAGGAGAAAAATAAATCCAAGAGTATGGCAGATGCTCACCCAGCTATTGCAGTGGTTGAAAAAGTTTTCTAACCACTCTGTTGATGATCAGCAAAATAATTCCTTCAGGGCTGCACCAGAACTGGAGGTGACACAACCACCACCAGAACTCACTAATGCGGATCTGGAATTTTTATATACCCAGTTGTTGGCAGGCGTACAGCAGGGACGAGGACAACAATGGGCAATAGAATATCTACAGCGCATGGAAGATCGCATCAGTGTTGAACGGTGGATCGATTGGCTGCTGATATTTGCCGAAAAATTGCTTTTATCACCAAGACCTAATCATCAGTTAGCAACACAGATGGTGCAATTGGGGGAACTGGGTATTGGTAAGGTTGGTGAACTTTCTTATGATATTGGTATCCGCTTATTAACCGGGGAGTTGCGCGACGATGAGCAAGAATCCCAAGAAAGTGAAACCATAACTTCTACCCTTCCCCCATTAGACTCTCCAGGAGTGGAGTTAATACGCAACTTGGGGGAATTGTTATGGGAGTCTGACGACCTAGAATTAACAACTACCCCAGCAACACCGCCGGTTGAGCCAGCTGGGGAAATGTTGACGGAGGATGGAGGAAAATTAACTTGGGAATATTCAGGTGAAGCAGAGGAACCAACAACAGCACCCGTCGCTACCCCCACTGATGAAGATGTCATGGACAATTTTAGTCAAGTCTCATCAGAGTCGGAAGATGAATTGTTGGTTAGAGTAGATCAAAGTGCCAATTTAGTCCAACAGTTACCAGGTAATCTGTCACCATGGAGAGCAATCCCAGCTATTATTGCTGATCAAGCTAATGTTCAAGCCCAAGATTGGTTTTATCAGGGTCTTCAGCAAGCAAAAATAGGGGATTTGGAAGGGGCGATCGCTTGTTATACTCAGGCTATAGAAATGAATCCCGATGCCTTTGAATATTGGTTTAATCATGCTTTAACTTTATTTCATCTCCAATGTTTTCCTGAAGCCATCGCTTCTTATGATGAAGCCATAGCACTCAAACCCCACCATTACAAGTCTTGGTATTACCGGGGTGGGACTTTAGGAGAATTAGGACGATTTGCAGAAGCTGTGGCTTCTTTTGACCAAGCTATAGCAATTCAGCCCCAAAATCCAGAGGCTTGGTCTAGCAGGGGTTTGGCTTTGATTAAATTAGGAGAAGTTGAACAAGCAATTTCTAGTTATGATCAAGCCCTGCATCTGGAACCACAAGACCCAACAAACTGGTATTACCGGGGTATAGCTTTGGCTGTAATTCAGCAATATACAGAGGCCATCGCTTCTTATGACCAAGCTATTGCTATTCAACCTGATTTCTATGAAGTTTGGATTGACCGGGGTGTAGTATTATTTAATTTGGGAAATTGGTCTGAAGCCATCGCTTCCTGGGATCAAGCACTAGCCGCCCAACCGGATTTATATTTGGCTTGCTATAATCGCGGCATAGCTTTAGACAACTTAGGACAAAGGGAAGAGGCCATCGCTTCCTATAACCAGGCTGTAGCTATCAAACCAGATTTTCACTTGGCTTGGTACAATCAGGCAGTGGCATTATTTTATCTGACAAGATATGCAGAAGCGATCGCAGCCTATGATAAAGCCTTAGAAATTAAACCTGACTATTGGGAAGCTTGGATTGGTCGGGGGATAGCCGCGAGTAATTTAGTTACCCCAACAAACTTCAGTCTCTCCGCCAACATTGCCACACAAAACCCAGCCCTGCAACAGGGAGGCTATGAAGGTAAACTAGCCAGTTTAGAGGAAGGGGTGAAACATATTCGCCCAGATACCCACCCGGAAGGTTGGGGTAAACTGCACATAGCCAAGGGTAACACTTACTATGAGCTAGGTAAGAAATTTCCCACATCTCGTATTTATTGGTATCAAGCCATAGCTGAATATCACCAAGCCCTGTTAACTCTGACAACAGCAGATTTTGCCGAGTTGCATTTAGAGGTTTTGCAATCTCTAATTAAAACACTTTTAGGCACTGGTGAAATAACACAAGCCCAAGAACTACAGCAACAAGCAGCCGATTTATTAGCACAAATCCTCACAGAATCAACTCGTGGTGATGACAGTAAAAAACAACTAGCCCTAAAATTTGCAGGAATTGGTCAATTAGAGGTAGATTTAGCTGTGGAATACGGCGACATAGTAGAAGCCTGGGAAATGGCAGAACAAGGTAAAAATTCTTGTTTAACTTGGCTACTATATGATTGGCATGAAAAAATTTACACACACTATTACAATTCAGTTCAACAACTCCTCAATCCCCATACAGCAATTATTTATTGGCATATCAGCCCAGTAGCTCTACATACCTTTATCATCAAACACCAAGCCCCCTCACCTATTTTAGTCTTTACACCCATACAAAATGTCAACCAAATAGATTTACAACAAAACCCCCAGTTTGTTGATGAATTACCTTTACCAGAAGCTGTGAGACGGTTAATTGAATTTGAAAATTGGCTGGAAGATTGGCATCAATCATACCAAGCATATCTCCGTCAAGCCCAAGACCAACACAGCAAAAGCAATCATACCTGGCGGGTGGATATGCAAGCAAGGCTGTTCAAACTCACCGATATTCTTCAAATTCCCACCATTACACAAGAACTAGAAGACATCACCCAACTGATTTTAATTCCCCACCGCCAGTTACATCTATTGCCCCTTCATACTTTGTTTAATATTGCTTCACTTTCTCAGCCAGAATTACCTGGTAATTTTATCATTAGCTATTTACCCACGGTGCAAAAAGGTTTATCTGTCAAAGCTGAAAGTACATGGACATGGGCAGATCAGCAAACCTTGCTGAGTTTGGAGTCAGCCAACAGCGCCAATTATTCCCTACTAAAGTTTACCAAGTTTGCATCTGATATTATTAGCCAGATGTTTAATAATTCTCGATGTATTCAAAACGATAATGTGAGCAAAAATGAAGTAGAAAATGCTTTATTTGATCAGCATTATCATATTTTTCATTTTGCCGGTAGCATGGTTAACAACGTTCATGAACCGAAAAAATCAGCATTAAGTTTAGGGAATGAAGTACAAATCACCTTGGCAAAAATCTGTGAAAGAAATCTCAATCATTATAAGTTAGTTACTCTGGCCTCTGGTGATAATGAGACAAATAAATACGAAGATATTATCACTGAATATGTAGATTTAACCACTGCTTTTATTGCCAGAGGAGTGCCGTATATCGTGAGCAGTTTATGGACTGTGGAATCATCTAGCAGCGCTTTAGTGATGATTGATTTTTATAGAAGACTACAACTCAATCAATCACCAGTTACCGCCTTAGCAGCAGCAACCTTATGGTTAAAAGAACTCACCGCCCTTGACCTGACTAAATGGTATGAGGATTTACTCAATAATTTAGATCCTGATCAATTAAAAGTTAAGGCTTATTTGGCAACATATTTATATAGAACTAGTAAGATGGTTCCTGATAAAAAACTTTATAGTCATCCTTACTACTGGGCAGGATATAAAATTACAGGTATTAACCTCACTTACGAGTTGTTTATTTAGAATTGCCCAGTAAAACTAGCCCTGTAGTCAAACAATTTGTTGAGTTGGCTTTATCTTCTACAGGACAAGAAGCAGTGGAACGAGGGGGTTTTATTCCTGTCCAGTAGAAGTCGAAAGTAGGAAGTGGTTAAAATTACCATCACCCTCATCTTCCCACTATTCGGCAATTAGCTATTCGCAATTCCTTCCTGACGGGCTGCTTGTTGTACAGCAGCTGCAACAGCAGATGCAACCCGTTTATCAAAGACTGACGGTATAATATATTCCCGGTGTAAGTCCGAAGGTTTAACTAAGGAAGCGATCGCACTGGCTGCTTCTAAATACATATTAGTAGTAATAGACTGGGCGCGACAATCTAAAGCACCACGAAAAACCCCCGGAAAAGCCAAAACGTTATTAATTTGATTGGGGTAGTCACTACGACCTGTAGCCATTACCGCTACCACTTTACTAACTAATTCTGGCTGAATTTCGGGAATGGGATTAGCCATGGCAAAAACAATGGGGTCTTTGGCCATTCCTTGCACCATTTCTGGTGTTAAAACTCCCGGTGCGCTGACACCGATAAATACATCTGCGCCCTGCATTGCACCCCCCAAAGTCCCCTGGGCTTTAACAGCAAATTCCTGCTTCTCTGGGGTCAAATCAGTCCGACTAGTGGAGATAATTCCTTTGGAGTCACAGATCCAAATTTTTTCTGCTCCTGCTTTGCGAAGTAACCTGGCGATGGCTACCCCAGCAGCCCCAGCACCGTTAATGACAATGCGAATTTCCGCTATTGACTTATTTACCAGTTTTAATGCGTTAAATAAAGCCGCCAAGGTGACAATAGCTGTACCGTGTTGGTCATCATGAAAAACAGGGATGTCTAGTTCTTCTCGTAATCTCTTTTCAATGGCAAAGCAACGGGGAGCAGCAATATCCTCTAAGTTTACACCACCAAAAACCGGAGCCAGATTCTTAACTGTTCGCACAATCTCATCTGTATCTTGGGTGTCAAGGCAGATCGGAAAAGCATCAAGCCCAGCAAATTCTTTAAATAGCATCGCTTTACCTTCCATCACTGGTAAAGCTGCACTAGGTCCGAGATTTCCTAAACCTAACACCGCGCTCCCATCTGTGACAATAGCTACAGTATTGTGTTTGATGGTGAGGTTGTAAACTTCTTCTGGGTCCTGAGCGATGGCTGTACAAATCCTCCCCACCCCTGGAGTATAAGCCATGGCTAAGTCCGAAACGCTATTTAACGCAATACGGCTATTAATGCTAATTTTGCCGCCACGATGCAAATTAAAAGTGCGATCGTAAACACTGAGTACCTGAATTTCTGGTAATGCTTTGACTGCTTGGACAATAGTCTCAGCGTGTTCGGTACTAGCCGCATCTACGGTAATGTCGCGGGTAGACTCATGCCGGGTTTGCTCGATTAAATCAATGTGTCCTAGATTACCGCCGCTAGCAGCGATCGCCTGGGTAATTGATGCTAACATTCCCACACGGTTGGGAATTTGTAAACGCAGGGTCAAACTAAAACTAGAATTAGGAGTTAGCTGTGTCATTGTAATTTTTGACTTCAGGCTTTAGATTTTATATCGAATTTCAGTTAAATCATAGCGATCGCTTGATAAAATTGTGCTGGTGTGCGTTCTATCTTACACCATTAAAGTTAAAATTACCCATCACCAACGAAGAAATTAAGCGTATTAAACAAGAAGGTAGCTATCCCCCAGGTTTGCAACTAAGCGCCATTGCCAAATCAGCCACCAGTTAACTTGATTAACTCTGAGTGTACCGAGAAGCGAT
>NZ_JANQDH010000116.1 GCF_029891735.1 Chrysosporum bergii ANA360D
GTAACAGAAACCAAGTGTATTTTCAGGACTGAGATACTATGTCTTTCATGTCTTAACCCACTTGTCATTTTTGCTTAAACAGTGTATAATCTATTGGGAACATACTAGGCTGATTTGCTCTGGCTGTGGGTATCGTTGGGGAAAGATTGACTTGTCTGTTCGCTCAGTGTTGTGTTTAAATTGCAGTACTCTTGCAGACAGAGATGAGAATGCTGCTAAGAATATAGAAATGGTCGGCACGGGGCATCGGCACGACCTAAAATGGACAGGGAGTGACTGTAAGACTGTTTCGACAGCGAGTTACTGTGAACTGTCAAGAATCACCGACCTTCAAGGTCGGTGAGTATGTCAATAACTCAACTCGGTCATCATCTGCAAAAAAGCCGAGTTCTCCCAAACGGCAATATTCATCTATGGTGAAGCGTTTAGCAGTAATTAGGCTCATGATAGCTAAGGCGATAGATATTTATCAAAAAAGCGAGAGACAGGCATAAAATCCCCATCCTCGCCCGTGATCAACTAGGCTACAAGAGAAGCGATCGCTTGTTCAACTGCCGACAATGCCAAATTAGTTTCCTCTTCGCTAACAATCAACGGTGGTACAAACCTTACCACTTTGGGTCCTGCTGGTACGAGTAATAAACCCCTGTCTATGGCAGCTTTAACAATATCAGCAGCCGTTAGCTGAATATTTGCTTGTAACTCCATACCATTGATCAAACCCCAACCCCGGACTTCAGAAATATGATCAGGATATTTAGCGGCGATGGCATTTAATCCATTTCGCAACTGTATACCCCGGTCTTCGACATTCTGTAAAATGTTTTCCTTGGACAAAGTTTGACAAACTGCCAAAGCCACAGCACAGACAAAAGGATTTCCGCCAAAAGTGCTGGCGTGTTCTCCTGGTTGGAAAACATCACAGAATTTTTTACTCATCATTGCTCCAATGGGGATACCACCACCTAAACCTTTGGCACTAGTAAATATATCTGGTTCTACTCCCAGATGTTCATACCCCCATAATTTGCCACTGCGTCCCATACCAACTTGCACTTCATCGAAGATCAACAAAACCCCTGTTTCATTGCAAATTTGCCGCAGCTTTTGGAAGTAAGCCACATCACCGGGACGAACACCCCCTTCTCCTTGTAAAGGTTCAATCAGAATTGCTGCTACCCGATAATCACCCTCATCTAATTCACTAATTGCTGCTTCTATGGCGTTAATATCGTTATAAGGTACGTATTCAAAACCAGGTATTAAAGGGTCAAAGTATTTTTGATACTTGGGTTGTCCTGTAGCGGTGATTGTTGCCAAAGTCCGACCGTGGAAACTAGCTTTAGCGGTTAAGATAATGGGTTTTTCAATGTCTAAAACTGTGTGGGCATATTTCCGGGCTAATTTAATGGCTGCTTCGTTAGCTTCAGCCCCAGAGTTACAGAAAAATACACGATCAGCACAAGAATGAGCAACTATCCATTGGGCTAATTCCCCTTGTTCGGGAATATAGTACAAATTAGAAACATGATGCAGCTTTTGGATTTGCCGTGTCACTGCTTCTACCATTGCTGGGTGGGCGTGTCCTAGGGTGCAGGTGGCTATTCCGGCTACAAAGTCGAGATATTCCCGTCCTTGGGTATCCCAAACCCGACAGCCCGCGCCCCGGTCTAGGGCTAAGGGAAACCGGGCGTAAGTTGACATAACGGCTTGATTGAAGCTTTCAGCCTCAAAAGGGCTGGATGACATAGAATCTGATGTTGGGGTAATGGTAGTTTGCTCAATGAGAGTTTCTATGGTCACGACCGCGCCTCCTGATAGTGTTTGATAAGTGTTTAACTTTAATACTTGCTTACTAGTTTGCTATGGGTTATTAAAAATAACATTTTATTGATAAAGTCTGATACTTTTTTGTAAACAAACCTTAAATATCCCCATCTTAACATGGTAATGGTGAAAAAAATTTGTATTCCCCACTTGAGAAAAAATACCGACGACTGCAACAAGAACTAACCATAGGGATTATTTCCCTGGTGGGGGTTTTCCTGACTGGAACTTTGTGGTACAAGTTCATGGAAGGTTGGTCATGGGAAGAAGCTGCCTACATGACAGTTATTACTTTAACTACTGTAGGCTATGGGGAGACTAATCCTTTGAGTAGCCGGGGGCGATTGTTTACAATTGCTTTAATTATGTTAGGTGTAATCAATATTGGTTACATTGTCAACAGATTTACAGAGGCTTTGATTCAAGGCTACTTTCAAGAAGGAATTAGACTAAGGCAACAGAAAAGGTTAATGGAATCACTAACAAAACATTATATCATCTGTGGATTTAGTCGCACTGGTCGTCAAATTGCCAAGGAATTTGAGGCGGAATGCGTACCCTTTGTGGTGGTTGATTCTGACTTAGAATCTGTGGAACAAGCACAAGCACAGAACTACATAGCATACCAAGGTGATGTTACCTTAGATGACACACTATTACAAGTCGGGGTCAAGCGCGCCATTTGTATTGTTGCCGCATTGCCTTCTGATGCTGAAAATTTATATACAGTATTAACAGCAAAAACACTGAATCCAGAAATTCGCGCCATCGCTAGGGCAAGTACAGAGGAATCTGTGAAAAAATTAAAACGGGGTGGTGCTGATATTGTGGTTTCACCATATATTACCGGTGGTAAGCGCATGGCGGCCGCGGCCCTAAGACCCCAAGTCCTGGATTTTGTGGATGGTTTTATTTCCGGTAGGGACCGCCAATTTTATATGGAAGAGTTTTTACTAGACCCCATGGCCTGTCCTCTGGTTGGTAACAGTTTAAAACAAGCTAGGTTGCGATCGCAATCTGGGGCTTTAGTCATCGCCATTCGCCGCGCCGATGGCCACCTGATCGGCGGTCCCACTGGTGACACCGTGTTATTACCAGGTGATACGTTGATTTGTATGGGTACTTCTGAGCAATTGCGTAGTTTAAACCAGATTCTCATCCCTATCAATACTCCACAAAGCCAGCGACATAGAAACACCTGAACCATTTAGCAAGCTGAATGATTACTCTTGATTCCATCCATGTAGTGGTGCTATATCTTTAATCACAGTTTCCATAATAATTGGTGGGACTACTGATACTAAAACACTGGGATAAACTGCTGTGCCCCAGAGGGGATGAATTAGCACGCAACATTCATTTTTAATGACCTGATATTTGAGCAAGGCTTTGACCACTGCTGTGTCATTGTGGGGAATTGCACCAGGGTGAGAAAGCAAAGGATAGCCAGTGCGAGGATCAATCAGGTCTGTTAAATAACCGCGATCGCGTAGGTTAAAAGCTATGTCACAACCAAAGCGCATAAACTTTTCCCGCAGGCGTTCTTTTTCGATTTCTATTTCTGTGGTGCTTGTAATTAGTTGATAACGTGACTGCTGTAAAACAATCACAACCCATAAATCAGGTTGATGTTGCCAATCTGGTAATATCCGTTCGCGGTTGGCACAGATATACTGACTGGGTGAATGAATGGAAATCTGAACCGCTTGTCCTGTTTTGCCAACCAAATTAATAGGACAACTCTGCTCCGAAGTGTAAACTTGGGGATAGTTCACTGTGTTCATTCGGTGTTTGCAAGTTTTACATTTAATTCTTGCTAAGATGATAACTCTTAAAACTTCCTAAAAATTATAAACTTTTGATCATAGATCAGTTTATCGGCAAGTTTTTTTAGAATTACATTTCTTTAGTACAAAGTTATTAAAAACTATCAACGATTTAGAGATGTTGCATGGAACGTCTCTACAGGGGTACACCGAAGAGGTATATTTGGATTGAGTCCATGTTTAATAATTTGTGTCTGGGAGGAAACGCTATAAATTAATCCAGCTTAAGGGCATTAACTGGCACTTCATCCCAAGAGTTAACTATCCTTAATTTTGCTACCCAACCCGCAGACTTTTGACTATTGGTCAAGTTATTTTGAAAAGACTCATGACAATCTTTAGCTTGCGATTCGTCACAACAGGCGATACAAGCATAAATCATGCCAGAAGGATCAATTTGCTCATTTACCCAAATTGTCATAGTGTATATCCTTAATAAGTCAATGCCAAAGAAATGTTTGATAATTTTAGGATACCAAGACTGACGGACTTTACGCTTGGGTGAATCCTAATCTACGCTATTACTTTTCAACTGCCCATCTTCCATGTAAACAATGCGGTCAGCAATATCAAGAATACGGTTGTCGTGAGTCACCAGCAAGATGGTACAGCCTTGTTCCTTGGCTAACTTCTGCATTAATTCCACCACATCACGCCCAGATTTTTTGTCAAGTGCAGCAGTGGGTTCATCTGCTAAAACAATTTTAGGGTGGCTGACTAAAGCGCGAGCGATGGCCACTCTTTGTTTTTGCCCTCCTGATAGTTTTTCTGGATAGTAATTAACACGGTCTCCTAAACCCACAGCTTCCAACATGGCGGTGGCCTTGGCGTTGATATCCTGCTGAAAAAACTCGTCATGTAACTCTAGGGACATCCTCACATTATCTTTAGCCGTTAAAAAGGTCATTAAGTTATGTGCTTGGAAAATATAGCCAATTTGACGGCGAAGCTTAGTTAACTGTTTTTTGCTGGCTCCACAAATTTCCTGTCCTAAGATTTTTAGACTACCTTCTTGGGCGGAACGTAGTCCACCCATGAGAGTTAACAGAGTAGTTTTTCCTGATCCGGAGGGGCCAGTCATAATCACAATTTCACCAGCTTTAATTTCTAAATTTATATCAAATAAAACTTGTTTACGCAGATTCCCTTCACCAAAATAGTGATTCAGCTTATGGATAGCGATAACCATTTCTTCACTAGAGATATTGACGGAGTAATTACTCAACATGGGATTTTTTTGCATTTGTGTTGAGATGAACTTAGAAAATATCCGCCGGGTCGGCTGCGCGTAATTTGCCCATGGCGATCGCACCCGAAATACTACACATAATCACAGTTAGAATAAATACATTAATTGCCCGTTCTACCTGCATGGCTATGGGTAGCATTGTGGCGGCTAAGGTGATTTGATATAGTCCAACAGAAAGGAAAAAACTGGGTAAATAACCCAAAACAGCCAAAAATAAAGATTCTTGCAGCAACACTAGCAACAAATAGCCGTCGCCATAACCCATTGCTTTCAGTGTCGCGTATTCTGCTAGGTGTTCGGAAACATCAGAGTAAAGAATTTGGTAAACAATCACAATACCGACTATAAACCCCACTGCTGTTCCTAAACCGAAAATAAAACCAATAGCAGTGCTGTTAGCCCAGTATTCTTTTTCTACTTGGGCAAAACCTTCCACCGTCAACACCTTAACATCATTGGGTAAACCTGCGGCTAGTTGCGATCGCACTTTTTCCAGGTCTGCACCGGGTTTGAGTGTAATTAATCCTACGTCTATGTGAGGGCTGCGACGTTCTGGAAACAGTTGTAAAAAAGTAGAATCACTAGTAATCACATTACCATCAGCCGCAAAAGAAGCGCCGTTACTAAATACACCTTTAACCCTCACCACTTGATTATTCAATTCTGTTTCCAAGTTGCCTGTTTTTTCCAGAGTCTCACTTACCGCCCCGTATTCCGGGCGACCAGCTTTGTCATATAGCACATCATACAATTGTTTGAGGTGACGCTGATTTTCTATTACTTCCGGCAATTTAAAAGCCGGTTGTACTGGGTCAATACCCCAAACCAAGATAGAGCGATCAATACGTGTTTCCGGGTTGCGCCATTGTCCCATACCAATGTAAACAGAATTTACTGATTGCACCCCCTCATAACCTAATGTTTGATATAGTCGCTCTCTAGGAAAGCTCTTGGCTGAAAACAAAGCTTGAAACTGGGGATTAATCAACACCAAATCTGCCTGTAAATTGCGGTGAGCTTGAATAGCAGCATCATACAACCCCCCTTGAAAACCAAGCTGAATAAACATCAGCATATCAGCAAAAGTAATTCCCGCCACTGCAATTAATAGGCGAGTTTTTTCTTTCATTAACTGCCGCCATGCTAGGGGAGTTTTATGTAACAATTGAGAAAGCATGATGATAAATTCTAGATTTTTATAATTCAATTGCTGTTTGCACCTGTAAGTTAGTCAAACCTGCCACTTTTTTACTATCTTCAGGATCAAGACGAATCTTAACATCAATTACCCGTCGATCTAGGTTTTCTCCTGGTTGGTTGCTGAAAACATTTTGTCTATTCACCTGCAAACCAATCTGAGCAACTGTTCCTTTTAATTCCCCAGTAAATCCTTGACTGGTAATCACCACCGACTGTTTCAATTTAATTTTACTGATATCGCTTTGATATACTTCTGCCACTGCCATCATTTGCTTGGTTTGGGCTAAATCTGCAATACCATTACTGCCTATTTTTTCCCCCACTCGGTTGTGAATTTTGAGAATTTGACCCGCTATTGGTGCTTTGATGTAAGTTTCGGCCAAGTCAGTTTGCTTTTGTTTGAGTGTAGCCATAGCATTTTCTACCTCAGTCTTGACCGCTTCTATATCCACCGTCCGGACTTCCATAATACTATTGAGTATGGCTTTAGCTTCACGGATTTGTTTATTACTGGTGGACTTGATGCGGTCCAGCGCCACTTGGGCTTGGGCTAGTTCTTTCTTAGCAGTAGAGTTAATGCGTTGTAGAACCGCTTGGGCTTCTTTTACTTGTTGTTTAGCTGTGTCTAAACTCAGTCGCTTACTATCAAATAAAGAGCTAGAAATAGCACCTTGTTTTGATAGTTGCTGATAACGTTCAAATTCTACCTGAGCGTTATTCAGTTCTGCTTCTAGTTTTTTAATTGTCGCCTCTTGTGCGGTTCTATCTCCTAACCACTGGGCTTCTATGCGAGCAATGGCTTGTTGTTGAGCTATTTTATCTGCCTCTGACTCGGCTTCTAGGCGTTCAATAGTCGCTTGTTGGGCTTGAATTTCTCCAGGTTTAGCCCCCGCTTTTACTTGAGCCAGTTTCCCTTGAGCAACTTTTACTTCTTTTTCTGCTTGCAGTACAGCAGTTTCTAGGGAAGTTCGTGAGTTTAAAATTGCCACCACCCGGCCGGGTTTGACTTCATCGCCCTCCTTGACTAAAATTTCGGCAATGCGATCGCCATCTAATGGTAAAGGTGCAGACAAACTAATTACTTCTGTTTCTGGTTCTAGTCTACCTAAAGCCGTAATTCTGGTTGCAACTGGCTCAGTGTTCACCGCCTCTGAAGAAGTATTTTCACTAGCTAAACCAAAGTGAGAAACACCATAAACTGCAATTGCGCTGGTAATAGCGGTAGCAGCTAGGACTAAAACAATTAATTTTTGATTATTGCCGGCTTTTGATGTCAACATATTTTCCTCCCTTAGTAAATATTTACATAAATTTTCATTCATGGCGAGACTTTTGACTAAAAATACGGTAATATAGCCATGTACTAGCTTCTTTCACAGGAAAAAGCAGGTAAGTGAAAGGATTAATAGTGATAACAATGTTGCGGTAGTCTCGTTTTGCCCAGAATAAAATACCACCAGCTACTTGCTCCGCTGACATAACTCCATAGGGGTTAAGTTGACTTTTAAAAGGGCCGAGAATTAACTTGCGAATTACACAATTGCCATCCAACCGTTTTAAAGTGACAATATTTCCCAATGTCCGTTTACTCAATTCATAAAGAGGACTTAAAGCCGGGGAAACCTCAGCCTCAGAGGTATTCACCCAAATTTCTTTGGTGGCCTTGGCTTGGGGGCTAGTAACAGTGGCGGAAAATATATCTATCAACCGCAATGCAGAGAAAGTATTGACCTCATAGGAAGCAGCAATAGCTTGGGGGGTACGGTCATGGTAGACATTCACACCGTGATTGATAATCAAAATATCGACTTTTGCTAAAGCATTCTTTAATTCAGCTTCATTACCTAACTCCCAGGAAACCACTTTCAAATTATCCTGGGCTGGTAATTTATCTGGGTTAGTTGTTAGTGCCACCACTTTGGCATTATGCTTAAGCAGTTCAGCAGTCAGTGCTTGACCGAGAGAACCAGAAGCTCCAGTTATAGCCACAGTTTTACCTTTTAGAGATAAAGCCGTACCCAATATTTTATCCACCAAAGGAAAAACACCACTATAGTAAGCATTGACATTATCAAAATGATGTCGCCAATGATAAGTGCGATTTACCCACCACACAGATGGAATAATTTGTAGAGGTCCGGGCAAATGATTGTAATCTGTATCACTAGTACCGAAAAAATATCGTACACAAGCGCCATACAAGAAACTACAGCCATAAGCCACCCCCAACCATAACCCCATCTGGTGAAAAACCAAGGCAATGATAGTTAAAAGCGTCACCAGTAAACTCGATTCCACAATATCATGATAAAGCTGAGAATCTTGGTAAGCCTGGAGAGAGACTATAGACAAATCCCGACGATAGACCTGATGGTGCTTATTGTGCCATTTAGAGAGCCATTTCACCTCATGACACAAAACATGATAACCATCTCTCAACACCTCAGCCAGCAAGAGCGCCAAAACTCCCCAGCCAGCAAACTGCACACAGTTACTTACCCACACCCAATTAACCGAACTTAACATAGTCCTATTTTTCTACACATTATTTATCTTAATCTTTCTTTACATTTGACACAATAGATTAATTGAGGTAGGACAGCAACCGCCAATGAGCAAAAGTTAGTAGTGATGACTTTTTATCCATGAAAGCAAAACCAGGCGATGATAAGGAAGCCCCTCCTTCACTTGGTTCCCAGTCCGAGGTATCATTTAATATCGAACTTATCCATGATTATGGCGAAGCCATTTATGAATGAGAAAAAGTATTTCCCAAAAATCCATGACTTTCGCCAGATCCGAAAACCGATTTTTTAATTTTGGATACATTGGAGCTAATTCTCCAGAAAAGTCACCTAAAAACCAACTTTTTTAAATTTATTTAATAATTATCTGTTAGCAAAAATGATACAAATAGTACCAGCCTAAATATCCTAGCTATCTGTTGAGGAACCTGTCTATGAGTTTACCTTTTATTTTAGATATAACCATAGGGTTAATTTTTATCTACTTAATCTTGAGCTTGTTAGCTGCTGAGATTCAGGAAATGATTACCACAGTTTTACAATGGCGTGCAGTTCACCTCAAAAAATCCATTGAAATTCTGGTGGCTGGTGATGCGGAAAATTCAGACGAGGATACGGTGATCAGCTTTGTCAATGACTTGTATAACCATCCCCTGATTAAAAGTGTTAACCAAGAAGCAAAAGGTTTTCTAACTAATTTACCCCGCCATTTAGTTTGGTTTTTGTCATCTCTAACTGTGAAACTTTCACTATTTGGAAAAAAAAGAAATCACAGTATTTTTGGATATACACAACAAGATGATCATGCAGACTCACAAATTATCAAACACAGTGGGCCATCTTATATTCCTGCTGAGAGTTTTGCTATAACTGTCATGGAAACATTAGGTATACCAGTACTTGTTAAAAAACTTACTGAATCAAGGTTGATCAACTTTAAAGATCAGCAGTTACATCAAATACAAACTATTTTGTTAAACTTTCATAACCAGGTAAATAATATAGATGATCACATAACTAAATTTTCAGTTACTATCTACCAGGATTTTACGGAAATAATTGAGCAAAACTTTGCCAAAATTCTTGATGATTTCCAAAAAGATAAAGCTGACTTAACTACTAGCATGAATCGTATGGCACAAACTTTAGATAGATACATCGAGATTTTTCAAGAAGATATGCCAGATGATTTTTTTGCTGGTAAGGCTTTACGAAAACTCAGGTTCATGAAAGAAGATGTATTTAATAACATTGAACGAACTATTGACCTCCAGGGTTTAAAACCTAATATTCATGAAGTTGTGCAGTTAATCAATATAGGTAGTGATATTCATCAAGGATTACTCAACGAATTTCAAGACAAAAATAGTGAAGCATACAAAACATTTCAATATTTCAGTGACAAGCTGCAAGTATTCGCAAAAAAATTACCGCCATCCGTAGTAAGTAATATGGCTACATTGGCAAAGCGTGCCCAAGCAAAAGCTAAAAGTACAGAAGAAGGAATTTATATATTACAACAAGAAATAGAGCAAACCTTTGATCAATCAATGGAGAGATCTGCTGGTGTTTACAAACGAAATGCTAAAGGAGTAGCACTTTTAATTGGGTTTACCATTGCTATAATTGCCAATGCTGACGCATTTCATATTGTCAGTAGACTATCAAAAGATTCTGCTATCAGGATTGCCATTGTTAATAATGCTGGGGAGATACTTGATAGTAATAATGTGGATAAATCGCGGAAATTAGAAGTTATTAAGCAAGAAACAGACCGACTTTTAGCAGAAGTTTCCTTACCCATTGGGTGGAATGCTGTTAACTTAGAGCAGCAAATTGATTGGCATCCCAATAAAAAGTATCATTTTTATATCTGGAAATTGTTAACTATGATTTGCGGCTGGTTTGTAAGTGGTGTGGCGATTTCTATGGGTGCGCCGTTTTGGTTTGATTTACTTGGTAAATTTGTCCATGTGCGGAATGCAGGCAAACCACCTAAACCTTCTAAAAAATAAAAATTATCCGTACTTCCCAGTTTTTACCCCCGCCAATAATTTCTATTTGCTTGATAAATTCTCGAAAGTAAAACCTTCTTTCTGCTTCTGATAAGTCAAACCAAAATTGGGGAATTGAAACAGCTTGAGCCACAGAACTTAAATTGACTGGGGGGAGTGTTGCTAATTTGGCTTGGAGTTGAGAAATTTCTGTACGGAGTTTGTAGACTCTTAACTTAGCTGTTTCATCATCCAAAACCCCGCTTTCCACTAATGCCGGTAACTGTTGCAGTATTTCTTGCTGCCGAGCGATCGCTTGCTCTAAACTTTTCTTAATTGCATCCAACTGGGGAAAATCCATTTCTGCTACAGCTAGAGGTAAATCACGGCAAATAGTTTTAATGGTATTTTCTAAAACCTCCTGGTAAGGAATAGCCCGACATTTAGGATTTTTAATGCAGCTGATGGGACGTAAATAAAGATACTCTTGATCTTGGTTCCGCTTTTTGACACGGGTAACTGTTGTGTGTGACTGACACTCACCACAAACAACCAACCCAGCTAAAGAACGGGGTGCGCTAGCAGTTCGAGATGGTAAACGACTATTACGGCGTAAAATTCGGTCAATTTGGGCTGCTTCGTCTCGAGAAATGATGGGCGTATGGGTATCAGAAATAATTTCATCATTCTGATAAGCCGTATCACCCCGGTAAACGGGATTAGTTAGCCAGCGCCTTCCAGTGGTGACAGAAATTTTTTTACCATACTTTCTCGCCAAGTAACGCACCGCACCCCGCAGAGAACCATAAAGTAAGAATTGTTCAAAAAAGTCTTTGACTACAGTGGCAGTACTGCGGTCTATGGTATATTTTTCTTTACTACGACGATAACCATAGGGAGCTTTACCCGGAGGTGGTGCGCCTTGCAGACGATTATGGGCGTGTGCAAGGCGGATACTACGGCTACGGTGTTGACGTTGAATTTCCTGTAATAGTTTTAATAAATCTGAAGTATACCCCTGCTCCGTGGCAATGGTGGTGATCCCTATAGACTCAAGTTGATGCAAGCGATCGCTCACCTCTGCTAAGGAATCCCCCAACTCATCCACACGACGGATCAGCAGGTAATCTGCTGGTTGAGTTTTACAATCAGCGATTAATTTTTGTAATTCTGTTCTTTGACCCAAATCGTGATAGGTACAATCTACCCCCCAACCCCATGATTGACGAGCAAAGGAAGATTCTAATAAAAGATCACTGTAGATATAAGCAATAATTCTCATCTTTTGATGCCTCTTTTTGGGATCAATGCTTGGATCAATACTCTAGCAGCGATTTTTGCAGGTTATTACGGTCGTGTTTCGACCAGGGGAGATGTCAACCCCTAATTAAAAAAGCTGATATCTCGGTCAGGCTGCCTAAAATCAGCAAATAAACAAATTTTTGGCAACACAGGCTATATTGCAAGTAGGACATAATTAGGAAAAACACCTGTGTTTCCCCTCTATGATGAAAACCCTACACGAATTACCCCGTATCTAACTTACGGGTTAATTGGTGTAAATATTTTAGTCTTTCTTCATGAAGTAAGTCTATCCAGTGAACAACTAGAGCAATTCTTCAGTCTGTATGCTGTGATACCGCGAGAGTTAACCACTAACTTAGTCCCAGAGTGGACAACTTTATTTACATCACAGTTCTTACATGGTGGTTGGTGGCATCTGATCTCAAATATGGTATATCTCTGGGTCTTTGGTAACAATATTGAAGACCGTATGGGTCATTTTAAGTATTTGGTTTTTTATCTGGCTTGCGGTGCCTTAGCCGCTTTGTGTCAGTGGTTTATAGGCATGAATTCCGCTATACCTTCTTTAGGGGCTAGTGGTGCCATTGCTGGAGTTCTCGGTGCATATGTTATCCGTTTTCCCCAATCTAGAGTTTTAACTTTAGCCTTTTTCGGTTTTTTCGTCACCACTATCAGAGTTCCGGCAATTATTCTCATCGGCATTTTCGTGATCCAGAATGTAATCTCAGGTCTTGTTAGTCTGCAAGCAGCTGCTAATATGACCGTAGAAACAGGGGGAGTCGCTTACTGGGCGCACATTGGCGGATTTGTGTTTGGTATTATTCTTGCCCCATTATTCGGTTTGTTTCGGCGTGACTAGTAGCAGTCAGTACCCAAGAAACAGGTAGAGGAGGGAGCCAATTTACCGTCCCTTTCCTCTTCTGGTGCCTTCTTTATTTATTGTTGGTATGGACTGAAATTTCTGAAAAAATTCTGGTTTTTTCCTCATCTGTGAATGAATGAGACTGGGAAACGAGAATATCAGCACCGTTGACAATCACCCCCAATAAACCTAGTTCAGATTCAACTAATTGATCAATAGTTTCTACTAACATATTTTCTTGTGTCAGGTTGGGACGTGTCACTAATACTATGCCATCGCTATAGGGTTGAATCAACAAAGGGTCATTGGATAAACTGAGAGAACTAGTATCTAATATGACTAAATCAAAACGTTCTCGTACATCTTCCATCAGTCGGCGCATTTCGTTTGATTCCAGAATAGCCGCAGATTGGCGCAACGGACCAGGGCTAGGAATAATGTATAAATTTTCTACATCAGGAACTAAACGGATACATTCATTCAACTTGGCATAATAGCCCAAGGGTTCAAGTTTGGCATTAAGATCCGGGCTAACATTGAGGGATGAAGCATGAGAGGGCGATCGCAAATCAGTTTCAATAATCAAAGTTCTTTTACCAGCAAGAGCGGAGGCTATGCCCAAGTTATAAGCACTCACTGTTTTACCTTCTTGGCGGCTAGTACTAGTAATCAATAAAACCTTAAAATTGTTACCCCCCATCCGGCGCAAATTGCTGCGGAACTTTTCGTAAAACTCCAAATAGGCAGAATCAGGGGAAAGTATCACAGGTAAGGCCTCTCTATCCAAATCATCAACAGGCATTAAAGGCAATTCTCCCAGCAGTGACACTTCCCGTTGCTTGAGGCTGTCGCGGATATCCTCCTTGGTTTTGAAAGTTCCTTCCAGAGAACCCAACAAAAAGATCACCCCACCGCCCACCAGCAAGCCCAAGAAACCACCAACACCCAAGGTAATAGGCACACTTTGAGGTTTAGTAGCATTCTTGACAACTTGAGGAATTCTGGCAACCGTTAAACTACTAACTGTTTCTGCCTCCGCGGCTTTAGAGTCGGTCAGCTTTGCCTGCATTTGGTCATAAATCGCTTTTTTCAGGGCGACTTCCTGTTCTAAACGCGATCGCTCCAATTGCTTGTTAGGGATTTTAGAATATTCTTGGCGTAATCTTTCTTCCTCTTCAATTTGTTGAGCCAATTGTTGTTTGAGCGTTTCTCGTTGAGTTTCCAAAGCCACCATCTGATTAGCCAGCTGTTGTCGGGCTGGGTCTAAGTTACTTTGGGCCCGGATACCCGAAACATTTCCCGGTAAAGGGGCTGCGGTACCGTTACCTCCTATGACCTCCGCAGCCCGTTGTTGCAGCAATTCTTCAATCGACTGTTTCTGACGCGCCAACTGAATCATAGTTGGGTTTTCAGGTCGTAAATCTTTACTGAGTAAACTGATTTGAGATTCTACTTGATAAATTTGCGATCGCAGGTTAGAAATAATCGGGTCAGCACTCAAAGCAGAAGAAACATAGGCTTGTCCCACATTTAAACCTAACTTTGCTTGTAAACTCTGAATTTGGGCATTAATCCCGGCAATAGTGAGTTTAATTGTTCGTTGCTGATTTTGGCTATTGGTTACCGCACTCAACAAACTACCATTCTCAGCCGCCAATATTGCCGGACGCTCCCGGCGATCGTACTGTTCTAACTTCTGTTCTGCTGCCTCCAACTCCGACTTGGCCTGGGGGATACGCTCATTAATTTTTTCTATAATCGCATTTAATCGCCCAGTATTAATATCACCACTCAGCTTAATCATGGCTTGCATTAATTCTTCCAAAATCTGCTGGGCGCGTTTGGGGTCAGTATCTTGATATTTCAACTCAATAATTGAGGATACGAGTTGCCCTGTTTCATTTCTTGGCGGTAGACGCAGCCCCACATTTGTACCAATAGTTTTTGGTTTCACATTAACTTTCGCCGCCACCGGCTCAATAATTTGGTCTGACAGCAAGATTTCCCGAGTTAGTTCTTGCCCTTGTTGTTGAATTTCGCTACCAGTGGTCGAAAAGGAAACTGGTGGACGAATGTAAGTAAGTGCCGCATCTGCCACATAAGTGGGGGATGGTTCTGGCTGGGTTGCCACTATGGTTGACCCTGCAACTACTAAAGCAAAACTGCTCAATCCAACCCATTTATATTTCTCAAAAGCAATTAAATAGCGCTTAACAATTGGTGGAGCCATAATCAATAATTCAAAATTCCCAATTCAAAATAGAATGCTGTGACATCTGGGCATTTTCAACCCAATCAAAACATCACCCATATCTAAGGATAAACTTTTAATTACCAATTACAAATTACCTCCCACCGCCAAAGTTTTCCAAGAAATTGATGAAACTCTGCACATTGAAAAACGGCTGTGTAATAGTAGTGAGAAGATTAGAAATTCTCCCCACTAAATTCCGTCCCACAACAATTACATCATTATCTTGAAGCGGCACATTTTGAGAAGCATCTCCAGCCAAAGCCTTCCTTGCATTTAATCTTTGGGTAACAGCTCTACCTTGTTCGGCATCAAAGCGAACCAAGGCAATATCCTGGAGATTAGCTCTATCTAAATTGATTCCACCTAAAACATCTATAAAGTTACTTCCATTAGGTAGTGTTTGAGTCACCACCCCTGAATTAGTATAATTTAGGATTCTGACGCGAATTTGTGGTACAGCCAAGGATGAACGAGCCACTAAGTTACGGTCGTAACCGTCATCAGTACCAACCTCTTGACGTGGGACAATGATCGCATCACCATCTTGTAACCGTAAACTGGGTATTGACCCGTTATTTTGCAGTACTGCATACAAGTCAACAGTTTGTGAAATCACCGAACCATCAACCAACCTGCGACGAACTTTGACCTGTCGCAGGTCTGCCCTCTGTGTGGAACCACCAGCAATGAACAAAGCATCAGCAACACGAGGTATTGGCGAACTCAGAGGATAAATTCCTGGTCGAAACACTTCGCCGCTAATGCTGACCTGAACTGGTCGTGGTGTTGCTAATGAAACTTCCAACATCGGCTCAACCAAAACACCACTTAAACTCAAGCGGATTTTTTCTTGTGCTTCATTCAAACTCAAGCCCTGTAAAGAAACTGTTCCCACTTGAGGAACAACTATATTACCTTCTGGATCAATTTGAGCTTGAAAACTGGAGTCTGGACGCAGCCCTATTAAAGATAAAACTATTACAGGATCAATCACAAAACGATCCAATGCAACTCGGATTTTTTCTTGTGCTTCTGCCAAAGTTAAACCTTGTAACGACACCGTACCCAATAATGGCACCGTAATATTACCTTCCGGATTGATGAAGGATTGAAAGTTCAAATCAGGGAAACGCTCAACCGTAACACTAATCGTATCTCCAGTCCCTAAGCGATAGGGACCAGGTGGGCGGGGAATTGTAACGTTAATTACATCTCCTGGACCCAAAAGATAGCGGTTAACTTGGGGAGTAACCTGCTGATCAAACCCTTCCCCCCCTAATGGGGGGGAAGATTGCTGTAACAGTGGTTTTAGTTCCACAGCATCCGATGACAGACTGGGTAATTGCTCTGTCAATTTTTCGCCAGCAGATAAAGGTCTGGCCAAAACCGGCTGCATCGCAGCCATTAATAAGATAGTGATGGGAAAGCTAACAAAATATAGAGTGATAAATGATGCACGCATATTAAAAACCGAATGATATTCAAACTAATATCAAAGTCAAAGTAAATTTCACCGATTGATAATTTTACTAATCTAGATAGTGCCTCTCCAATCAACCAACTTGTGAACTATCTAGAAAAAATTGGTCATTAATGTAGCTTGTACTGTTTCACCTATAGACTGAGCTAAAGGCCAAGCAGTTTCTACTTGCCCTAAAGGTTCCATGGGAATCATTATGCTTACACTAACCCAAGGAACGCGATTTTGATGCCATTGTGCCAATTGATCTGATAAAAACCACCGCCAAGGTGATGGGTGTCCGCCATTTGGCATAGCATACCATTGCAAGACAGCAAAGGTTTCCTGTTGGGTATAGACGCGAAAGAATCTTGCATATACTTTAGTGTCACTGTTTGCTTCCGATTTTGGCTTTCCCTTGACCATAAATTCCGCCCAGCGAAATTGAGCTATATCCCAGCGCGGCCAGCGAGATTTTCCCCAGCTATTAATATCAGTCCACTCAACTTCCGGTTGATCCATCAGACCATTTTGCGGATGCAAAAGTAATATTGCCTGGTTTTGAGTACCTTGTTGCTTGAGAATCTGGAACGACCATCTACTTGTGCTGACCAATTGTTCAGCTTGTTGAACAGTTTGCCAATTAGGAAGGGTAATCCCAGTTTTACGCATCTCCCGCAATGCTGTGAGATTGGCAACATCTGGTGGCTGTTTCCACTGCCAGCTTCCTGTCATGTATCCGGGAATGCCTCGGAGTATCAATAGCATGATGAACAACAAAAGCACTGCCACATGAGCTAGTTGCTTTTGTTGAAAAAACTTAGGTAAGGGTTTCATTATTATTTTCGGCTTCTGTGGCAAAATTGTTATTCATCCAGTTAAGCAAAGGTATTAATAATAACAACATACAGGCAGAGTACAGGTCTCCACCCCAGCTGTCATGTAACCACTTAAAAGCTGCTTCCTGACCAGTACCGTGAAAAAAGCTAAGTAATGTATTACGAATGATATTAGCAATAATACTGATGACAATAGCAGAAGATAAAAACCAAGTTGTAGTGCGGCGCGAAGATAACGCACCAGTCCAATAAAGCAGCATCAAGCTGATATAGAAAGTAGTAAACAATATTTTTAGCCCAGCACAATAAGGGGCAACTTCAACAATTCGTCCATTGACGTATATATTGATTTCATCAACAATTACCTCCATGCCCAATTGATTGAGGATGAAGCCTGCTGTACCGGCAATAAAACTTTGCAGTGGCAATGTGTAGGGAACAACCAGGTAGGGTATTGCTGTTGGGGTTGATAAAAATATCAGCAGCAAAGCAAATGCTTGTAATCGGAAACCTGGGAAGCCTTTGAACCAGAAGCACAATCCTGTCAATATGGTAGGCAGGGAAATATTAACCCACTCTGGAACACCACTCAGATAAAATACCCCTCCTATTGACAGCAAAATAGCTCCTAAAGGATGAATTTTATCTTGCAGCCTATGCCACTTTTTCCGGTTTAACCAAATCAGATAAGCAGCAAATGGAAGTCCAATAATACCGTGGCTAAAATATTCGTGTTCAATACTAATGCTCTTGTTGATCCAACCGTCTAGCCAGTGCAGCAACACAGGGGCATACAGTAGCAGTAAAAAAGCTAAAATTGCCAATTTGAGCAATTTTACAGTGTTTTTTTGTTTTAGCTGTTGATGAAGTGCCATAATTCCCAGGAATTTCCAATTAACAACTGATAGATGAATTAGAGTGTGAAAAACTCCAAATTAAACACATAATAAATTTGGGGCGGCATCACTGAGAGCGGATGTAATAGCTGCTACCACCTCTTGAATTTGCTCACCCTTTAAACCGGGGTACATGGGCAAAGACAATATTTGATTTGCCAGCTTTTCTGTTTGGGGAAAATCTCCTAGTTGATAGCCTAAATTGGTGAATGCTGGTTGCAGATGGCAAGGAATTGGGTAGTGAATACCCGTTTGAATTCCTTTTGCTGTCAGTTTTTCTTGTATTTGCTGACGTTTGAGGATACAATACTCATTAACTTTAATCACATACAGATGATAAACGTGTCCGCTGTTACTTTTATTCTCCATAGAAATAACACCAGCAGATGCTAGGGGTGCAAGTTCAATATCATACTGCTGGGCAATAGTCAGGCGATGCTGATTCCATTGGGGCAAATATGGTAATTTGGCTAATAAAACTGCCGCTTGCAATGTATCCAAACGACTGTTTGTGCCTAATTCCACATGACAATATTTTTGGGATGCACCATAATTTCGTAAGCGCTTCATTTTTTCAGCTACATCCCTATCCCCCGTTAGCAGTATTCCTCCATCCCCAAAAGCCCCTAAATTTTTGCTGGGATAGAAACTAAAAGCCCCTGCTATGCCTACGGAACCAGCGCGACATCCTTCTCTTTCGGCTAAATGAGCTTGGGCTGCATCTTCAAAAATTAGCAGTTTATAAGTATCCGCCAAATCTAAAAGCTGTTGCGGTGAAACCATCTGTCCATACAAATGCACGGGGATAATGGCTTTGGTTTGTGGCGTGATTGCTTTTGCTGCTGCTTCTAAATCAATTAAAGCTGTTTGCGGATCACAGTCCACCAGAACAGGCTTGGCCCCAGCACGTAAAACCCCAATCAACGTTGCCACAAAGGTGTTAGCTGGTAAGATTACTTCATCACCACAGCCTATGTTACAGGCTTGTAAACCAAGAGCGATCGCATCTGTTCCTGATGCCACACCTACACCATATTTTGTGCCAGATGCCTCTGCAAAAGCAGTTTCAAAATCTGACAGTGCCTTCCCTAAAATAAAATCTCCCTGTACCAATACAGCCTCTACTGCCCGTTGCAACTGAGGCTGAATGGGCTGGTGTTGTAAATTCAGGTCTACAAAAGGAATCTTGCAACTCATATTTATCTTAACCATTCTCAAAAATAAATATCAAATTTTACCTATGAATACAACCCTTTATTGAGCAAATAATAGTTAATTATTGGTAAAGTATTTATTTGAACAATTCTTTTATTAACAATTGCCAAAAGTGCCTAGTTTATCAATACATATCTATCTTTAAGTATAAAAAAACATAAATAATTCCCAACATCAACCATAAAGTTTACATCTGTGGTCTGGAGATTAGAAAAAATCAGAGCAGTTTTTTTGTTTAATTTCATCTTCAGTCTTATATTACCCTGATCAAATATAAAACTAACGCCATTGACGTTCACAACTTCCAATCCAGTAGATTAAATGAGGTGTTCACCAATGACTGACACATTTTGGGTCTGAGTTTGTTGATTAGCGCCCAAATTAGGGAATGCTTAAAAATAGAAAATCATAACCCAGGCTCAGGGGTTATGTAACTTACAAAAACGAGATAGGATCAAGGTAGCAGTGGCAATGGTAGACCCTGAAGAAAAATTGTTTAGCTTCCAGGATAGTTGGGTTACTCAGAAAGTAACAGAGAAACAACGCCTAGAAGCATTGTCTGAATTAGGTTTACGACAACCAGAAACCATTCCGGTCTTTGAAGAAGCCACTCAAACTGCTGCCCACTTTTTAGAAGCGCCAATCTCCATATTGGGATTTATAGACCAAGAACGTCATTGGTTCAAATCAGCCGTGGGTTTATCTAGGCTAGGACTAATGAATCATCTGGCACAAAACCGTCAGTTATTACGTGAAGAATCCTTTTGTACCCATGTGGTAGAAAGCTATCAAGTTTATGTTATTAACGATACCCATAAAACCTCAAACTCACTACTGAGGAATAGTAAGTTGGTACAAGATTATGGTATACGTGCTTACTTAGGAGCGCCCCTAATTGATACGGGGGGAAATTGTTTGGGCGCATTGGCAGTAATGGATTTAGTGCCACGTAAATTTACAAATCGTGATATTCAATTTATACAAATAATAGCTCGTTGGTGTATGAGTGAATTTGAGTGTAAACGCATGGTGAGGCAAAAACAGCCACAAGAAAGTAAATCAGAGAAGGCTGCTACTTCATCACTCAATCATCAGGCACTAGACATTAAACTTACCCCAGCTGAGGTAGAAAAAAAATCTAGTTCTACGCAGCAAATGAAACTAGAACTTTTAGGAAAAATCACTCAAGAGTTACGTACACCATTAACTTCTGTACTTGGTATGTCCGGTATGTTGGGACGTGAGATTTATGGACCTTTGACAATGAAACAAAAAGAATATCTGGAAATTATTCAACATAGTGGTCAATACTTACTATCTTTAGTCAACGAAATTACCGAACTGGGGTCCTTGGATAAAAATGCCTCAAGGCTCAATCTATCGCCTGTAGATATTGATATGTTATGTCAAAAGGCTATTAACACTCTGAAAGAGGCAGCTAACCGCCGTGAGCAAAATATCCGCCTATCCATAGAACCAGGGTATAGCCGCATTTGGCTGTTGGATAAAGACAAAGTGCGGCAAATCTTACATAATTTAATTTTTAGTGTGATTCAACTCTCCCCTACAGGTAGTGTTGTCCGTGTTCATGTTTCTTATCAGGAAAACAAGCTGAATATTACTGTTTGGGTTTTCCATCCCTGGTTAGGAGATGGGATAACTGAGGTGGACTCCTATTTTCATCTTAGTTATTTCTCCAGAGTGGAACCCACAGCCGAAGCTTCAACCCACAGCAGTGATGGAGACAATGAGGAGGACTCACAAATGTCCGTGGTTGGGGGGGAAACAGCAGATAAATCTCGTATCAATTCTGATCACGATCTAGCTGAAGATTATAGTAACTTGACCCGTGAAAGCTTGGGTCTGCTACTTAGTTGTCAGCTGGCAGAATTTCACGGGGGACAAATTGCTATTCAAGGTTCACGGGACTCAGGACACCGCTATGTACTGTCTTTGCCATTACAGATGCCGACTTCTTCAAAAGTCATGAGTGAGTGATTAAAGTCCAAAAGCGCGGAACAACACTTGAGCAGGGTTATGATCAATTTAACTTGTGGGCGGGTGTACGAATTGATGAGAAAGTGAGTTTATGAATTTAGTCTGGCAACGATTTACTTTATCTTCTTTACCACTCAAAGAATATTTAGCAACCAGCTACTTACACCGTTTTTTGGTGGGACTATTACACCCTTGGCGGCAAAGTAGCATTTTGATGCAATGGGGAGACCCAATAGCAGTTGCTTTACTCAGCTTGGTCTATGCTCTTGCCCCTTTTGTATCCAGTGGCTTAGTAGGACTATTGTTACTAGCCTGTGTGGGATTTTGGCTGCTGTTGACTTTATCCGATGAGTCAGCACCAGCAAATAAACTGTTATTTACGCCTATTCACTTACTGGTCTTACTCTACTGGGCAATTGCCGTAATCTCCACAGCACTATCACCAGTGAAACCAGCAGCTTTTCAAGATTTGGTGGTATTAACCCTTTATCTATTACTGTTTGCCCTTTGCGCTAGGGTGTTGAGGTGGCCTCGGTTGCGATCCTGGCTGATTACCCTGTATTTACATATATCTTTGATTGTTAGTGTATACGGATTGCGGCAATGGTTTTTTGGCGCTAAAGCACTAGCAACTTGGGTAGACCCACAATCTCCCCTTGCTAGAACTACTAGGGTTTATAGTTATTTGGGTAATCCTAATTTATTGGCTGGATATCTTCTACCAGCGGTAGTTTTAAGCTTAGTAGCGATTTTTGCTTGGCAAGGCTGGATGAAAAAAGCTTTAGCCTTAACTATGTTTATTGCTAATGGTGCTTGTTTAATTCTGACTTTTAGTCGTGGTGGCTGGATTGGTCTGGTAGTCGGTGTATTAACTGCCATGGCGTTGCTCGTTTATTGGTGGAGTGTGCAAATGCCTCCTTTTTGGCGTACTTGGTCACTACCAATTATTTTGGCAACTATGACGGGCTTACTCTTGTTAGCAGTAATATTTGTGGAGCCAGTGCGCCTGAGAGTTTGGAGTATTTTTGCAGATCGCCAAGATAGCAGTAATAATTTTCGCAGAAATGTTTGGGATGCTGTTTTTGCAATGATCCGCGATCGCCCCCTGATTGGTATTGGTCCAGGTCACAATTCTTTTAATAAAATTTACCCACTCTACCAACGTCCTCGTTATACGGCTTTGAGTGCTTATTCGCTGTTTTTAGAGGTGGCTGTGGAAACTGGTTTTATTGGTCTAGCCTGTTTTCTTTGGCTGATCATTGTGACGTTCAATAGCGGATTTTCACAACTGCGACGATGGCGACAATCTAGAAACCTTGAGGGATTTTGGTTAATTGGAGCATTGGCTACTGTGGCGGGGATGCTGGCTCACGGAATTGTAGATACTATTTGGTTTCGCCCTGAAGTCAATAGCCTGTGGTGGTTGATGGTGGCTATCATTGCCAGCTACTGGACACCCATCACTTTAAACCAAACTGATAATGTTATTTGTGGTCACGAATAACCCACAGTAAGCTAAAGATAATTACAGGAAAAAACAGCAGAATTCAGGAGCTATGGCTCCTGAATGCAAAATCGACTTTTGTCATTGACATACTCACCGACCTAGAAGGACGAGCTTCTAATCCCATTCTTTTGGTCATTCTCAATTCTGTTCACTTAACGTGGCGTGGCTGATTGTCGGTTTTGAGGATAACTCAAAATTAATTTTCCATAGCTTAGTCTCTGTAGGTTGTACCTCCAGGAGTGGTTGGCTCCCGATAACGAGTAGGTTCATCGCCGCGCTTTCTACCAGCTAAACCTGCTAGACCAAATAGACCAATTAATCCTAACCAACCCCAGTCAAAATCTCGTTGTTCGTAAACAGTCGTTCTCGGTGTAGTTTCTACTCTGGGATCGGTGACTTGGGCATTGACAGGTAGAGTTAAAGGCAGCATTACCATACTCAAACTGAGAAAGCCCGCACCAACTACTTTGGTGAAATTACGTGTCATGGTGAAAATCTCTCATCCCTTCCAACGTTACCCACCACTGTATCGAGTCCTGCAGTTAAGCAAATCAATCTGGGGCTATAAACTAGGCATGATCTTAAGTCACACTGAAGATATACTTTTCATTTTGATTCCATCCAGTTTGATATAGCATTTCTTAAACACGTGAAATACAAATGTAAATGATTGTCTTGTATTGCGAGCATACTTTGACTAAGCTCAGTACAAGTCTTGACCACTAATGATGTACCTCACTTGGGCAACATTCGCTATATGCTCAGGGTTAATAATTTTTCATCGCCCGTTGCATCTCACGTTGATCTTGCCGTTTTTTCAGCGATTCCCGTTTGTCATGTATTTTTTTACCTTTGCCAAGGGCTATACTCACTTTTACCCATCCTCGTTTGAAGTACATTTTTAAAGGTACTAGTGTTAGCCCCTGCTGTTCTACTTTGCCAATTAATTTGCGAATTTCTTGGCGATGTAGCAGCAATTTTCTTGTGCGCCTTGGTTCATGATTAAAATATTGACCACTAGCGTTGTAAGGAGAGATATGCACGTTGATCAGCCATGCTTCGCCATTGCGAATCAAAGCATAACCATCTTGGAGGTTGACTTTACCCGCGCGAATGGATTTGACTTCTGTTCCTGTTAACTCTACTCCAGCTTCAAAAGTTTCTAGAATTTCATATAAATAACGGGCTTGACGGTTGTCACTAATAACTTTGTAACTTTCGCTCTTTTCACTCATTAAACTTTGCTTGCTTTAAATGTGATGCCAAAATGTTGGGAATAGCTGTGAATGTGATCTCAATATCAGCGTTATCCTATACTCTTTTAATTTAGCTTTTTTTTCAGTTATCAACTTTGAGCTTGCCAGTGGAGAACTGGGAGAAAAATTACGGACGCTCAATATTAATTTACACTATTGTGAGTGTCTTATGTAAATTTTGCGTTACAATTTGTCAATACTTACTCATGATTTTAATATTTTCTTCACAAATTAACCCTGATACAGTCATTTGCTGGTAATCCTGTCATAGTATGAAACAGATGATCTCTCATTAAGTAAGTAAACTTCCGAATCAAAAAATGCTAGGGGTCTATTTTCCATGCCCTTGACTATTCTTGTTGTGGATGACGATCTGGGCACTCGTCTATCTATTAGCGATTATCTGGAATTGTCTGGCTACTCTGTGGTTACAGCCAATGACGGTCAAGAAGCTTTGGCAATGGTAGATCACTACCATCCTGATTTGATCGTTACTGACATTATTATGCCACGAATGAATGGCTATGAACTGGTACGTCGGGTACGTCAACAACCGGGATTCCGGTTATTACCCGTAATTTTATTAACAGCACGCACCAAAACCCAGGAAAGAATTTTAGGCTATCAGTCGGGTTGCGATTTGTACTTGCCTAAGCCTTTTGAATTAGAAGAGTTAGCCGCCGCAATTCGTAATCTTCTGGAGCGATCGCACATTATTCAATCTGAGTACCGTTGTTCTCATCCAGAGAGCTTGGGCGGTTTAGTATCCAGCAAACAGGTGGAACTGCCAAATACTGTATCCCATCTGTTGGCATCCTTGACCACCAGGGAACGAGAAGTTTTAGAACTTTTGACTCATGGTTTTTCTAATGTTGATATAGGACATCAACTGCACTTAAGTCCGAGGACGGTAGAAAAGTATGTGAGCAGTCTGTTAAGAAAAACTGCCACCAGCAACCGAGCGGAGCTGGTGCGTTTTGCCATTAAGCATGGGCTGGTGGAATAGGTGCTACACTTTTAGTTTCTGAGTGGCAATGTATGCTAGTAGACCTTCACAGGCATCAACAAGTAAATCTATCACTTGATTAAAACCCTCTACTTCCCCATAATAGGGGTCTGGAACTTCCTTGAGGGTGTGCCGCGTGCAAAATTTACACATTAAGTAAACCTTGTCATGAAATTCCCCAGTGGGATCAAGAGAAAGTATGTCAACATAATTTTCTTGATCCATTGCCAAAATCATATCAAAGTCTTGAAGGTCTAATTTTTGCAACTGCCGACCCTGACCACGCAGTTTAATTCCCAACTTGGCCAGAGCAGCAGCACTCATACGTCTATCGGGTGGGCTACCAATATGATAATTAGACGTACCAGCAGACTCACAGAAAATGCGATCGCTCAACCCAGCCTGGTCAATGAGATGATTCATAATGTTTTCTGCCGATGGGGAACGGCAAATGTTCCCCAGACAGACAAACAGCAGCTTATAAGGCATAAATATCTTACTTAGTACATTAAAGCTACATCCCAGGTATTTCCAGACCACTGGTTAACTCTTCCATCTTTGCCCGCATTGTTGCTGTGGACTTGATATAGGCATCTTTCATTGCTGCTGTCACCAGGTCAGAGAGTAATTCTGCGCCTTGGTTTAAAGCATCTGGGGCAATTTCCACCCGCTTGGGTTCTTGATTACCACTGACAATTACCTTAACCAGTCCACCACCCGATTCTCCCTCGATCTCCATTTGCTCCAATTCTTCTTGAAGAAGTTTAGCGCCTTCTTGAACTTGCTGGGCCTTTTTGAAGGCATCGGCTAGTTCCTTCATTTTTCCTAGGCCAAAACCGAATCCTTGTCCTTTTCCTGTCATAACTGATGGTTCGCGTGTGCGTTGAATAACAAATCAAATTCAATTATAGATGGGGTTGGTAATTTGCCTCTTGGATGGCCAATAATTAATTCTGGGGATTGCGGATTACTCAGTCCCCATATTTTTTTCACCTTAACCAGCAGCCTGAAATTCACCCATCATTTTTACTTCTGGCTGTAAGTAAATAGACCACCGTTCTTTTACTTGCTGCTGAATATAACGAATCAGACAGAAGATGTCGTTGGCCTTGGCTCCACCTCGATTGACGATAAAATTAGCATGTAATAATGCCACTTGAGCGCCACCAATTTGGTATCCTTTTAAACCTGTTTGTTCAATTAGCCACCCGGCGGCATAAGGGGCAGGATTACGAAACACACTACCACAGCTAGGGAAATTGTAGGGCTGGGTAGCGAGTCGATGCTGTTTATGTTGCTTGGTGACAGCCAAAACTTGTGCAGGATCTATACCTGGTTGGAGTTGAAAAGTGGCTTGGGTAACAATCCGTTGGCAACCCCCATGTGTAGAGGAATCGCCACTTTGCAGTGATGAAGTCCTATAGCCATAACCTATCTGGGTAGGGGTGAGAGTTTCTAAAGTCCCATCAGGGGAAAGTACACGGGCGCTAACTAACATATCTGCAATACAGCTGTTATGCGCTCCAGCATTCATAACTACAGCACCCCCAACAGTTCCCGGTATACCCACAGCCCATTCTAATCCCTGCCAACCTAACTTTGCTGCTTCCCATGCTAATCCAGGAATTGATTCTCCCGCAGCCACAGTTAATTGACCTGTTTGGGGATCAAAGTTGTTATGGCGCAGATGACGAGTGGAAATGACTAAGCCTGGTAAACCGCGATCGCTTACTAACAGGTTAGAACCGGCTCCTAGTATTGTTACAGGTAATCCTTGTTCTTTTGCGTATTCCACACTAGCTTGTAATGCTTCCAAATTCCGAGGCGCAACGTACCATTCCGCAGATCCCCCAACCCTATAAGAGGTAAATGCAGATAGGGAAGCTTGTGACTTAATAGTACAATCAGTGTCTTTTAAGTAAATTATTTTACTAACACTTGATTTTTCTGGGTTCTGCTTCTGTGTTGTTGAAGCAAAAATTGTGCAGACATTTTCCACTGCCTGGGATATTTTCATCTTGACGTAAGCTTGTGAAATTTTGACTTTTAAATGCCGTAAAAACACGGCAAGAGAAACAGGTAAACTCCTGCTTTTTCTAGGATGTAGCTATGGCAGGTTGGCAAAGTGTAGCAATTACTTCAGGAATCACCTGATTTAAATTCCCAGCACCTAGAAATAGAGCTAAATCTCCAGGAAGCAGCTTTTGCCGTAATAAATCACTCATTAAGAGCAGATTTGGTTGATAAATCACTTGTGCTTGCAGTTTAGCTATTTCTCCTGCCAGGTCTTCACCGCTAATTTGCCCCAAATTAGCCTCTCCGGCGCTGTAAATATCCGTTATTACAACTAAATCAGCATGAGTAAATGACTGGGCAAATTCTTTTAAAAAGGTGAGTGTGCGACTGTAGCGATGGGGTTGGAAAATCGCCACCACTCTTTGCCCTGGTTTGGCTTGGAGGCGTGCAGCAGCAAGAGTAGCGCGAATTTCACTAGGGTGGTGGGCGTAATCATCAATGAAGGTAATACCACCAACTTCTCCGCGAAACTCAAAGCGTCGTCTCGCCCCTTCAAAAGTGGCAATACTCTTGGCAATTATGCCAAATTCCAAGCCCAAAGCTCGACCCACAGCCACAGCAGCTAGAGCATTGCTGAGATTATGGCGACTGAGCAACCGCAAATTTAACACTCCCAAGGCCTTACCTTTTTCCCAAACTAAGGCTGTGCTACCATCAGCACGATAGTCAATATTAGTAACAGTGTAATCTGCACCGGTCTCTGGGTGGAGACTGTAACTAATTGTTGGTTTAAATCGCTGGCGTACTGTGTCACAATCAATGCAAGCTACCAGAGTTTTACAACCATCTGCAAATTTTTGAAAGATGTTCACTACCTCTTCCAATGTTTCGTAGTGATCAGGATGGTCAAGTTCTATATTAGTAATAATGCCAATATCGGGAGCGTGTTTCACCAGAGAACCATCTGATTCATCTGCTTCAGCTACCAAATACTTGCTTTGCCCTAATCGAGCATTTCCTTGCCAAGCATCTACTTCACCACCTACCAGAATTGTGGGGTCTAAACCAGCTTCTAACAGCATATAGCCAATCATGCTACTGGTTGTAGTTTTGCCATGGGTTCCGGCCACTGCAATACTATAGTAATCTGAAATTAAGGCAGCTAGTACATCAGAACGATGTAAAATTGGACATCCTAATTCCAGAGCTGCTTTGTATTCCAAATTGTTGGCATTAATTGCTGTTGAGCAAACCACTTGAGGCAGTGTTGACCGGACAGGATTGGCTAGTATTTCTGGTGAGGTGAACAATTCACGAGAGCGAAAGAATTGTAAATTACTTGCTTCTTGTTTACCAAAAATATGTGTACCGATGGACTCCAACTTTCGCGTAATATGACTTGGGCGAAGATCAGAACCTGATACTGGCATTTGACGCTTGGCTAGAACGTATGCTAGGGCAGACATACCTATGCCACCAATTCCAATAAAATGAAATGGTCTGCCATTAAAATCTACATAATTACTCATTGATTAGTCCTCTTACACCACACCATAATCAGAAATGACACGCGTATCATAACAGGAATTTGTTTTTACCGTAACTGCGCTTGCATCTTGTTTATACTCAATGTTTGGATTATTTTCCTCTGTTGTCTTGCTGATTGAGAATGATTTTACCCTGGTTAGAGTTTTTTGCTATTTCTAAACTGTTATAAAGACTATTCTGGAAGTTTGTGCCCCATCGGGATAGAAAATGTTGTATTTGCCAATACATCTTTTCCAATTCCTAAATGCTGTTGGTAACAGTTATACATAGGTAGTGTAACTACCTGGAAACTAAATTAAGCTCAGGCAAAAATTCAGCATCATAGTATTTTTGTTTTATCCAAGCCCAATGGAAACTAAATCCAGTTTAGGCATGACTAAACGCAGCACATAGGAATCTTTGGTGACACATTTTATTCCGTTCATTGGGGACACTTACTACTAGCCCAAACAGCGTTGTCTCAAGTAGCGGGGGCAAAAATCATTTAGCTACCATCACTAAACCCTCCTCATACATAAAAAAGCGGCCTTGTTTAAGCATCGCTGGGAGATGCTGCAATTAGCTACAGTAGAAAACCCCCTTGTTTCATATAACTGGTTTCCTTAGTAAAAGCAAAACGATCTGAGACCTCCTATGCTGTCAATACATGGATATACTTGTCTAGTTGTTATGGAAATAATAACTGGTACTGAATTGTGAGTTTGGATACATCTAAAACCCTACCCCGTTAGTAGCCTGGACTGGAACTAGCACAAATGTGTGCTTGGTTAATTGCACCAGGACTGTTAGGTGATGAAACCATAACTCAAAGCGAGGTCATCTGCCAACAAGTAGACCAACTCCTAAAACAGGAGTCATTCACTTTTCACTGGCAATTATTGAATATACCCTTAGTAGGAATTTCGTCAAGTCTGATTCCTAAACTTTGCCGCGAAGCCCAGTCAATTGGCCATCTAGTTACACCATCGGTAAGATCCTACATCACCACTCACAACCTTTACTCAGGTAAACCTGAATAGTATTGATTATGTTTTTTTGCTCGATATTAGCAATCATGTTTATTAATACTCCCCCCTTTGCGATATGATTGGGGTCAAAGATATCAATTTATAGGCATAAATACAGAGGGGAAGACACTGTGATTAGAGTCGCAATCAATGGTTTTGGGCGTATTGGACGTAATTTTGCACGCTGCTGGGTAGGCAGAGAAAATAGCAAAATTGAGCTTGTGGCTGTCAATGACACATCAGATCCTAGAACTAATGCTCATCTCCTCAAGTATGACTCAATGCTGGGGAAGTTAAAGGATGTCCACATTACAGCCGATGATAACTCTATCAGCGTGAATGGTAAGACCATTAAATGTGTATCAGATCGCAACCCGGAAAACTTGCCCTGGAAAGAGTGGGGAATTGACCTCATTATCGAGGCAACAGGCGTATTCACCAGCAGAGAAGGGTCACAGAAGCATTTGAATGCTGGAGCTAAAAAAGTTCTGATCACAGCTCCTGGTAAAAACGAAGATGGTACTTTTGTCATGGGTGTGAATCATCATGACTATGATCACAACCAGCACCACATCATCAGTAACGCCAGCTGTACTACCAACTGCTTGGCTCCCATAGCCAAAGTGTTGAACGATAAATTCAAAATCATCAAAGGCACGATGACCACCACCCACAGCTACACTGGTGACCAGCGCTTGCTAGATGCTTCTCACCGAGATTTGCGCCGGGCGCGGGCAGCTGCTATTAACATTGTTCCTACTTCCACCGGTGCAGCAAAAGCAGTGGCTCTGGTGATTCCAGAACTCAAAGGTAAGTTGAATGGTGTGGCTTTGCGTGTACCTACGCCCAACGTTTCCATGGTGGATTTCGTAGTTCAGGTTGAGAACCCCACTATTACTGAAGAAGTGAATCAAGCTCTTAAAGATGCCTCTCAAACTTCATTAAAGGGCATTTTGGACTACAGCGAACTACAGTTAGTGTCTTCTGATTATCAAGGTACTGATGCTTCTTCAATTGTTGATGCCAGCTTAACTATGGTTATGGGTAATGACTTGGTGAAAGTTATGGCTTGGTATGACAATGAGTGGGGTTATAGCCAAAGAGTTCTAGATTTGGCAGAACTAGTAGCCGAAAAGTGGGTTTAGTGATTAGTAATCAATCATTTGTAAGCTATTGAGTAAAATGTTGAAATCCCCGGCTGAGACTTAAAACTTGGTCGGGGAGTTTTTTATCTTGATGGCATAGTATTACTTGGGAACCTGTGGTAATAGTTCCGACTATAGCGGCACTGTGTCCTAGTTTTGACACTTTTGACACTAAAGTATTAGCTAAAATTTCTGGTAGGCACAGTACTAATTCAAAGTCTTCACCACCGTAAAGACCATATTCCAGGGCTTGTTCTGGTGTTAGCCAGTGGTGAAATGTTGCTGGTAAGGGAATTTGCTCTGTTTCTAGGACAGCGCCAACACCACTGGCGCGGCAAATTTGCAAAATAGCATCCGCTAAACCGTCACTGCTGTCCATGCCGGCTATAAACCGATGAGGAGATAAAGGGTAAGATTGGACAATTTGCCAGAGTATGGGTAAAACATCTAATCTGGGTAGGGGGCGCTGGTGTGCTTTGATCAGGGTTTTTTGTTCTGGGTCGCTGAGGTTTTGCCTTAATTCTGGATGCAGGAGTAATTGTAAGCCGGCGTGGGATGCTCCGTGAACACCTGTAACTACGATGGCATCACCTACTTGAGCCACAGAGCGACGGATAATTCTCTGGGGCTGGACTTGACCAAAGGCAGTAATGGCCACAGTGGTGACGGGCGATCGCACGATGTCACCGCCCACAATTGAGGTATTGTATTTCTGGAGGCATTCTGTTATTCCCTGATATAAACGCTCAACCCAACTGACCATAAGTTCCCCTGGTAGTCCCAACCCGACGGTAATTCCTATGGGAACAGCCCCCATGGCCGCCAAATCGGATAAATTGGCAGATACAGCCCGCCAGCCAGCATCTTCTGGAGATGTAGTGACATCACTAAAATGCACGCCATCAACCAGTACATCTGTTGTCACTACTAAAGAATGATCAGGTGTGGTTGATAGTACTGCTGCATCATCGCCAATTATTTCCGGGGGACAGAAACGCTGTAATGTTGCTAAAATGCCTTGTTCGCCAATATCTTTAACTTTGGTCATTAGTCATTAGTCATTGGTGATTAGTCATTGGTCATTGGTCAAGAAAAGAGGAGCAGTAATTAACAACTCCTCGAATTTTCCTATTTACACTCGGTAGTTTTCTATGTTTCTTGGGGCTGAACTAAGTTTTCTATGCCCTCGATGACGGCTGCTGTTTTAATTGTGTCACCTTGTTTGAGCTGATCCAAAACTTCTCTACCATCAATGAGATAGCCAAAAACAGCATAGCGACCATCTAGCAAGTTTCGTCCCGCAGGAGTGAGTTCTGGTTCAAACAAGAAAAAGAAAAATTGAGAGGAACCTCCATTAACTTCGCTTTCAGGGCGAGCCATTGCCAAGGCACCAAAGGAAGAAAAAGGCAGAACGGGCATATCCAGATACCGCCCGGCTTGTTCCAGAGTGATGCCATAGGTGGGTTCCCTGTCCCCTTCCACTAAGATTTCTAAAGGAATGGCACGGTATTGGTTAGTGTTTGGATCAATAAAACCTACTTCCTTTCCTTGTGGGTCTCCGGTTTGCAGCACGTAAGATTCTTCAGCACGGGTAAACTCTAGTCCGTTATAAAAACCTCGTTGCACTAAATCCACAAAGTTACCTGCTGTGACAGGGGCGCTATAACCATCTACCACCACAGTCAGATTGCCTTTATTAGTTGCAAAAGCTATTGTAGCTCGACCTTTGAGTTGAGGTAGGTTACTATACTCAGCAGGTACTTCAAAGGGGTATTCTGTCACCATTGACTCTTCTAATTCGGTGACCAGATCCAGCAGTTGGTTTCTGCCTTGTAGAATTTGTTCTTTGTCTTTGAGTTTTACGATTTCTTGGAGTGAATCCACACCGGATTGCAATTCATTGATCCAGGCTTGGGCTTGAGGTTGGCGTTCTGGGGGAACGCTTGCTAGGATTTTGCTAGATTGACTGAGAATGCGTGATGCCTTTTTCAAATCGCTAGAGATAGCACGCCAGCGCCGATTAGCCCGCAGTTGGGTGGATATATCTTCTAAGCTGGCTTGCAGTTCTCTAACTGGTTTATTGTCTATGGGGAGTGCATACCTTAATAAGGCTTTGCCTTCAGTAATAGGATTTCTAGATGGCAAGGCAGCTTGACTACTAGGACTCCAAGCGGCTGTACTTATGCCTAAAAATATTGTTACTAACAATATTGTCATTAGGCTGTTCTTCAGCCAAGATTTTAATATCTTAAACATGGTGGAATAATTCAAATGCAACATCGAATTGTTGGCTAGGCTTAACCCATCAATCATCTTCCCACAGTACGAGTACTCAGTAATGGGGGATTTTACATCGGGGATGAAAAAACTAGTTCCAGTACCCTTCTAGTCCCCACTTCCCCATGACTTGACTAATTACTTGATGATTAATGACTAATTACCACTTTTGAAGGGTACAATATATGCCGATTGTCTTCCAAAACTTGAAAGCTTCATGATCTCTAGTAACGACTTTCGACCCGGCGTATCAATTGTATTAGATGGGTCAGTATGGCGAGTGATAGAATTTCTCCACGTTAAGCCAGGTAAAGGCTCTGCCTTTGTGCGGACAAAACTAAAAAACGTCCAAGGTGGCAACGTTGTAGAAAGAACCTTCCGCGCTGGGGAAACAGTACCTCAAGCAACTCTGGAAAAATTGACGATGCAGCATACCTACAAAGAGGGCGATGAGTTTGTCTTTATGGATATGGAAACTTACGACGAGGGCAGACTCTCTGCCGCCCAAATTGGCGAGCGCGTCAAATACCTAAAGGAAGGTATGGAAGTTAACGTGGTTCGTTGGGGTGAACAAGTGCTAGAAGTGGAACTACCCAACTCTGTGGTTTTGGAAGTTATCCAAACAGATCCAGGAGTCAAAGGTGATACTGCTACAGGGGGAACTAAACCGGCTGTTCTGGAAACAGGAGCAACTGTCATGGTTCCTTTGTTTGTTGCTCAAGGTGAACGTATCAAAATTGATACTCGTGAAGATAAATATTTAGGCAGGGAATAAGTTTGCTTTGTTTCCACAAAGCCAAGCGGATTTCAGTCCCTATTATGTTAGGGATTACATCCCTACCACATTTCAAATTTGATTTACGGTTAGGTCGAGGTAATAAAAACTGTGCCATTGGAATTTAACGAAATCCGCCAACTACTGGCAACTATCGCCCAAACAGACATTACAGAAGTAACTCTCAAAAGCGACGAATTTGAACTAACGGTACGTAAATCGGCTCAGGAAAAACTTACCGCACATCCTAATCAGATTATAGAGGTGGGTAAAAGTCCCGTTTTGGAAACTCCTGTCACTAAATCTGGTGTGGAGGTACCAGCACCCCCATCAGCCATTGATAAGAGATTAGTAGAAGTGGCTTCGCCCATGGTAGGGACGTTTTATAGCGCTCCTGCACCCGGTGAAGCGCCTTTTGTTAAAGTGGGCGATCGCGTCCGTGTTGGTCAAACAGTTTGTATCATTGAAGCTATGAAGCTGATGAATGAAATTGAGGCTGAAGTATCCGGACAAATCATGGAAATTCTCTTACAAAATGGTGAACCAGTGGAATATGGGCAGCCTTTGATGCGAATTAACCCGGATTAGGTATTGCTGAAGATGGCTGATTTGGTAGACAGATATTTCCCAACTTTGACTTAATAAGCTGCTACGCAGCTTATTAAGTTAGATGAAGTGAAAACAAAAACAACCGTAGTTTTAACACCTAGGGCATGGTATTAGAGGTATTAGCGCAAGGGAATTAGTTGAAGAATGGGGAAGGCGATTAAAATCGCCAACGGCTAACCCCCATGTCTGAAGGTATTAGCTCTGCTCGCCGTTGATATTTCGGTCAGTTATCAGTTATCGGTGTTGATAACTGATAACTATAACTGAATTAGAGGGGATATTTTTGCTCAAAGCTTTCACGAGTTAATGGCTGTTGCAATTCCACACCCTCACCGCCTAAAACATCCAACTGTTCTCCTTGTACCTCAATGTACACTTTAGCCTTGGGATTTATGGTTGTCGCAGTGTAAACAACTTGTCCGATGCGAGCCATCATGGAGGTAGTACCGCCGCCTGTGGTAAAGTCCTCAGATAAATTAACGTGAACCTCATCATTTTCTGTCTTCACCCCCAGTAACTTGGTTCCTGGGGGGATAGTTGTTGAGTCTGTACCTTCTGTTGGTCCGGCTAACAAAGCTTGGAAAGCTTTTTCTAAAACTTGGTTCGGTTGTGTAGCAGCTATTTTGACTGGTTGGGGAACTAAATCCACACCTTGACCCCTTGGTTTGAGCCAGTAAACATTAGGTGTTTGCTCTTGGACTGGCTGGGTAGTTGATGACTGATTGGGCTGTGTAATGGTTGGAGATGGTTTGGTGGGTGTAGGAGACTGGTTAGAAGCAAACCAAGCTACACCACCACCCACCGCTACAACTGCTGCTGACACTGCTGCAATTACACCTGAAGAAATACGCTGAGATCCTTGTTGGTCCTTCATATTTAAAACCTGATTGACTAGGAAGTGAGTTAGTGTGGCTGGTGAACAGCAGACTGGTTAAAGACGATATCGACACATGGTAAGTTGCTGAAAAACTCAAGATACTTTTATTGACGAAAAATACCAATTGCGAATATGGGCTGGGCTATTTCAGCAATTCCTCATCTTGCACCCATAGTAACTTTATTTTATCTTTATTTTAGGTGGAGTCTTATCCCCCGTCACCTCAACCTTAATCTCAATATAATTGTTTTGTAGCAACATGGATACTAACATGGACTACGGAAAGATGTTTAAGAGGGGAACACCCTCGATTAGAAAATATAATCTAAATTTCTCAAATCATATTATATTAATAATTAGTCCCTGACTTATGGTCAGGAAAACGAGAAAATCCTCAAGGTTACTGGTTGATGTGGTGGAATAAACCGGGAAATTTGTTATTGTGGGGGTTTGAGTTGGTTTAACAAGAACGACACCAGAAAGAAGCTGCTTTACAACGGTTACAAGAATTAAAAAGAAAGCTGCGGGATGCAGGATTTCAAGGTTAAAGATGTCTCATCTGCCAGATCCTCTGGCTAAGAGTTGAGTGGTGATTGAGCAGTCAACGGAATAATGAGTCAGCATAATTGATACAAGTTCTAAAAGGATAATCAGCCATAACTTCCAGCCTAGATCACCCTTCAACAACTCGATTCATCCCTAGGTGTGAATTTGTTGGACAAATTTTGACACTCCGCCAGGCTTTAGCCGTTGGTATTTCGGTCAATTAATTTAATTTAAATTCCTTTGAATCCAACTTTTGTTTCTATATTTTGTTGTATTGGTGCAGATTCTACTCCATTGGGGGTAACTTTGGGATGATGTTGTTGCCAAATACCAAATTGGCTAATAAATATACCCAATAAAATCACAATACCGCCTATATATTGAGCTTGAGTGGGAGTTTCACCCAAAATGAAATAAGCTGCTAAAATGCCGGCAATGGGGGTAAATGAACCAACTAAGGAAGCGACAGAAACACTTGCATTTCTCAAACCCTTAACCCAAAAAGATTGACCCAAAACTATAATCACCACCCCATAAAATAACATCCACTGCCACAACAGAGGAGAGAATGGGTCTGTAAAGTGTTCCTTACCATAAAGCACGATGGCACTCAAGAAAAAAATCACCGTTCCCAAAGCAGTACGAAAAATATTATAAATTCCTATGGGGATACGAGAGAGATGCTGTTTACTCATGATGGTGGAAAAAGCTACAGCTACTGAGGCTATGGCTGTGAAAAACTCTCCTAATCCTAAATTGAAACTACCCACTTTCATTATCTCTTGTTCTGGTGTCTGAAGAAAAATAGCGAGAATCACACCTAGGAAAGCGGCTAGGGCTCCGACAACTTCCCAAATACTTACTCTTTCTTTCAAGACCCAAAAAGATAAAGCCAAAATTAGGGGGGGTTCTAATCTACCAACTAAAATAATATTGTTCACTTCAGTTAACTCTAAGGCTTGGAAAATTAAGCTGGGAGCAACAGCACCTGAGAGAATGGCTACCAAAGTCAAAATAAACCAATTTTTACGGGATATTTGCCGCAAATGTGCTTTTTTCCACTGTTGCCTATAAATTAAGGTCATAACAATTAAGGCGCAGATGTTTCCCACAAATAAAACGTTACACAGGGAAATGGGATTGCGTCCATTGATTAAGTTTTGGGAACCGATTTCAGTCACCTTCCGAGTAACTGCACCAGATGAGCCAAAAATTAAAACTGCTAGCCAGAGATAGGCTTGTCCGGGAATACTCTGAATTAAACGATGCCATTTTTTTGGACTAGCTACCATCACACCACGATAATAAAAACATTGTTAATTATAGTAGGCTTGACTATTGCTTAAACGACAACTGCTTCCACAACTGCACTTTGCATTTTATTCATTGCATCTAATAAATTTTGCAATTGCTGGTCAGGTTTTAATACAGCTAAACCCCGGACTGTAACTTTACCAGGAGAATAAACAAAACGGGTTTTTAAATGATCTGGCAAGTTGGCTGCTAGTAAGTTCCAGGCTGGTTCTTCCATAGGGGTTTCTAAAACAATGTGTTGCTTGTTCTCTGGTTTAATGCGGCTAAATCCTAATTTCTTGGACAGCTGCTTTAGTTCCATGACTCGTAATAGTTGATTGGCTGGAACTGGTAAAGCACCATAGCGATCGCTCCACTCAGCCGCGATATACTGTAATTCTTCTAAAGACTTTGCCGCGGCCACGGCACGGTAAGCACTCATTTTTTGGTCTAAATCAGGAATATAATCAGATGGGATAAATGCTGTCAAGTTGAGGTCTATTTGAGTATCATCAACTTTGGGTATTTCTTGTCCTCTAATTTCCCGAATCGCTTCTTCTAACATTTCCATATATAAATCAAAACCGATGGCTTCCATTTGACCGGACTGTTCAGCACCCAGTAAGTTACCGACTCCCCTAATTTCCATATCCCGCATTGCTAATTGATATCCAGAGCCTAGTTGAGTAAATTCTTGAATCGCCCGTAGCCTTTGTCGGGCTGCATCTGATAGGGCTTGTTGCTGGGGATAAAATAACCAAGCGTGTGCTTGTATTCCTGCACGTCCCACACGCCCGCGTAATTGGTATAACTGAGATAAACCAAAACGGTGGGCATCTTCAATTAAAATGGTGTTAACTCGGGGAATATCTAAACCCGATTCAATAATTGTTGTACAAACGAGAATGTCGGCATCACCATTACTAAAGGTGAGCATGGTTGATTCTAACTCGCTTTCATTCATTTGACCATGAGCAATGGCAAATCTGGCGCTGGGTATCATTTCCCGTAATTTAGCTGTTAGTTCCTCAATGCCTTCTACTCGTGGAACTACATAAAATACTTGTCCACCCCTGTCTATTTCTTGACGAATGGCACTGCGGATAATTTCTGCTTGCAATGGTGCAAGGTGAGTTTTAATTGGTCTTCTGGTGGGGGGTGGCGTGGTAATCAAACTCATTTCCCGAATTCCCGACAAGGACATATATAAAGTCCGGGGGATGGGGGTAGCCGAAAGGGTCAGGACATCAACCTGGGTTTTCAAACTTTTAATTTTTTCCTTTTGGTTCACGCCAAATCGTTGTTCTTCATCCACCACCAATAAACCTAAATCCCGAAAGGTGACACTTTTACCCAAAAGCTGATGTGTACCCACTACTATATCTAATTCTCCGGTGGCTAATCGCTTTTGAATGGTGCGACGTTCTTCTGCGGTGCGAAAACGATTTAATAAGCCAATGTTAATTGGGTAAGGAGCAAAGCGTTCTTTGAGGGTGTGGTAATGTTGTTGTGTGAGAATGGTGGTGGGTGCTAATAGTGCTACTTGTTTACCTGCTGTGACGGCTTTAAAAATTGCCCGAATGGCTACTTCTGTTTTACCAAAGCCCACATCACCACAAATCAAGCGGTCCATGGGGCGACTGCTTTCCATGTCTCGTTTTACGTCTTGTACGGCTTTGAGTTGGTCGGTGGTGGGTTGGTAGGGGAAGGAATCTTCCATTTCTACTTGCCAAGGCATATCTTGAGGATAGTTATAGCCTTCTTGTTTGGATCTGGCTGCATAAAGTTTCAGCAAATCCACGGCTAGTTTTTTGATGGCCTTGCGGACTCGGTTTTTGGTGTTGTCCCAAACTTTACCGGTCATTTTGTGCAGTTCTGGCGGTTTCTCTCCCATGCGGCGAAACCGGGATAAAGAACCTACTTGATCCGCAGCGACTCTGAGAGTCCCGTCAGCATACTTGAGTACTAAATAATCACGGGTTTCCTGATTAATGGTTAGACTCTCTAGCTTAACAAATTGACCAACGCCGTGGCTTTTGTGAACTACATAGTCACCCTGACGCAGCTTGTGGGGGTCTACTTGTTTGGAACTGGCTTGGCGACGTTTGCGGATATATCCTGGTGTGGCTAGGGAATGCTGTCCGTAAAATTCCCGGTCTGTGACTACTACTAAACGATAGGTGGGTAAAATAAAACCTTCTAGTTCTGCTAAACCAGAATATTTTAGGGCTACGGGTATATGATTGATTTGGAGTTTGTCTATGGCTTGGTAATCCCGGGGATTGGGGATAAACTGAGCGGGACAGTCGTGTTCTTGCAGTAGGGCTACAGAGCGGGATGGTTGGGCAGAAATGAGCCAAATGGAAAAGTTGCGATCGCGCTCTTGTCTCAATGTTTCCGCTAGTTTACCAAATTGATGGGGTGTCACAGTTAACCCACGGCTGGCTAAGTTTATGCCACTGTTTTCTGTGGCTAATTCTGATAAGTATAAAGTTTTAAATTGACTTATGTCAGCCAGACATTCAGCAAAACACCGATGAATTTTGGGCAATTCCCTAGTGATGGTTGTAGATGCTTCCTCAATGGACATCCTCCATTGTTCTTCTGCATTTTCTACCCAGCGATGGCTATGAGCATGACACTGTTCTGGTTCATCTATGACAATTAAGGTATTTTCACTTAGATAATCTAAGATAGAAGCCGGTGGTGCAAAAGCCAACCCCAAAAAACGCTGCACTTCTAGTAGTTCTGAGTCTGTTAATTCAGCTTTGTGTTCTAGTGCTGCTAAGACAATGGGAGCAAAGCTGGTGGGGGTCAAGGTAATTTGCTCAATTTTGTCGAGGGCGGAACGTTGACTGGCTGGGTCAAATTCGCGGATTTTTTCAATTTCGTCGCCAAACCACTCTAGTCTAACTGGCATTTCCGACGAAACGGGAAAGATATCAACAATATCACCACGGCGACTCCATTGTCCTTCTGTTTCTACCAGTGGGACTCGTTCATACCCCAATTTAGCGATTTTTTCGCCGAAACTATCTAGGTCAAATTCCATCCCCCGCTTCACTGTTAGACAACAAGGTGTAAAGGCTGCTGGGGGTGGTAAATGGGGTTGTAGTGCGCTAACGGTGGCTACAATAGCCAAAGAATTTTGGGGTGTGGAATTAAAGTCTTTATTGACCAAATCTGCCAAAACCTGCATCTGACCCCAGGTCATTTCTGTTTCTGGGTCAAAAGGTTCGTAAGGAGAAGCTTCAGAAGTGGGATAAAAATGTACTGTGTGCCATCCCATCGCTTCTAACTGTGCATAAGCGCGTCCCGCTTCTTCTAGGGTTGGTACTACTAGCAACAAATTTCTGCCTGCATTTTGTGCTAAGGCCGAAACTACTAGACCTTTGGGTAGACGAGAAAGACCGTTTAAGCGTAATTCTTGTTGGTGATTTAATTTTGAGAGTAACTCGGTGCTGAGGGGCGATCGCCCCAAAGCCCGCACAATAGAAGAAAATGCCATAAGTTTGACTACAGGAGGAAGTGGTTAAAGATAAGAAAAATTAGAGTTAGTCTATATTCACCATTTTAAAAGTGTTACGTGTCCGGTTTTTATGGCTGTGCAAGAATCATCAAAAACTTAAACCATGACTTTATGATCTGCATCTTCAATACTAGATACTAAAAGGTAAGCTACATTTGCTTTCCTCAGTGGCAATTCTCAAAAATGTCCTCCATTAGTTTTCAAATTTCCGTCCTTTTAGTGCTAATTATTGCCAATGGACTGTTTTCTCTGTCAAAAATGGCAATTGTTTCTGCCCGTAAAGTTAGGCTACAACAGCTTGCCAATCAAGGGGACGTCCAAGCCAGGGTAGCATTAGAACTTGCTGAGTCGCCAAATCATTTTTTGTCCACAATTCAAATAGCTATTACCCTTTTAGCTACCCTCACAGGTGCTTTTGCAGCAGTAACAATTACCAACCCCATATCAATATATATTCGGTTAATTCCTTTTCTTGCTCCTTATAGTCAGATCATCGCCTTTTGCTTAGTAGTTATAATCATCACCTGTTTATCCCTGATTGTTGGTGAATTAATGCCAAAACGTCTAGCACTGAACAACCCAGAAGGCATTGCCGCGTTTATGGCTATTCCCATGAAAGGGGTGACCACCCTTGCTTTACCATTGGTATCTTTTCTCAATGCTTGTACAGATGTGATAGTGCAAGGATTAGGCATGACACCCTATATTGAGCCACCAGTCACAGAGGAAGAAATTAAAATCTTAATTGAACAAGGCACAGAAGCGGGAACCTTTGAAGAAGCAGAACAGGATATGGTTGAGCGGGTGTTTCGTTTAGGCGATCGCCCTGCCAGTTCTTTTATGACCCCCCGCCCTGATATTGTCTGGTTAGACTTAGAGGATTCTCCCGCAGAAAACCGCCACAAGATCATTGAAAGTGGTTATTCTCGCTATCCTGTTTGTCAGGGAGGATTAGATAATGTCCTGGGTATAATTGCTGTCACTGATTTGTTAGCTGGCTGTTTCCGCAATGAACCTATGGACTTAACAACAGGATTGCGCCAGCCCGTATTTGTGCCAGAAATTACTCATGGTTTAAAGGTGTTGGAGTTATTCAAACAAACCATTACATACATAGCTTTAGTAGTGGATGAATATGGTGTGATTCAAGGATTAGTCACTCTCAACGACATCATGAGCGAAATAGTGGGTGATGTTCCCGAAGAACCAGGAGAGGAACAGCCACAAGCAGTACAACGAGAAGACGGTTCTTGGTTATTGGATGGAATGTTACACATAGACGAGTTTTATGAACTGTTTAATTTAGAAGAATGGGAAATTGGCAAAAGAGGTAGTTATCAGACACTAGGTGGTTTTGTCATCAATCATCTTGGGCGTATCCCCGTAGCCGCAGATTATTTTATCTGGCGTGGTATGCGTATTGAAGTCATGGATATGGATACTAACCGTGTTGATAAGGTGTTAGTCATACCCATGGTAGATGAAGAAGTAGCCAATCAGTCTAAGGGCGAATATTAATCAATTTTGGATTTTGGATTTTGGATTACACCCTAACTTTGGGATAACCGCTTAATTTCATCACCTGCTAACATTTCATGGGCTTTGGCTAACAGGTGAGGAATTTTCTCGGCGTGGGGGCTATGGGTAAGAATTGGTTGTAGGTCTAATTCATCTAAACGGTCTGCTTTGTTACCAGGAAACCAGTGACCACCATTACCGAGTAAGTTGTAACGAGCTTTGGCGTAGTCTACTAAATCGTAGGCCATGGCTAAATTTAATAACCACAAAATCACACGAATATTCACTTGTCCCGGCGTTTCCTCAAGAGTGGGTAAGTTAGTATCCCAAGTTTTTACCCAGTCTTCTCCTAAAATAGCTATAGCCTCCTGTTCTAAGTTCTGTAAAATTGGCGGTAAAATTTCTTGAGCTTGATCTAGATATTCTAAGCTTTTGAGATGTTCATCAAAGTCTCCGGGTTTAGCCGCACCCACACTCAAGGTATGTACCTGTTCATGGCTGAGACAAAATAAATCATTAAAGACCATGGGACTTAATGGGGCGCAAAGATTAACTAACTTTTGTGGTGGGTTATATAACCTTCCCCCTTTATCCGAGGGACTAATAATAAACACCCCCATGTCATGACGGTTAGCTGCTTTAATTGCTTCCCAGTTCCATTGATTAATGTAGTACCAATGCAAATTAACATAGTCAAACTGATTAGTATTAATTGCTTGGATAATCACATCTTGAGAACCATGAGTAGAAAAGCCAATAAATCTCACTTTTCCTTCTGCTTGTAACTGCTGGGCTATTTCTAGGCAGCCGCCAGGACGCATACTATAGTCTAAAGATTCCCCATGGTTGATGCCGTGTAAACCGAGTAAATCAACATAATCTAACTGAAGATTTGCTAGTGACTGTTCAAATTTTTGGCGAAATTCTTGCGCATCTGCAACTGGGCAGACTTTTGTTTGTACAATTAACTTTTCCCTGGGGAACTGGGGCAATATTCTCCCCAATTGCATTTCTGATGTACCATAACCACGGGCAGTTTCAATGTGATTAATTCCCACAGACAAAGCTTGGCTGATAGTCGCTTCTAAATTTGCCTGACTATCCGCAGGAATTTCGGAATTAGCAACATCTTGCCATTTAAATTGATATCTCATGCCACCACAAGAAAAAACAGGCATTTGTAATTCTGTGCGGCCAAACCTTCTATATAGCATTAGTTGATTTTTTCGGTTATTTCCACGGTTTGACATTCCCCAGCCTAAAGTAGTGCGGGCATCTTGGCGGCTACTTACAGAATTTAATGTTAAATTCTAAACAGGCTCTTGCAATTCAGCAGTGCGGATTGAAAGCAGCTTTGTTTGATTACCGCGTTGTACTTTCACCTGTAATAACTGACCCAGACGGCTGTTTTCCACTAAGTTCTGTAATTGGTCGGCACTGGTGACAGGTTCGCCATCAATTTGGAAAATCACGTCACCGCGTCGTATACCTGCGGAGGCAGCAGGGGAATTAGGTATAACTCGCATTACCAAAATACCGTTAATTTCTGGTATTTGAATGGGAGAATTAGGGTCAGTGTTATTTTGTCTGGCTAGCTCAGGGGTTAAAGTTATCATTTGCACGCCTAAATAGGGGTGAATAACTTTACCGTCTCGTTGCAATTTTAAAGCAATTTCTTTGGCTTTATCAATGGGAATGGCAAAGCCAATACCCATAGCATCGGGACGAATGGCGGTGTTAATACCGATAACTTCCCCGCGTTCGTTTAATAGGGGACCGCCGGAGTTACCAGGATTAATAGCAGCATCGGTTTGAATAAAATCTAAGCGTTTGTCAGCGATGCCAACTTGGGCGCTAGAACGTTTGAGAGTGCTGACAATTCCCAAGGTGACTGTATTATCAAATCCTAAAGGATTACCCACAGCGATCGCCCAGTCTCCCACTTGTACTGTATCGGAAGAACCCAAAGCAGCAACGGGCAAATCTTGATCGGGATTAATCTTGACGACTGCTAAATCTGTGATTTCATCAATTCCTTGAACTTTGCCTTCATAACTGCGACCATCTTTCAACCGCACTGTGACTTTATCAGCATTATCAACTACATGGGCGTTGGTCAAAACCAAACCACGTTTATCAATAATGAACCCAGAACCCAAACCGCGTAATTGTTCAGGTGGTAACTGTTGCGGGAAACCATCGCCAAAAAATCGCCGAAAGAATGGGTCTTCCATAAATGGGTCTATGCGTCGGGTAATGGTGCGTTCTGTGTCAATACGTACTACTGCTTTACCCACACGATTTACAGCTGCTGTAACAAAGCTAGTGCTACCAAAAGTCGCATTTACTGGTGATTGCTTTTGAGTAATTATATCTGAACCATCGGTAACATTGATCAAATCAGGTGCGGGTTCTGCGTGAGAAGGCAATACCTGAAAACTGGCCACAGTTAGGGCTGCACCCAAAATTACGGCTAACAGATATGAACTCAATTGACGTATAGAACTTGATATTTGCGGGAATTTCATGATCACAAGCTCATGTAATAGGTTAACTTTTCTTGGGAGTTCGCAACCACAATTACATTTATGGGTACGAGTTGAAAGAGATTTTTTCACAATTGCACCACAATTACTGCATTTTTGTGATGTGTAATGTGGAGCAACAGCAACAACCACACTGTTAAATTTCACAGCAAAATATTTTAACCATTTCCACCTATTCATCCCTTACCTAAAGGACGGTTAAGTTTTTCCGCCAAGCTCCAAAACTTAACCTCATGGGTTTTTAGCCTTTTTCCTGATAAAGTACCTGTAATTAAAGTTAATAGAATATTCAATATCATAGCTATTATGGAGATTCGCCCTTGTTAAGTTCGGGTTTCACACTACCATCATATTCTGGGAATAATCAATCAACAACCTTGATCACTCAGCCAATTTTCTAGGCTAGGATCTGAGTATTACCAGTGCTTCAATAACCATGAACGGATCAAACCAATTAGCTCAAGAATCTTTGTCAGCATCCCAGCCGGTGCAAAATGCTCACAGTCATGATGGCAAGTCAGCCCATTCTCACGTTCATAGTCAAGACTCACTACGGAAAATCGTTAATCGTTTGTCACGAATAGAAGGCCACATTCGCGGCATCAAGACCATGGTACAGCAAGATAGCCCTTGTCCTGATGTGTTACTACAAATTGCGGCTGTGCGGGGGGCTTTGGACAAGGTGGCCAGAATTGTTTTAGATGAACATTTAACAGAGTGTATTGCTAGAGCGGCTGAAGAAGGTAATATGGAGGTGGAAATTGAACAGTTAAAGGCTGCTTTGGATCGGTTTTTGCCTTAATAAGAACAAGCCAAGGCCAGTTGGGCGTGTTGTTGTAGCATATCTTGATCTAGGGGCTGGATATGATATTGGGGAGTGACTGCGAGTAGTTTCTTAATTCTGTCTTTAGCCGCGGCTACAACTGATTCATCTAGGCTACCTTTAGCTAAAGAACTAACAAAATCTTCAGCTATTTTATAAGTACGTTCAATGGATGATGAGTCAATATTCCGGGAAATAATCAACAGGTCACAGCCAGCATCAAAGGCTTTTGCTACTGTTCCAGTTTGGGTAAACATATGTGATACAGCTTTCATATCCAGGTCATCGGAGACGACCACTCCTGTAAAGCCCAATTCTTGCCGCAGTATGTCGTTGAGAATAACAGGGGAGAGGGTAGCTGGCCAATGTGGATCTATTTGGGGAAAGAGAATGTGAGCCGTCATAATCAAGGGAATTTGCTCTGCAATTAAGGCTTTAAATGGGATCAATTCCCGCTTGCTTAGGTCTTCTAATGTCAGGTTAAGTATTGGTAGTTCAATATGAGAATCTTTGCTGGTGTCTCCATGTCCAGGAAAATGTTTAGCACATCCTAAAATTCCCTCTTGCTGAAGTCCTTTGTAGTATTCACAGACATTTTTAGCTGTTGCTTCTGGGGTGCGCCCAAAGGCACGAGGCCCGATAATTGGATTTTCAGGATAGGAAAAAATATCGGCTACAGGAGACCAAGAAAGATTTATTCCTAAAGACTTTAATTCTAGTGCTGTGGCTTCGGCTACTCTACGTACTCGGTGGGGGTGTTTCTCTTCTTGGGGAGATGGTAATAACAAGGGGTAAGGAAATCGAGTAATTGGTGGTGGTGTCCGCACTACTCTCCCCCCTTCGTGATCCAAGGTCATCAACATTGCATCACGTCCTGTATATTTTCTGATTTGCTCATTGAGCTTGTGGAAGCTTTCTAGCCAAACTTGATAACGGTTACCATGTAGAAAGTTTTTGGCAAAGAATATTACCCCAACTGGTTGTAATTCACTGAGGAGGCGTTTGTCATCATCATTTAAGCAAGTACCAGACACCCCAACTATTAAGTGATGCCCAAAAGATTCTAATTCTTGAGTTTTTACCATAATATTTTACCTTACCTTGGTATTTTCACAATCCAAAAAGATTTTACTAACTTTTTAATTTCTCTGCTTCAATGAGGCGAATAGAAAGAATGGTTTCCGCTATAACCCGATGAAATACGTAATACCAACCACGCCAACCATTAAAAATCCAACCTTCAATAATTAAGCAATAGAAAAACACCATCCCAGGGGCTAAGATTTTTTTTCTGCGAATACGATCAACCCAATCAAGTTGATTAACGGGAGTTTCTAGTATTTTCTTGGCTTCTAGGAGTGTATAGCGTTCTTGTGACCATAACCAACGACTGAAGGGTTTACGATCATCGTGGTATAAATAACTGGAAAGCAGGGCGGATTTACCAGTGAGTTGTAAAACTTGTGTGTGTCCGTCATCAATATAGGTGGCTTTACTTTTTTGAAACAAAACTTGACGGGGAGGAAGTATTCTAGTATTGCGAACAGGCTTGCCTAATACACAGTACTTGAACCGGACAAAGTAGCCATCAATTTCTCCGTCTACAGGTAAGGTGGCCATTTCAGAGATTAAATCATCTGTAACTAGATAATCCGCATCCAGAGACAAGACCCAGGGGGATTGGACTTGCTCTAAGCCGTAGTTCCATTGTTGAGCGTGGGTGTCGAATTGGCGCTTAAATAGCTCAACTTGGGAATAAGAGTTGAGAATTTCTAGGGTTGTGTCGGTGCTATAGCTATCAACAACTATGATTTTTTCCGCCCACGTGAGTTGCTGGAGTGTGCGCTCAATATTGGCTGCTTCATTATAGGTCAGAATCACAGGGGTAATCTTTTCTAACATTGATACAATGCCATGAGAATTATTGACATAGGAGTTTGTAATTGACTCTTGTTATTGGATAGCATAAATAATCCGAAATTTATCAATTTATTTGATTAGGTTATATTAGTATATAAATAAACAATATTGACTCTTTACTAAAGAATAACACTTAGAGGATATGACAGTCAAATTACTGAGAAGAGAAGTTTTTCTAGAGGCAATGACAGAATACCTGCCAAATGTAACGGATTGCAACGTATAATGAGAACGATAAAACGATCAAAAAATATTGAAAGGCAGTAAGTTTAAATGCGAGTAGCGATCGCGGGTGCTGGTCTAGCAGGGTTATCCTGCGCGAAATATCTCACAGACGCAGGTCACACTCCCATTGTCTTGGAGCGCCGGGATGTATTGGGTGGTAAAGTGGCTGCGTGGAAAGACGCTGATGGAGACTGGTACGAAACGGGTCTACACATCTTTTTTGGCGCATATCCGAATATGTTGCAGCTATTTAAAGAATTGGATATTGAAGATCGATTGCAGTGGAAAGAACACACAATGATCTTCAACCAGCCCGAAGCGCCAGGAACTTACAGTCGTTTTGATTTTCCGGATTTACCAGCTCCCTTAAATGGTGTAGTGGCAATTCTGAGAAATAACGATATGCTGACATGGCCGGAAAAAATTAAATTTGGATTAGGTCTAATCCCGGCTATGGTTCAAGGGCAGAAGTACGTTGAGGAAATGGACGAATACTCTTGGACAGAGTGGCTGCGTAAGCAGAACATTCCCGAACGGGTCAACAAAGAAGTTTTTATTGCCATGTGCAAGTCTCTCAACTTTATCGGACCCGATGAAATTTCTGCTACCATCTTATTAACGGCTCTCAATCGCTTTCTCCAAGAAAAAAAAGGGTCAAAAATGGCGTTTTTAGATGGTTCACCCACAGAACGCTTATGTCAGCCCATAGTGGATTACATCACGGAGGCCGGTGGTGAGGTACGCCTGAACGCACCATTAAAAGAAATTTTGCTTAACCCTGATGGTACAGTAAAAGGATTTTTGCTCAGAGGGTTAAACGGAGCCGAAGATCAAGTGTTGACGGCAGATGTCTATGTATCCGCTATGCCAGTTGACCCTCTGAAGGTGATGTTACCAGAACCTTGGAAAAAATTTGAGTGCTTCCAAAAGCTAGAAGGGCTAGAAGGCGTACCTGTAATTAATGTACATTTATGGTTTGATCGTAAACTAACAGAAATTGATCACCTGCTGTTTTCGCGATCGCCCCTCCTCAGCGTTTATGCTGATATGAGCAATACTTGTCGTGAATATGCTAATCCAGATCGCTCGATGCTGGAATTAGTCTTAGCTCCGGCAAAAGATTGGATCACCAAATCAGATGAGGAAATTGTTACCGCAACCATTGCTGAGTTAGAAAAACTCTTCCCCGACCATTTTGGAGGAGAAAATCCAGCAAAACTGCTGAAATACCATGTGGTGAAAACACCGCGTTCAGTTTACAAAGCGACTCCCGGTCGTCAACAGTACCGCCCCTCTCAAAAAACCCCCATAGCCAACTTTTATTTGACTGGGGATTACACCATGCAACGCTACTTAGCCAGTATGGAAGGGGCTGTACTTTCTGGTAAGCTAACAGCGCAGGCGATCTCTGAAGCACTGCCGGTAGCAAATTCCTCAGACCTGCAAACGCCAACCCGACCGCCCGCAACGAATGCTGCAACTGCCTGATTCCCCTCCGCGCATGAAAACGCTGGTTTCTGTAGACGAGTCTTACAAACTTTGTCGGCAACTTATAGCTAAGTATTCCGCGACTTTTTACCTAAGCACTTTGCTCCTGAGTGAAGAAAAACGCCCTGCTATTTGGGCGATTTACGCTTGGTGTCGCCGCACCGATGAACTGGTGGATGGTCCCGCATCTGCCATGACTACCCCCAAAACCCTAGAGTTATGGGAACAGCAGCTGGAGTCAATTTTTGCTGGACAACCAGTGGAAAATTATGATGTAGCTTTGGCGGACACTGTTCGACGCTTTCCCATCGACATTCAGCCCTTCCGGGACATGATTGCTGGGCAGCAAATGGATTTATATCGCAGTCGCTACGAAACCTTTGAGGATTTATACTTATACTGTTACCGCGTCGCCGGAACTGTGGGCTTAATGTCAACCTCAGTGATGGGATTGGATCAAACCAGAAATACAGCCCCGTGGAACTGTGAACAAGAGCTTTATAGGCCCATTGCTGAAGAAATTGCTTTGGGTATTGCCAAGCAACTCACCAACATCCTCAGAGATGTGGGAGAAGATGCACGACGGGGAAGAATTTATATTCCTTTAGAGGATTTGGCGCGATTCAATTACACTGAGGAAGACTTGTTTAAAGGTGTAGTAGATGATCGCTGGCGTTGTTTGATGCAGTTTCAAATTAAAAGAGCCAGAGAATTTTATACTAAAGCCCAAAGAGGTATTACTTACCTATCACCTGATGCCCGGTGGCCTGTATGGGCGGCTCTCATGCATTACAGTCGAATTTTAACCATAATTGAAGGCAACGACTACAACGTATTTACTCGCCGTGCCTACGTACCCCAATGGCAAAAATTATCTTCTTTGCCGGTGGCGTGGATGCGATCGCAAGTACTTTAAACAACCTCCCTTAATTCCCCATCCGCCCAGGGGTGGGGATACATCAGGACGGGGCGACAGCCCCAACTTAATTTTTTAGAAGCAATTTTTTTTTAATGGTTGACTAAATCAAAAAACTTTGCTAATATTAATATCTGTAACCCACCTGGAGAGGTGGCTGAGTGGTCGAAAGCGACAGATTGCTAATCTGTTGTACGGCAGGTAACTCCGTACCGAGGGTTCGAATCCCTCCCTCTCCGTTTTGAGAATAAAATAGGCTGAAAACCCTTGAGGTTTAGTTTTGGAGTCTGGCGGTAAAACTTAGCCTTCTTTTGGGCAAGGTATGAAAGCTAGTAGAATCCCCCCGGGTTTACTCCGGGGATTGTCAATAACAATTCATAACTAAAAAAATGTTTACTACTGTAGGTAGATGCTATGATTTATGGCTTAGTTTCGGAGATTGTCAATCCAAGGAGTAAATTAAATGCCAAGAATTAACACTGCCCTAGCCTTGAGTATACTTACTCTAGCTACGGGTTTCTTTTTAGGTGCTTGCGAAAATGCTAGTAACACCAACAGCACAACTAATAGTCAAGGGCTAAAAGTTGGTACTTTACTACCAACAACCGGTGATTTAGCCTCCATCGGACAGCAAATGGTAGGCTCTGTTCCTTTATTACTGGACACTGTTAACGCTTGCGAGGGGGTTAATGGACAACCAGTAACTATAGTGGAAGTAGACGACCAAACCGATCCTAGAGCGGGTGCTGCTGGTATGACTAAATTGGCAACTCTGGATAAAGTGGCGGGTGTGGTAGGTTCCTTTGCTAGTAGTGTTTCCACTGCTGCTGTCTCAGTTGCTGTACCTAATCAAGTTATGATGGTTTCCCCTGGTAGTACCAGTCCAGTTTTTACCGAAAAAGCACAAAAAGGAGACTTTAAGGGTTTTTGGGCGCGCACTGCTCCCCCTGATACCTACCAAGCACTAGCATTAGCTCAACTAGCCAATCAAAAAGGATTTAAGCGAGTTTCTACAGTTGTAATTAATAATGATTATGGGGTTGGATTTGAAAAAGCATTTGTACAAGCTTTTGAAAAATTGGGTGGAACTGTAGTTAATAAAAATAAACCTGTCCGCTATGACCCCAAAGCTCAAACATTTGATACTGAAGCTGCGGCTGCCTTTGCGGATAAGCCAGATGCAGTGGTAGCTGTTCTCTACGCTGAAACTGGTAGTCTCCTCCTCAAAACTGCTTACCAGCAAGGTTTGACTGAAGGTGTACAAATTCTGCTTACAGATGGGGTGAAATCACCCGATTTCCCCGACCAGGTAGGCAAAGGCAGTAATGGCCAATATCTCTTAACTGGGTCTTTGGGTACAGTACCAGGTTCCGATGGTAAGGCCTTGGCAGATTTTAACCGCCTGTGGCAAGAAAAAAAAGGCAGTTCTCCAGGGGAATACGCTCCCCAAACTTGGGATGCTGCTGCTTTGTTGGTGTTGGCAGCACAAGCCGCACAGGAAAACACAGGGGTTGGTATTGCTAATAAAATACGTGAAGTGGCTAATGCACCTGGTACAGAAGTTACTGATGTTTGCCAGGGGCTGAAGTTGCTACGAGAGGGGCAAGACATCAACTACCAAGGGGCAAGTGGTAATGTTGATGTAGATGCTAATGGTGATGTTGTCGGTGTCTATGACGTTTGGACTGTCACAGCCGATGGCAAAATTGAGGTGATTGATAAAGTTAGTCCTACTCCTCAATAATCAATACCACATCTGGGAAGTTGGCAATTCTATCTCACATAGCCCACTTTTGTGGGCTAAAATAGTTATTTATTCAGGTTCGTTCACCCTAGCTTCTAGGGTTTTCACCTGGGTTTGTAATTCCACAATTCTTTGCATATGCGATCGCTCTAGGGAATAACCTAACCACACAAAGCTACCACCGAACATAGTCACAACTCCAGCCAAAATACCAGTTAGCAATGTTACCTGAGAACGAAGATGTTTTACTTCCTGAAGCTGATACTGAGAATTAGTGACAGAATCTAGGTTGCTCTGGGGATTTTCTCTGACTAACTGTGTTTTCGGTTCCTCTGAAGTTTTGAAAGTTACTTTGCTTTGCAGCCAATTAGTAATTAATTGAGAACCGTTATTTTTAAACCACCGCCAAGCAAAAATTCTAAATATTGGCTTGGATGTATGGGAAATAAATTTCAGAAGTACATTGAGAGTACGACCGGGAAATTTGTGGTTAATCAGATTATGAGACCCGACATCATATAAACAATCTAATAGTATCTTTACTGTTGTTTCCTCTCTAGAAATCAAATTTTGCAATAATAGAAAAACATCATGTATACGTTCTTCTTGTATTTGCTTTTCTACTACGAACTTTTTGTTATTATTGGCTAGTTTATCTGGTTTATTCATATGTATAAACTCTAATTGTTTTGCAAGAATTATTTTTTATAATACCAATATCAACAAATACTCTAAAAATCTATCCTAGGTATTAAAAAGGCAAAAGTTACATTTACCTTTGCCTTTCATATTCTAAATTATCTGATTAGAAGCCGGAGAAATTGTAACCAACTCCTAACAACAAACCAACATCAGTGTCGTCAAAAAATCCAGCATTGAGGGAAGCTGTAGCGGTGAATTGGGCATTTAGGGGAAAATCAACACCACCAGATACTAACAAAGCAGTTTTTGAATCATCACCAGTTTTAATAGCTGCACCTACTCCAACATAAGGCGCAAAGGCCAAAGGTTCATCAAATGGATCAGGCTGTTGCAATTTAAAGTCGTAGGTAACAGGAATCAAGATAGTAGTGTTGTTACCAAACACTGCTGACGGTCTGAGGGATATGGTATTTGTCACTCCCACTTTACTTATAACTGCAAAATTACCGTCACCTAAAGATGAGTCACCACCACCTAAACCAATGTTACCAGCCACGCCAATATAGCTTCCCCCTCCACGAGTAGCTCCACCAAAAACAATATCTGCTTGTGCTACCTGAGTAGGAAAAAATTGAGCAGTTGGTTTTGATTCAGAAGTAAGAGCAGCTGATGAAGTTATCGCCGTCCCTGGTATAGGTGTGAGTGCTGCATCAGCAACTTGCTGATTATGAGCTTGGGGAAACTGCTGTAACAGTATGGTATCCACAGATGTTGCATTTACAGAAGAACCAGCCAGCAGGTGAGTATGTGCTGTTTCAGCAACAGCAGGTAAACCACCACTCAACACTGTCAGGGCGGCTAAAGCGGGTAAGTAAAACCAACTGTTGCGTTGACGTAGGGTATCGAAGACGGGAAAAATATTCACATTCACTCCTAACGAAATATTGTGGCTACGGACATTTTGTGATGATGATTCCAACAAATCTGCCGATATTCAAACTTTAACATTAGAAAATCAGTTATTATATCTTTAAGTGGATATAAATTGTGATAAAAATACTGTCTTTTATGTATATAAAACTACCATAAAGAAAGCGATCGCACTGGATTATTGACGGAAATATCAACGGCGAGCAGAGCTAATGGCTTCAGATATAAAGTGACGCTGGAATCCCACGCCTTGATAGCGTGGGAAGTGTCAATAACTTTTTTATAGAGGTACAACCGAGGGTGCAACGGTAGCACTCACTATTTCTTCGGCTGTATAGGCATTAGGAGATACCTTATAGACATGAGGGCTGGTTTGCGAAATAGTCATCAGAGATTGGCGGACCTGAGCATTTACCGCCACAGTCTTGACATCATACATTTGCATAGTGAACTTAGGGTACAACCCGATACCCACAATTAGCACTAAAAAACAGGCAGCAATAAACAATTCACGGGGTTTAACATCACTATAGATGGTTTGATTAGGTAGCAAGCAGTCAGTACCAAAACAAGCTGTTCCTTCGCTCTCCTGATTTTCAAAAGCTGCATTATTAATGTTACACATTAGTCCAGCACTAGTGCCATAAAATACCTTGCGCAGCAAATTGAGCAGATAAATCGGCGTGAGAATAACTCCCACTGCGGCCAGGAAAACTGTGACAATGCAGAAAGTTGAACTGTAGACATCACTGGTAATTATGCCCACAAACACCGATAGTTCCCCCGCAAAGCCACTCATCCCAGGGAGGGCTAGGGAAGCCATGGCGCTGATTGTAAATAATGCGAATGCTGTGGGCATCAGCTGACCAATACCGCCCATATCATCCATTGACATGGTGCGGGTGCGATCATAAGTGACACCTGCCAAGAAAAACAGCACCGAAGCAATCAAACCATGAGAAATCATCTGTAACATTGCGCCGTTCATGCCCACATCAGTAAAAGAGGCAATACCCAGCAGTACAAATCCCATATGAGAAATCGACGAATAAGCCAACCGACGCTTCATATTCGATTGAGCCAAGGAGTTCAACGCACCATAGATAATGTTGACAACCCCCAAAATAGCTAGAACTGGTGCAAAGTATATGTGTGCATGGCTAAAAATTTCCAAATTCAAGCGAAGCAGTCCGTATCCCCCCATTTTCAGGAGTACACCAGCCAAAATCATAGATACTGGTGACGAAGCCTCTCCGTGGGCATCAGGCAACCAAGTGTGCATGGGGAACACAGCCAACTTCACCCCAAAGGCAATCAGCAATCCTGCATACAATAGGAGTTCCAAACTCAAGGGGTAATCCTTCAGTTTTAGGGCAGAGAGATCAAAAGTGACATTACCACCACCGTAGAGAGCCATGGCTAATGCTGCCACGAGAATGAATATGGAAGCCGCAGCCGTATACAGCAAGAATTTTGTAGCTGCGTAACGTCGCTTTTGCCCGCCCCAAATGGAAATCAGTAGGTATACGGGAATTAGCTCCACTTCCCACATGATGAAAAACAGCAGTAGGTCTTTGGCTACAAATACCCCCACCTGCGCAGAGTACAACACAAGCATGAGGAAATAGAAAAGCCGGGGTCTGCGATCAACTTGCCAAGCTGAAAAAATTGCCAGTGTTGTCACCAGTCCGGCTAAAAGTACAAAGGGCATTGATAACCCATCCACAGCCACTGCCCAACTCAAACCCAACTCAGGTATCCAGGTATAATTCTCTTCCATTTGCCAAGCAGCATTGCTAGGATCGTAATGCTGCCAAAAGGTATAGGACATTGCGATTAAATCAGTAATTCCTACACCCAAAGCATACCATCGTACCCACTTGCCATCTTTATCCGGTAGTATAGGAATTGCCAAAGCAGCAATGAATGGTAGTAGGACAATCGCGGTTAGCCAGGGAAATTGATCCGCCATTATATCAATAAGAAAAAATATCTATCTATAGATCATCTCACAACATAGCGTATTTTTTAATAATTTCTTAATAATTATTGTTTGGTGGTGGAGGATTATAGAAATTTATTCATCAGCCAATTTCCCCCATTTATCCGCTTGGGGAAGTGAAACCTGATGTTGTGACTCTAGCCAACGTTCAGCGTCAATAGCGGCCATACAGCCGGTTCCTACAGCGGTGGCGGCTTGGCGATATACATAGTCTTGAGCATCACCACTAGCAAACACGCCTGTAATATTTGTATAGGTTGAATTGGAGACAGTACGGATATATCCTTTACTGTCCATATCTAGCCATCCCTGGAAAATTTTTGTATTTGGCTGATAACCAATAGCCACGAATAAACCTGCTACGGGTAGGGTATATGTCTGTTCAGTTGGAATATTTTTCAGCAGTAGTCCTTGTACTTCCTCGGTTCCTAAAACATCTTCAACTAATGTATTCCAAATAAAGTCAATCTTTTCTTTGGCAAAAGCACGCGCTTGTAAGATTTTAGCAGCACGCAATTTTTCCCGGCGGTGAATAACATAAACCCGGGCACAAAAGCGCGTTAAGAAGATGGCATCTTCTATGGCCGTGTCCCCCCCTCCCACAATTGCGACTTCCTGTTCTCGGAAAAAAGCTCCGTCACAGGTGGCGCAGGATGACACACCACGACCTAAAAGCCTTTTTTCGTTTTTTAACCCCAGGTACTTCGGACTAGCACCAGTAGCAATAATTACGGCATCAGCCAACAAAGTTTTTTCCTCGTTCAAAATCAGGTGAAATGGTGGCTGTGAAAAATCTACAGATGTAATCATGCCATAACGCAATTCTGCACCAAAGCGAACCGCTTGGGCTTCAAAGTGCTGCATTAATTCAGGACCAAGAATACCATTGACAAAACCTGGATAGTTTTCTACTTCTGTAGTGGTGGCCAGTTGACCCCCCGGTTCTGGTCCCCTAATTACTAGTGGCTTGAGGTTAGCCCGTGCTGCATAAATAGCAGCAGTTAGTCCTGCTGAACCAGCGCCGATGATAATCACTTGACGATGCTCGGAATTGACAACATTCATTTTTCCGGTTTTTCTCTCAACAGCTTTGAGAGTAAGTAAATTTGATGTCTCTTGTGTTTTTTTTGGGTGACAGTTCCAAATTATCAATACTCAAGCGGCTTGACATCCTTCCTTTGCAAGACTATCTGGCATCGGTGGGGACTTTATACTATGACTTAAGATGCACCATTAGATTGATGCTGATTTGTAAATGTTGTCATCACGATTAAGATAATGAAGTATCATGAGGTAAGATATTATGTTTATACCCCTTGGTTTTGGTGAAAAATATGTCATGACCACACTGGGCAGAATGGCTTATTATGCCCCGGTGGGGAAACCTTGGTCTAATTTGACTATTGAACCGTCAAGCAATCGTACTTTAGTATTTTTACACGCCTTTGGCGGTGGGTCTTCTGCTTACGAGTGGTCTAAAGTTTATCCAGCTTTTACTGTAGATTATCACATTGTTGCACCAGATTTAATTGGCTGGGGGAGGTCTGACCATCCAGCCCGTAAGTATGGAATTGATGACTATATTCGCAACATCATTGAATTTGTAGAAAAAACCTGTAATCTGCCCGTAACTGCCATTGCTTCCGGTTTAACGGCTGCTTTTACCATTCGCGCCGCCATTGAGCGTCCAGATTTATTCAAATCCTTAATTTTAACCACCCCAGCAGGTTTAGCAGAATTTGGACAGGACTACAGTCGTAGTATTGCGGCTCAAGTAGTGAAAGTCCCTGTTTTTGATCGTTTATTATATCTGTCTGGGGTGGCGAGCAGTTTGGGAATTCGCAACTTTTTAGAACAACGGCAATTTGCTCGTGCCTCACGGGTTTATCCTGAGATTGTCGAAGCTTATCAACAATCTGCTCAACAATTCAATGCAGAATACGCAGCTCTGGCTTTTGTCCGTGGAGATTTAGTTTTTGATTTATCCCAATATATCACGCGCTTAACCGTGCCCACTGCCATCATTTGGGGGCAAAAAACGGAATACACGGGGCCAGAAGTTGGTCGCCGTTTAGCGGAAATGAACCCACAAGCAATCCGGATTTTCTGTCATCTTGAAGATGTAGGCTTAACTCCCCAACTAGAACTACCAGGGGTGACTATTGGATTAATTCGCAAGTTTTTGCTTGTACTACAGTCAGAAGAGACTCAAGATGCTGCTGTTGATGGAGCCGGCACTATTTCTATTTCGGTATAAGTTCATCTTATCCTGGATGTGTAAAGGTGGCTATAAGCGGGCAAGTTGCCCGCTATGTAATATTTTGATGATATTTTTATAGGATGTGCCTCTACACTGATTGCATTACTGGTGATTACCTGCTTATATTATGAGTTAACGCCCAGTAATTCCCAATTATGGCACATGAAGCATCTATTCAGAAAAATCGGCAGACTTGCTCAGGACGAAAAATTTATACAGCTGATAGAAAACTTTGAGGTTCTGGTCTCTAAGGTGTTGTCATTAGCAATGCTAGTGGTAATCATAGTGACTATTTTTGATTTAGTAGTTTATCTAATTAATGAACTATTTACTAGTCCTTATGGCAGATTTAATCAAACTTTATTTACGATTTTTGGATTATTTTTAAATATTTTAATTGCTTTAGAAATATTAGAAAATATTACTGCCTACCTGCGAAAACACGTTGTTCAGGTGGAATTAGTTATTGTTACTTCTTTAATTGCTGTGTCCCGTAAAATTATTATTCTTGATTTAGGAAAAGTAACTGGTGTTGATATTATTGGTTTAGGTGTTGCGGTTTTGTCCCTATCCATTAGTTATTGGATTATTCGTAACAGCAATATCAGACATTAAGGTTTATAGGATATAGCATTTCTTAAACACAAAGTGAAATCTTGTAGTGCGGGCATCTTCTCTGCTGTGACTGCTTAAGTAATATTATTGACATAAAAGATATCAAGAAACATAGTTAAAATGACTAGTTAAAATGACTGAGGCGTAAACCCATCAACTGGCTTTCATCCTTTGCCTGAAGGACGGTTAAGTTTTTCCGCCAGGCTCCAAAACTCAACCTTAAGGGTTTTCAGCTTATTTTATCATACGAAATAGGTCTTTTATGTTATGATTTGGGTTTAAGGTTGTGGCCAAGTATTCAGCCATAACCTTTTTTGACGGTAAGTAAATCTGTAAAGCTATAGTGTATTTAGCAATGCTGCTGTTGGCGTGGTCATGGTTAACCCCTACTGCCAGGTATTTTTGATGAATTTGTTTGCAAAGACACTCTAACTCGATGACAGGCAAAAACACAAGACATAATGCATTTCTCCGGCTAGTGTCTGGTAATGCAGGACCTTATGGCTCTGAATCTCGCTACTCCCTGCTAACTAGTAAAGAGGTCGTAATTGGACGTGACCCCACTTGCCAAATTGTCTTGGATGCTCTGACTTATCGCATGGTATCTCGGCGTCATGCTGTGGTTCGTCCCCTCTCTTCGTCTATTGATGGTAAATTTAGCTGGCTACTTTGTGATTTAAATAGTGCCAATGGCACTTTCTTAAATGGAAAGTGCTTGTTTGAATGTCAGGAATTACACGCAGGCGATCGCATTTCTCTGGGTTCTGATGGACCGCAATTTATTTTTGAGTATGATTTGATTTCTCAGCCCACAGAAATGAGCAAACAAGTCAAACCCCTACCGTCAGCTTCTCAAAATAACGGTCACACTGATTTAAAACAGCCGGATTCAGTGAGTTTTACCCAACTGTTTCCCATTATTTCCACTGGTAAGGATTTAACTCGCAAGGCTTACTTAATACCGGGAATACTGACTGTGATCTTTGTGGTACTGATGTTTGCTACAGTGGGTCGCCCCCAAGCTAATCAAGTGATTGTGGCAACTTATATCGCATCAGCTGCTTACTATTTTGTTTACCAACTGTGCGGTAAACAAAAGCCTTGGTGGGTACTAGTGGGAACAGCATTGAGTACAACTTTTATTTTGCTGAGTCCTTTATTGAATTTGTTTATTTTTGTGTTTCGGGTGATTTTGCCTGGTAGTTTACCTTCACCTGAAGAGCCTACCACGTTTACAGAATTGCTGGTAAGAATGTTCTTTGGTGCGGGGTTAATGGAAGAGTTACTTAAGGCCTTACCTCTCATTGCTGCCTATTTCATAGGTCGGGGTTTAACCTCGCCTTGGCGGGAACGCGTCGGTATTTGGGAACCTTTGGATGGTATTCTCTTGGGTACAGCTTCTGCTATTGGCTTTACTTTGCTGGAAACTCTGGGGCAATATGTGCCACAAATTACGCAGCAGGTAGGTATAGGGGCGGCTGGTCAATTGGTGGGATTTCAATTGCTAATTCCCCGCATTCTCGGTTCGGTAGCCGGACACATGGCTTACAGTGGCTATATGGGATATTTTATTGGCTTGGCTGTACTTAAGCCCCGCATGAGTTGGCAGATTCTCTCCATTGGTTATATTAGCGCCTCTGCTCTCCATGCTTTATGGAATGCCACAGGCTCCATTAATGCTTTACTGTTGGTGGTGGTTGGGGTGGTGTCCTATGCGTTTTTAATGGCAGCAATTCTCAAAGCACGGGTGTTATCACCAACGCGATCGCAAAACTTTGCTACCCGGTTTATCGATCCAAAGTAGGGGAGTAGTGAAGTATCTTGACACTCCCCGGACTAAACGCACGGAGGTTATACATTATACTTTTAGAATTTGCTCTAATTCAGGTTTTCACCAAAGGGTTAATGTTGAGACTGAAAGGTTTTTAATTGTCTGAAAGCATAATCAGCGATCGCCACACTAATCTTAGCTTGTTCAATTTCTGATAATGTGAGCCAATCTTGATGTTTAACTTGACTAATCATCAAGGTTAAGTCTGGGGATTTACTACTACGCATAGCATGGACAAAGGGACGAGTTAAAACCAATAGATCATCTACATCCCAAGCAGGTAATACAGATTTCACGCATTGCACTAGTCTATCACTTATGGATTGTTGGCTGGCGGAAATTTCAGCAGCTTTCTTGGCTATGGAGTTTAGCCAGCTTGGGGGTACAATATGGGCAAAAGCTGAATTTAAAGAAACTTGCAAATGATCCACAGCTGACTTATTCGGATTGCTTTTGTAATTTGAGGTAGTTACAACTTCAGACCAAAGCTGATCTAATGTTTCATAAAAGGCTAGGGAATTTGCACTTAAGGTTTCATCTAGCCAATCTTGGGTGACAAACTGTTGTTCTAATTGGCTAAAATAAGCTTCAGATTCAACATCAGCCGGAGTCCAGGGATAAGTAGCATCTTCTGGCGTTAGTAGTGTATCTAATAATTCTAATTCTATTTCAGACTTTAAAGTCATGAAAGTATCTGATACATTATTATTTTTAGTCATTTGTCGATTCCTGGTTTTTTATTTATTTATCAATATTGACAGATACAACTGCCAAGATTATTTTTCCGCAAAACTAGGTAACAGTTTTGATATGTAAATTAGTATAAGCTGTTTGACACTCCCCACGCTATCCGATGAGATTCCAGCGTCACTGACGTTACTTCCCGAATACCCGACGTTAGCGTTTACACAATCTCCCTCGCTACTATGCGCAAAAATCCTCTAGGGATGGGAGCGACCACAAGAGTTAAAACATCCCACTCTCCCAAGTTCCAATTTTTTTCTAATGGCTGCTAGGAATCCTCAAGGACAAACTGCCAAATCTCACTGTGAGAATTGCCAAACTTTAGCTGCATTCCCGATTGTAAAAGAACTTCCTCACGGAGTATTTGTTGCCAACCATTAGGACTTAAGCACCAGGTTGTACCGTAGGTGGATAAATCTTGCAGGTAATAATTTCTGACTGTGGTTTTACCTGTGAGAGTACTGCGGCATAAAATTTCGGCGTGACGTTTGGAAACAGAAGGTTCCGGAATGACAATATCATTATCTTTGGTGCGACCGATGCGGGTGACTCTTGGTTTAAGAGGCCATGTTTGCCGGCTGGATGAAAGCGATCGCAAATAAGCTGTGGGAATCTGGTAGTTAATATTGGGGGTGATATTATCTGGTAGTTCGGTAATTCCTTCATCAAAACTTTTAATTAATTCTCCGTCAAAATCTGGATGTAGATAAAGAACTGGTAGAGTCCAAGCCAATTGATTGAACTTATACAGTGTTAACAGTTCTTGCCTAGCTTCTGCAACTGCCTGATCAATTGACTTACGCGATCGCAATGCTTCGGTAAAGGCTTGAATAAAACTGTGGCTTTCGTGGTCGGCAATTTGATCACGCATTCCTAAAACCGCAGGTACACCATGACGAATTAATACTTCTGCCAAACTGCTGGCGGGAATGGCTTGATGATTGATAGCTGCGGGACCAGCGCCCCAGCAAGCATTAAAAACTGCTAGTTTTAGACCTGTCCGGGTTAATACTTGTGCTAATTCAATACCATTGAGGGTCATTTGTGGACGCAAACAGAATAGTCCTCCATCGGGTCCAGGTAGTCCATGACCAGCATAAAAGAAAACGTTATAGGCTGAGGTTTCTAACTCTTGAATTAGGTCTTGGGGTGTGGGTTGCAGGAGTGTTTTAACCATGCAGGGTGCAGATTCCTGAGAGTTGCTACTGGCAATAATTTTTTCTAAGATAGCCGCTTCCTTTGCCAGTTGTAGGTTTTCATCATGTCCCAAGACCAACAATATATTTAAAGCCTGATCGGTTCGCAAATAAGGTAAGGGTTCAACTTCACTGGTGGTACGACTAAAGAGCAAATCTGGCGAGAGGGACATGGCCGGTTGGCCGGGGTCGCCCTGCATAATTTCCCAAGGTAGGGCAATTAGATCGGGGTCACGAATTTCTAACCGAAAACGCAAGGGTTTATACTGCCCCATGGCTATACCGCGACTACGTTCCAGACTACGCAAAATTGGACCGTTGAATACCCAGCGCCAGAGAGTAATACCTAAGTATTGCATTAGACGACTACTGTAATTAGTTGTCTTTCCTCCAGAGTGTGAGATTAACTTGATGGAGGATGGGTTAACTGACAGTGGCTCTAAACCTGGAGAAATACATAAACCACTGTGTCCAGCAAACATTTGCTGCCATTCTTGCCAAACTTGAGTTAGTTCATCTGACCACACACAGTCATGTAAAACATAACCACTGGGATAGGGAGCCTTGACCACCCAAATGGCGAAGTTATTTTTGCCAGTGTTGATGAGACGGGCGATCGCCAAGTTGAGGGATGCCATGGATTCACTAAACTAAAGGAGTTGACATTCCCCACGCCTTTAGGCGGGGGATTCCAGCGTCACTGGCGTTACTTCCCGTCTGCCCGACGGTAGCGTTTGCACGATTCAAAATTACTGTCTGTATTATTTCAGATTTTCACAAGTTTAACGAGTACTAACCCAAGTTTAATTGGCATCTATGGGTTTGTTAGCTGGAGAAGTTGGGTTAGAGGAAGAATTACAGAGATTTTTTTGGTTTGATGGCAATATCCGAAGTGGAAACTTTTGCAGTTGAGATAATTTAATCGGTGGTAAAGGCTGATTAGGTGAATTGGTGGTGTTTGGGGTACAGAGTCGCAAATTTACTAAAACATCTCCAGTTTCCGGCTGAAGATTGGATTTGATATCAATAACTTCTAAAACTTCTAACAAACTTTTTGGGGGCAATGTTTGCTCACTCTGGAGAGAAATTTCTGCCTGGGTTTCGATTACTCCACCTGGACTGAGGTTGGCAAGGGGTGAGTTTGTGACTGGGGTAGTTACAGTTGGTTGTATAGTTTTTATGGGGGTTGGATCTGAGGGCAATCGCCATTCCATTACCCAGTATCCCAGTGAACCAGCTAAGACTACCAAGGAGAAGGGAACTATAAAATGTAAGGGTAGTTTAGCAATTCTCGTGGGTTGAGTTTCTGGTATTACCTTGGTTTTTGTGCGATTGGCTTCGCCAGTGCCGTGTAGGCAATCGCTATTCTCCAGTATTTGTGGTTGTAATGCTTTGGTGACAGTGTTTGCAACTATGATCGAGGAAATATCGGGAATGAGTGGTTTTATAGTTGATTGTGGTTCGCAATATTTAATTTTCTGGTGTATTAATGCCAGGGTGACATTATCGTGTCCGTTTTTGGTGTTAGCTAATTCCACTAATTTATCAGCCACTTGGACTATATCATTTTCACCAGTGAGAATTGGTAAAATTTCCGTTTCCCAATAATCTTCCACGCGGTCATAATCAGTCAGTCCATCTGATGCCAGTAAAAAAATCGCATCTTCATCAATGATAAACCTCTGGGAAGTGGGATGTAACAAGTTACTGGCACTCATTCCTAAAGCTTGCAGTAGAGATCCAGCAGCACCTTGTTGCACAGCTTGACGATAGATACCATAACCCAATCTGACTTCACGAGAAGCCACATCATCATCTAGGGTAACTTGGTAACAACCTTGGCGTGTGATCCAGTAGGCACGGCTATCTCCCACGTGAGTAATGTACATTTCGTGAGCCATAGGTAATGCCATGACTACGGTTGTACCCATACGTTGACGGGCTTGGCGATTTTCGCTGTCATTGCGTCCGCTAATTTTGTCATTGGCAATTGCTACTGCTTGATCTAAATCAGTTAGGACTAATGAAGGTTCTATGTTTTGATCAGGAACTCTGATTAGTTCCTGTAGCTGCTGATGAATTGTTTCAATGGCTAAATTAGAGGCGACGTTACCTCCTTCGTGTCCACCTATCCCATCACAGACAATAGCTAAGGGTCTCAGCGTTTGTGGTGGGCTACTCACCACTGTGCCACTAGCAGGGTAACAGGCATCTTCGTTGCGTTGACGACTTGGCCCGGTGTCTGTTTTTGTGACTGTTTTCATAGTGGCAGTTTGTGAGCGTGCTAGTGTTGCCAGACCTTGATCTAAAACTGCAATCAGCACAGTAGGGGAATCAATTTTTCCCTGAATGAGAAACCTGCTAATTTCGTGTACAAATTGCGCTATGGCTGGTTTTGACTCTAACTCTAATGTTTGCCAAAATTCACCTAATTGGTGCAGGCTTGGTGATGTGGAATGGTCAAAACGCAAATCTAACAACCGGACTAATGGTCCTTCTACCCGGAGGACATGAGGATCTATTAAGCTGGTAGCCACGCCTTCAGTTTTCAAAGGTTGCCACAAATTAGCTATTTGCCATAGCCAGTTAAGTTGACGCATTGATGTGGCATCAGCCCAGGCCATGTTTAATTGAGTACATAGCTGCACTTGTAGCCCCGAATTATCTACGGTCAAGGGTGGTTGTTCTAAAAGCAATATTTCTTTGTACTGAGCGCGGTCTAGGTATTGCTGAGACTCTCCTTCAGTGAGGGTAAGTATTCCATATACTTGTGGTACATTTAATCTATAAGGAATTAGTCTCAGATAGGCTTTAATTTTTTCTAAATTTTCTGGAGCGGGTGATTGAGGTAATAATCCCGGCTTTCTATCTAACACAACAGATTGATTAATTACCAAATAGCGATCGCCTAGTACATCTCCAGGTTTAGCCGCAGTCAAACTATCCCCTACAGCCCAGAGGTAGCGTCTGGGTAGAGGTGTAGAGCATCGCTGGCAAAATTTGTGATTTAAGGGGTTGACAGCCAGACAAGCTTGATTGGGGCAGTAGAGCGTTACCGCTTCATTTTCCATAGTGTTCGCAGTGATCAGCGATTGGCAATTTTCCAGAGGGACTGTTGGTAGCGGTTGTTGACACCGCTAATATTTTATCAACTTGACATATTTAATTTTGGATCACTATTCTAGCTTGTAGCTAGAAGCAGGGGTTATTAATTAATTTACTCTTGACATTCCCTACGCCTAAAGGCGGGGATTCCAGGGTCACTTGAGATACGAATGTAAATGTTCGTCTTGTGGCGCGAGCATCTGGTTACTCTGGGGTTATACAAATTCAATACGTACATTAACAGCTTATCAAAAATATAATTGCTAGCTATTTAATAGCTAGCAATTAGCTATTTATTACTAAACAATGATTAATGCCCTCTAACTTAGTGCTTCGGCACCACCAACTACTTCTAGTAGTTCTTGGGTGATGGCGGCTTGTCTGGCTTTGTTGTAAGACAAAGATAGAGTTTTAATCAACTCACCGGCGTTGTCGCTGGCGTTGTTCATGGCTGTCATTCGTGCTGCTAGTTCACTGGCTGCTGATTCTTGTAAAGCCCGTAATAGCTGATTACTCAAATACAAGGGTAGTAAAGAATCGAGTATTTGTACGGGATCTTGCTCAAAAATCATGTCACGAGGTAAAGGGCGGGCTGTGGTGGTCACTTTTTGCCGTTCTACTTCAAATTGACCGCCACGGGTTGTGAGGCGGAAAATTTCGTCATCTGCTGCTTCTAGACCTTGACGATCTAGGGGAAGTAGGGTTTGGACGACGGGACGTGAGCTAACTAAAGAGACAAATCTGGTATAGATTAACTCTATACGATCCACGCTCTCTGATAGAAATAGGGAAAGTAGTTTGTCAGCAATTTCTGTGGCTTCGGCAGCTGTAGGAATTTGCTCTAAGCCAGTATAAGTACCGTCAATGGGTTGTTCACGACGTTGGAAATACTGAATGGCTTTACGTCCCACTAATACGTATTTGTAATTTACGCCTTCTGCTTGTAATTCTTTGGCGCGGTTTTCTGCTCGACGGATAATGTTAGTGTTGTAACCGCCACACAAACCTCTATCGCCTGCAATTACCAACAGCCCTACTGTTTTTACTTCTCGTTGTTTGAGTAGTGGTAAGTCTACATCTTCAAACCGGAGACGAGTTTGCAAGCCATACAGTACTTGTGCCAAGCGGTCTGCAAAGGGACGGGTAGCGGTTACCTGTTCTTGGGCGCGACGTACCCTAGCAGCTGCCACTAGGCGCATGGCTTCTGTGATTTTTTTGGTGTTTTTGACCGACTGAATGCGATCGCGTATTGCTTTGAGATTGGGCATATTTTTAACTTTGTAGTCCCTCGTCTATAGTCATTTGTCAACAGTCAATAGCCTGGTGTTTTACCGTGACTAATGACTAATGACTCATGACTAATTACACTGTTGCTTGGAAGGTTTTTTTGTATTCGATCAGGGCTTCCTTCAAGGCTTTTTCTTCTTCTTCACCCAGTACTTTTTTGGTTTGTACTGCTTCGGTGTATTCTGGTTTGCCTGTCTTTAAGAATTCCCGCAGACCTTGGGTGAAGGTCGTTACTTTATCTACAGGAATAGTATCTAAGTAACCGTTAATACCAGCATATAAGATGGCTACTTGCTCATATACTGCCAGGGGTGCATTTTGTGGCTGCTTGAGTAGTTCGCGCAATCTTTGACCGCGTGCTAATTGGTCTTGGGTGGCTTTATCTAAGTCAGAAGCAAATTGTGCAAAGGCTTGCAGGTCGTCAAATTGTGCTAGTTCTAGTTTAACTTTACCTGCTACTTTCTTCATGGCTTTGGTTTGTGCGGCAGAACCCACACGAGATACAGAGATACCGGGGTTAACTGCTGGACGAATACCGGCGTTGAACAAGTCAGAAGAAAGGAAGATTTGACCGTCAGTGATGGAAATCACGTTAGTGGGGATGTAGGCGGAAACGTCTCCTGCTTGGGTTTCAATGATGGGTAGGGCGGTCATGCTACCTTTGCCCAATTCGTCACTTAGTTTAGCTGCGCGTTCCAATAAGCGGGAGTGGATGTAGAATACATCGCCGGGATATGCTTCCCGTCCGGGTGGACGACGTAGCAGCAAGGACATTTGCCGATAAGCTTGGGCTTGCTTGGAAAGGTCGTCATATACTACCAGGGTGGCTTTGCCTTTGTACATGAAGTACTCAGCTATGGTGGCTCCGGTGTAAGGAGCTAGGAACTGTAGTGTGGCTGGGTCACTGGCGTTAGCTGCAACTACTACGGTGTAGTCCATTGCGCCTTTTTCTTGTAGGGTTTGCACCACGTTGGCAACGGTGGAAGCTTTTTGACCGATGGCTACGTAAACACAAATTACGTCTTCGGATTTTTGGTTAATAATTGTGTCAATGGCGATCGCTGTTTTACCTGTTTGCCGGTCGCCAATGATCAATTCCCGTTGACCTCTACCAATGGGAATCATGGAGTCGATGGCTGTAATACCCGTTTGCATGGGTTCGTGTACAGAACGACGGGCGATGATACCGGGGGCTGGGGATTCAATTAAACGGGTCTCAGTGGTTTTAATTTCTCCTTTACCATCGAGAGGACGAGCCAAAGCATCTACTACCCGTCCAATTAACCCTTCACCCACGGGAACTTGAGCAATTCTGCCAGTAGCTGTAACCGAGCTACCTTCTTGAATGTTCAAACCTTGACCCATGAGTACTGCGCCCACGTTGTCTTCTTCTAGGTTTTGCAGAATGCCTACTGTGCCATCTTCAAATTCTACTAGTTCCCCAGCCATGGCTTTTTCTAGACCGTAGATGCGGGCGATACCGTCACCTACTTGCAAAACTGTACCAACGTTAGCAACTTTGACTTCTTGGTCGTATTGCTCGATTTGCTGTTGAATAATGCTGCTGATTTCGTCTGGTCTGATTGAAATAGTCATGTGTTTATGTTTTTTCCTTTCGAGACAAAAAAGGGGGGGGATTGTCCAATGATTTTGTTTTCTGCCAAGTTACCTTGCCTAGAATCAGCACAGCAAGGAAACTCTAGCAGAATCGATGCTTTTACGAATTACTAGTTAAGCGCAGGGAAAGGCGGCGCAACTGACCGCGTAAACTAGCATCAATTACTTGGGAGCCGACTTTAATGATCACACCACCAATTAACTCGCTATCTATTTTAGTTTCCAGTTCCACTTGGTTCGCTCTGGTAATGGCAAGAACTTTTTCTACCACGGCTTGACGTTGAGCCTCTGAAAGGGGAACTGCTGAAGTTACCTCCGCTAATACGGTTTGATTCAGTTGCCGCAACAAAGCCAAGTATTGTTGTAAAACTGGTTCTAGAAAAACAATGCGCCGTTTATCTACCAGCAACAACAAAAAATTGCGTAAGTAGGCGTTACTACTTTCACCCAGTATTTGTTTGATGAGGGCTTTTTTGTTCTCACCTTTAATAAAGGGGTTAGCGATAAAGTTCTGTAGGTCTTGATTTGCTGAGAGCAGGCTTAACAAACTCCGCGCGTCTTCGCCAAACTCCTCTGTTAAGTTTTTGGATTGGGCGAGGGATAGTAGCGCTTGTGCGTAAGGTAGGGCTATTTCAGCTGTTGCTATGTTACTTGTCATACCTCGCCTCCCAGTTGTGCGATGCTGCGTTCAATTAAAATTTGTTGAGCATCGTCGGCTATGCCGCTTTTCAGTTCTGATTCTACTTTTTGCAGTGCCTGCGCTACTACGCTTTGCCGCAATTTAGCGATCGCTTTATCCAGGTCTGCATTTAAGTCAGCCGCGCCTGCTGCTTGCAAGCGTTCTATATCTACAGCAGCTTGGGCTAAGATTGCTTCTCTTGCAGCTTGGGCATTTTCTTGGGCTGCTTGTTTGATTCTTTCCGCTTCTGCTGTAGCTTGCTCTAACTTTTGCTGTGCTTCTTTGAGTTGCTGTGCTGCTGAAGCGGCACGTTGCTCTGCGTTTTTAATTGCTGTTTCGATAGTATCCCGGCGAGTTTTGAGGGTATTACCCAAAACTTTCCGCCCAAAAACTAACAGCACAGTAATAATAATGGCGAGGTTAATCAGGTTGGTGTCAAATATATCTGTATTTAGACTAAAACCACCATGTCCCGCTTCCTCTGCCAAGTCACTTCCGACGGCGCTGGCTTCCGCCATCAACAGTAAAAAAGTCCCCATCATTTTTCATCCACAACTGCGCTGCCAAGGATTAATACGACCCACGCCGGCAACAACTGTTACTTGGTGTTACTTGGCTAATGCGTCTTTACAATGTTACTTCTCATTAGCGCCCACTGACTAAATCTGCTCCTAGAAGCTTTTCTAGTATTTGGCGACTAAGGGAATCTACTTGTTGCTCTAGTGAAGCTAAAGCTGCTTGTTTTTGTGCTTCTATTTCATTGGCTGCTTTTTCTTTTTCTGCCTGGGCTTCTCGTTGGGCTGCTGTTATTTTCTCAGCAGCGATTTTTTGTGCCTCGGCTTGAGCATCGCCAATAATTTTTTGGGCTTGTCGTCTAGCGTCTGCTAGTTCTTGCTCGTACTGTTCTGCCAATTTCTGAGTTTTTGACAAACGTTCCTGTGCTTGTAATTGATTGTTGCGGATATAGTCATTCCGTCCATCAATGGCGTTGCCCAGTGGTTTGTATAGTGTTGCATTCAACACTAAAGCCAAAACTAGAAACTGAATTGCCATTAAGGGTAGGGTGGCATCTAGATCGAATAGCCCCCCTTCTTTGGCAACCTCTTCTACCGCTAACAAGGTAATCCAGTGTGTCATGGTTGCTAGTTTCTATCTGATATATTAGTCCTGAGTCTTCCCGAAAAGTTGCAAGGAGGAGCCACTCACTACCTGCTTGATTTTTGCTCAAGTTGAGGGGGTGGCTAAATTTCCCTCCTGGCAAATTTGGGTGACTCAGCACTCAGCATTAGTGGTTTGTACAAGCGCGATTACTCGCGTTTTAGCACTGATTATGAGAAGGGGTTAGCAAACAATAGCACTAGGGCAACTACTAGACCGTAGATGGTTAGAGCTTCCATAAACGCCAAGCTCAGGAGCAATGTACCGCGAATTTTACCTTCAGCTTCTGGCTGGCGTGCAATACCTTCTACAGCTTGTCCTGCGGCGTTACCTTGACCAATACCAGGGCCGATAGCGGCCAAACCAACAGCTAAAGCAGCAGCTAAAACGGAAGCAGCAGAAACCAATGGATCCATGATATTCTTTCCTTATTTTACCGAGTTGAATGGTCTGGAAGTTGTTGTGTGTGAGTTGCCATTTGTCATTTGCCTTTGATCACTGTTTCACAACTAATGACTTATGACTGATGACTTATGACTGTTGGGGCGGTTTAATGCCCTTCATGCTCTTCGCCGTGATGATCTTCCATCGCTTCACCGATGTAAGCTGCGGCTAAGGTGGCAAAAATTAGTGCCTGAATGGCGCTGGTAAATAGTCCCAAAGCCATTACTGGCAAGGGTACAAACAAGGGTACTAGTAATACCAGCACACCGACTACAAGTTCATCAGCCAGGATGTTACCGAATAAACGGAAGCTTAGGGAAAGGGGCTTGGTGAAGTCTTCAATAATTTTGAATGGCAACATGAACGACACTGGCTGTACGTAGTTGCCAAAATAACCTAACCCCTTTTTGCTGAATCCTGCGTAAAAATACGCTAGTGATGTTAGCAACGCTAAGGCAACTGTTGTATTGATATCACTTGTGGGTGCTGATAGTTCTCCTTCTGGCAAATGAATCAGCTTGAATGGGAAGAGGGCCCCTGACCAATTTGACACAAAAATGAACAAAAACAAAGTGCCGACAAAAGGCACCCAAGGGCGATATTCTTTCTCGCCAATTTGGTTTTTAGCCAAATCCCGAATGAATTCCAGGGCGTACTCCATCAGGTTCTGTAACCCACTGGGAACTCTTTTGATATTACTGCTTGCCGCTAGGGAAACTAGCACTAGCAGGGCAATAACAAACCAGGATGTGAGAAACACCTGACCATGGAGCTTAAAGTTACCTATTTGCCAGTACAGATGTTTACCCACTTCCAATTCGGCAAGTGGAAAAGAGTAGACGTTCAGAAAATTCAGCATTTTCTTTCCATTTCGTTCGTTTCTCCAATTTTACCTGGAGAATAAGAGCAATTTTGCAGTGTGGATATTCCTCACGCAAGGCTGAGATTAGCTTTTTCAGTTTCTCGGAGCTTTGACTAGTCAGAGATAAAAGCCATCCTAATTACGTAGATGATGAGTGTAGCTTTGTAGGTGAGAAATCCCAAAAATATGGGTAATATTTGTAGTTGATTCCACTGCGATGCTAGCAAAATCAGCGCTACTAATAGGGCTAACCGAGTTTTACTCAGTGATTTTTTCTCTCTACCTAAACGCTCAACATCTTTTGCCAACATCTTCAAGTAAAGCACACCTGCACACGCCCCTAATAAATAATTTAAGGCAATGTTTAGAGAGTAAGCAATCCACACAGAGACAAAAATTATCCCTGTCAAGACAAGTGTGGTTACCAGCAACTCTTGGTAGAGTTGATAGAACTCTTGCATGGAAGAGTTGACTGATTCTGTGTCCTCAGAACCAGATTGAGTATCTTGTTGTGTTGTCGCAGTGGGATGAATTGAATCTTCTGACAAGCTCACGATACTTGAAATTGGTACAACTAACTGATCATGACTTCACATTCAGTCAGCTGAATCATATCACGATCAGGTAACAATACTTTAGAAAAAAACAATTAACTTCTTTTTTGTTAGTTTTCAGTGGCTGATGGATGGGGGAAATGGGGGGTTGACCAACATCCTCTCGATGGGTGTTGGCTGGGGCGTTGGTGGTTGGGGCGGTTTGCTGGCTTCGTTTCACTTTAGCTCACCTTGGCTGAAGATGCTGGACAATGTGGCAGAATCATGACACTTGTGGTGAAAAGGATTGTCAAGACTGTTTTGGCTTAGTTTGGGGTCAACACAATCATTTGTAGTTGGTGGAGATTTCTGACTTGTTCTAAGGCAAGCTGGACTGTGGTTAAAATCTCTGCTACTGTGGCTTGTCCATCGCATTTTTGCAGAAATTCTAATTCTGCTGCTGACAGGTTAACTACTTGATAATTATAATTAAACACACATTGACCGGGTAAACCATCTATGCAGGGGTTGAGTTCCGGTGTGGCTAGTAGTAATGTGTTATCTGCTGACCAGTGGGTTTTGCTGATGGGGGGACGACCAAGGAAAAATTGGTAATGGGTAACTTCCGGGTCTAGTAATTCTATCAGGCGGTAACGTTGGCGATCGCTCAAATTTTCCGCCCGGTGCATTAAATCTGGGTTAGAGCCTAAAAGTCTTTCTAACTGCCAAAAATCAGGGTTGGAAAAACCCATAAATTCTAAGCCGGAAGCGTCAATTAATTGAAATAGTGTTTCAATGTTGTAGTCAAGTTCCTGGGGATGAACGTACATATCAGCAAAACATTCATCTTTGTGGTTTTCTAATGACCACAGTTGTTTATCTCGCTTGACAATGCGGTTACTTTCTGGTAGTGATGAGAATATTTTTCGCCCCACTTGTACCCCATCGACATAATCGCCTTTTTTGTCTCCCTGGAGAAGGGTGATGGCTTGTTGCATGAGTTGAATTTCCCAGCGTCCGAGTTCCCCATAAACGAAAATGTGCATTAGTCCACCGGGGGCTAATTTTTTAGCTAAAGCTTGAATACCACTAATGGGGTGGGGTAGATGATGCAACACACCCACGCAGTTAATTAAGTCAAACTCACCGGGTAACTGTTCTACATCGTATAAACTCAGGTGATGAAACTCCACTCTGAGAGCGCCGGAACGTTGACAGCGTTCTTTAGCTACTTGTAAAGTTCCTGCACTTAAATCAATTCCCACTACCTGAGCTTGGGGGTTGAGATGTACCAAATATTCTGTACTCACTCCAGAACCACAACCAGCATCTAAAATGCGGATATCTTGGTTTGGTGGTTTGCGTCCAGTGCAAAAATTGTAAGTAGCCACCCAGTTCCAACGCCAATTATACCCTGGTGGAGGTTGGTCTGATAGGGGTTCTGGGGGGAATGGGTAGGTATCGTAGAGTTTAGCAACGGCTGCACTTACAGTTTGGGGGTCAGACATGATCAGCTAGAACGCGGCATTTTTGAGTTTACAGGATGGGGAGATTTATCACAATTCTGGTACCACCTAGGGAATTAACAGGGAATTAACCCGGTAGTGGCAAGGTTTTGTAACGGCATTCGACAATTTTGCCTGTTATTGTATACAAAATACAAAATATTGATGTTAACTGCTACACTAGCAGGTATAATTACAATTGAAAATCAAGTATCTAGCTGTGCTTAACCAGGAGGATCTTAATGCCACTAGGAATGCCTGAATTTGTTGAGAACCCAGAAACTCGTTGTCCAGTAATTTTATTGTTAGATGTGTCTGGCTCCATGTCAGGAAAGCCTCTTCAAGAGTTAAATCGCGGGCTTGCTGCTTTTCAACAAGATGTATCACAAGATGCACAAGCATCATTGAGCGTAGAAGTGGCTATCGTCACATTTGGACCTGTGCAACTTAGTCAAGATTTTGTCACTATTGATAACTTTACACCACCGGAATTAGAACCTGAAGGTTTAACCCCAATGGGTGGAGCCATTGAGTATGCTTTGGACTTATTGGAAAATCGGAAGACAATATATAAGAACAATGGCATTTCATACTATCGTCCGTGGGTATTTTTGATTACAGACGGAGCCCCCACAGATGACTGGAGCCAAGCGGCAAAACGTTTGCAGGACGCTGAGAGTAATCGCGGGTTGTGTTTTTTTGCCGTGGGTGTAGAGGGTGCTGATTTTGACACATTAAAAAGAATTAGTCCAGAACGTCCGCCGGTGAAATTAAATGGTTTAGATTTTCGCTCTCTGTTTGTTTGGCTTTCTGCTTCAATGAAACGAGTTTCTAGTGGTAAAGTCGGGGAAGCTGTAGCATTACCGCCTGTGGCATGGGGTCAAATTACTAGTTAAATGTTTGTTTGAGGATTAATTGTGGTCTGGAAAGCAGTTGCTCGTTCTCAAGTGGGAAGGATCCATCAAAGCCAAAAATTGCCCTGTCAAGATCATTGTGGTTATCACATATTATCTAATGATGTGATTGTGGGTGTGGTGGCTGATGGTGCTGGGAGTGCTAAATATTCTGATGAGGGTTCTAAATTAGCTGTCAAAACTGTACTTGATTACTTTAAAACAATAAATTTGGAACCAGGAAAATTATCTTGCTCACGGTCTGAAGAGGAAACTCGGGAACTGTTGACAGAAATTGTGGAAAATGTGATTAGACAATTACAGCAAACAGCAGAGGAAAAACATTGTCATATCAATGATTTTGCTTGTACACTGTTGGTTTTAATCGCTACTCCTGATTGGTTAGGGGCTATGCAAGTTGGGGATGGATTTATAGTGGTGCGTTCCCAAAGTTCAGAGGATTATCAACTGTTGTTTACACCAGATAAAGGTGAGTTTGTCAATGAAACTACTTTTATTACCTCTACTCATGCACTAGAGGAGATGCAGGTAAAGGTGATGTCATCGCCCCGGTTTATTGCTGCTGCTACCGATGGATTGGAAAAAGTGGCAATTCGTTTTATTGATTGGAAGCCTTTTTCACCATTTTTTAAGCCTTTTGAAGAATATTTACAAGAAACAGGGGATCCAGAACAGGACGATCAGTATTTGCTTGAGTTTCTCGATTCTGAACGCCTGAATGCTCGCACTGATGATGATAAAACTTTGTTGTTGTGCTTGTGGGAATAAAGTCAAGATGCTATGACCCTTGTAATTTGCAGTAGTACGGGTAAATCCATCACTCTGGTGAGTGAGTTGGCTAATAGTGGTGAAGGTAAAGTTTGGCGCACTGATCACAGTGGTTACTTAGCTAAAATTTACCATTCCCCCACACCAGCGCGAATGGAAAAGTTAGCGGTGATGGTAGCTAATCCACCCCGTGAGCCTAATTCCCACTTGAATCATATTTCCTATGCTTGGCCTGAGTCATCACTAAAAAATGTTCAGGGTGATTGTGTGGGCTTTTTGATGCGAGAAATCAAGGATGCAAAACAACTGCTGGATATATACAACCCCCGGCTTCGTAGGAGGTTGAACCTTCAGGTTGATTGGCGTTTTCTGCACACAACAGCGCGGAATATTGCCTCAATTATTACTGCACTTCATGATTTTGGCTATGTGTTGGGTGACATTAAGCACCAGAATATTCTAGTGAATAATCAGGCTTTACCTTCAATTATTGATACAGATTCTTTTCAGGTGCGTCATCCCCACAATGGTAAAGTTTATCGTTGTTTAGTGGGTTCTCCAGGATATACACCACCAGAATTGATTGGTAAAGATTTTTCTATTATTGACCAAACGGAGGTACATGACCGCTTTCGGTTAGCAGTAATTATCTATCAATTATTACTTGGGGGTCAAAATCTCTGTGATGGAAGGTGGCTAGGTGCGGGGGAATGTCCAACACCTGATGAACTGATCCGTCAGGGTGTATGGTTGTATGCTCCTAATAGTCAACTGGAACTGGTGGATAGAACAATTCCTCTTGAGATTGTGCATCCAGAGATTCGGCGATGTTTTCTCAAATGCTTTAATGATGGGTATAGACAACCTAATTTACGTCCTACCGCTAAGGAATGGTTAGAAGCTTTAAAAGCGGCTAATAATGATCTTAGCCCATGTGAAAGGATAGATAGTCACTACTATAGCCGAAGCTATGGTCAGTGCTATTGGTGCGATCGCTCTACAAGACTTCATGTTGATATTTTTCCTGGGAGTATGAGAACCACACCAATATCTGCTGTTGTATCAACATCACCGTCAATAGCAGAGCTACTCCACACCCTTTCTGGTCATTCTAACCCGGTTTTGTCAGTAGCATACAGCCCTGATGGTCAAACTTTAGCCAGTGGGAGTCGGGACAACACCATCAAAATATGGAATGTGAAGACAGGTCAGCCACTCCACACCCTCTCTGGTCATTCTAGCTGGGTTCACTCAGTAGCATACAGCAGTGATGGTCAAACTTTAGCCAGTGGGAGTGATGACAACACCATCAAGATATGGAATGTGAAGACAGGTCAGCTACTCCACACCCTCTCTGGTCATTCTAGCTTGGTTTTGTCAGTAGCATACAGCCCTGATGGTCAAACTTTAGCCAGTGGGAGTTATGACAAAACCATCAAGATATGGAATGTGAACACAGGACAGCTACTCCAAACCCTATCTGGTCATTATAACTTGGTTTTGTCAGTAGCATACAGCCCTGATGGTCAAACTTTAGCCAGTGGGAGTGGGGACAGCACCATCAAGATATGGAATGTGAGGACAGGTCAGCTACTCCACACCCTCTCTGGTCATTCTAGCTGGGTTTACTCAGTAGCATACAGCAGTGATGGTCAAACTTTAGCCAGTGGGAGTGGGGACAAGACCATCAAGATATGGAATGTGAGGACAGGTCAGCTACTCCACACCCTCTCTGGTCATTCTGACGGGGTTCTGTCAGTAGCATACAGCCCTGATAGTCAAACCTTAGCCAGTGGGAGTGGGGACAACACCATCAAGATATGGAATGTGAAGACAGGA
>NZ_JANQDH010000117.1 GCF_029891735.1 Chrysosporum bergii ANA360D
CTGATGGACGCTAGGAAAGAAAAAGTACAGGAAACTGTCAAAGTATTCGTTTAATACTTCTTTCCATGATTCATCGTAATTGGCTCTTACTTCACTCATGGGTTTGTTATCTTGGGTGAATCTTGATTCTCAACACGCAACTAGGCTGGGTGAAAAAAATCTGTTTATTACCCGGATTTATGGACGTGCGTTAACAGGCTCTAACGCACGCAAATATTTCGTGTAAACTATACAATATAGCGAATTTTGCCCGAGTGAGGTACATCCTTAACTGGCAAGATGCCCGCTAGACAAGACTCTCACCTGTTGAAGAAATGCTATATCTAGGCAGGAGAGTGTTTTAAATTAACCACTAATTTCACCTTAAATTCATCCTCAAAAACTGGTTTTTTGTAATCTAAACTCCAAATTTCTAAGGCACAGTCATCATGAGGTCGAGAAGGAAAAAGCAACATTTGCAATTCCTGGCTATTAGGAGCATACTCACATTCTACCCTGGCGATCGCCCCAATTTGTCGCCTATCCAATGCCACCGCCAATCTTAACAGGACACTCAATTGATTAACTATTTGTCGATGCTGTTTGTTTATTAAGTTACGGTAACTTTCGTGTTTTTTCTTAGGTGGGGATTTGCGGTGATAACGTGCTAGATTAGCAATGATTTCAATCTCGGTTTCTGTATAACCCAGTAATTCACCATTGCGAATCAGATAGTAGGAATGCTTGTGGTGAGATGAATGGCTGATGTAATGTCCACAGTTATGTAATATTGCCGCAGCCCATAACAAGCGTCTCTCACTTTCTCCCCATTTGTGTAATTTATCTTGAGTTTGGTCAAATAAACTCAAAGCAAATAAGGCCACGCGATCGCTGTGTTCTAAATTAAGATGATACTTGTGAGCCTGTTTGAGAACACTACGTTGACGTACTGAACTTTGATAACGCAGTTTATCTTCAATCAAACCGTGAGTTAGCATCCAGTCTACTATCACCCCTTCCCGCAGGGCGCGTCCGCACAGCGTGACTGATTCCACCCCTAACAAAGTCATAACCTCTTGCAAAATCACAGCGCCAGCCAATATTACCTCTGACCGCTTATCTGGCATACCAGGTATATGAGAAATTTCTGAATGAGTCATTTTCCGCAGGCGACTTACCCAATCCCGCAAATCCTTGAGACTGAACTGGTAGCCATTCAGGGTAGAAGGGACAGTATCTAAATTTTCCCGTGCATGAATCATTGCTAGGGTTTCAATAGTACCTGAAGTTCCCACCAAACGGGGAGATTCACCGAACTGGGTATTTGCTAACACACTTTCCACGGAACGTTCTAACATCCCCCGTGTATAGGCTTGCAGGTAACAAAAGTCAGCATCACTGATAGGGTCGGTGGTGATGAACTCGCCAGTGAGTCTGACTGCACCAACTTTTGTACTGGTCAGAGTACGGGCTTCTTGACTATCCCCCAAAATTAATTCTGTGGAACCACCACCAATATCTACAATAATATGAGGTTGGTTGTTAAATTCCATCCCCGACAGTACACCTAAATAGATGCGTCGCGCTTCCTCTTGACCAGAAATCAAGTCAACGCTTAAACCTATCTCTTGTTGTACTCTTTGCAAAAAATCTCTCCCATTGGGGGCTTCTCGCACAGCGCTAGTTGCTACAGCGATAATTGTTTCTACATTGGCGGTTTTGGCCACTTCTTGAAACCGTTTGAGAACACCAATAGCCTTATCCATGACTTCTGGTTTAAGTTCTCCAGTGGTAATATCACGATTACCAAGTCTAACGGTTTCTTTTTCTTTGGTAATAATACTAAAGGATGGCAGATTTGGGTCAATCTTTACCACTACCATATGTAGGGAATTTGTTCCCAAATCAATGGCAGCAATCATCCGGTTTTGCTGGACTGGTTGAGTATCCACACTTTCCCAGTCAGCTGAAACTAAATCCAGCATCTATTTTTCTCTCAGTGAAGGAAGAACTATAAAGAGGTGGGGAGTTGGTATGTTTAGCACTGGCAGATGCTTGATCAATCTATGTATTAAATTATATATTCTCAGAATATTTACCCTAATCCCTACAAATTGAGCAACTCATGAGTAAAAATCCTAGTCTCTAGCATCTTGTAGACAACGCCAGTTAAAGATTTTGCTTTTACCAACATCAAATAACGTTATTCTATAGATGTAAAGATGTGTAAACTCATCTATCTCCAGTTATTACTTGATTTCCATGCTCAATCCTGACGATCGCAAACCTGAGCCTGTATGGCTAACTATTATCCGGCTTTTGCGGTGGGATAAACCAGAAGGACGGTTAATTTTAATGATTCCTGCCCTTTGGGCTGTATTTTTAGCAGCCTCTGGAAAACCGCCTTTACCTTTAGTAGTCATAATTGTCTTGGGTACTCTAGCCACCAGTGCTGCTGGTTGTGTAGTTAACGATTTATGGGATAGAAATATTGATCCACAAGTAAAAAGAACACGAAACCGTCCCCTTGCTTCTCGCACCCTGTCTATCAAAGTCGGAATTGTGGTCGCTCTTGTTTCCCTACTGTGTGCAGCAGCCCTCGCCTTCTATCTTAACCCTTTAAGTTTCTGGCTGTCTGTGGCGGCTGTGCCAGTAATTATACTATACCCAGGTGCAAAACGGGTGTTTCCAGTACCCCAGCTAGTCCTTTCCCTGGCTTGGGGTTTTGCCGTTTTGATTAGCTGGAGTGCTGTAACACAGAATCTTTCTCAACCCACTTGGCTACTGTGGGGCGCGACTATATTCTGGACACTGGGATTTGATACAGTTTATGCTATGAGCGATCGGGAAGATGATCGACGCATTGGGGTTAATTCCAGCGCTTTATTTTTTGGTAATTACGCCCCTACAGCCATTGGTATTTTCTTTTTATTTACAATTTTTTTACTAGCTTGCTTAGGTATCTTGACTAACCTAAGTTTAGCCTTTTGGGTCAGCCTAGCAATGGCTACCATAGGCTGGAGTTGGCAGTGTTTACGTTTAAGAAAGCACAACCTACCTAACCGCGAGTATAGTAAGATGTTTCGCCAAAATGTCTGGATTGGTTTTATTTTACTGGCTGGGATGATTGTCGGCTCATACCGTTAATAATTAACATCACATTATTAATTTTTTATACATTTTAAATTTTTATATTGACTAAAGACCTGTTATGTAGTATACCTGGTTTTGTGGTGAATAGCTGCAAATTGTAAAAATACAACTTTCAAATTAGACAAATAAACTCCTAAGACAGCCAAGTTTGATAGGTGTGTATTTCACAGCAGCGTTTTGAGTATCTGTAGTGAGCATAAAAACTTAATTTCTTAAGTGAGGAGTAACGAAAATGATCAGCCAGTTTCCAGTAAAATACGCTATGTGGGCATTAACTTCTACTTTGGGGATGGGACTAGCCATTAGTCAACCAGTATTGGCGCAAGAGGTAATTGCTACATCTCAAATAAGCGAAATAAATCCCCAAACGGGAACCTTTTCCCACAGCGCTGCTGACTTACAACCAATAGCCCAAAGACCCATTGATGTAAATAAATTTTGTAAAGATTATCCTTTGAACTCTCGCTGTACTCAAACCAGCCCCCCCTCAACAACACCAACTCCCACAACTCCTGTAGGAATAGAAGTTCAACCCATAGAGGAAACAAGTAAAACTCCTGTGAATAAAGGCATTGGTTTGGCAATTACTCCAGAAGTAAGTACTTTGGGTGTAGGAGCTTCCATAACCAAGTCAATAACCCCTAACTTTAATGCCAGGGTGGGGATAAACGGCCTTGGTGTAGGGGCAGATATTACAGAAACAGATGTAACTTACAAAGCGGATCTTAACTTATCCAATATTTCCACTGTCATTGACTACCACCCCTTTCAAAACTCTGGTTTTCGTCTAACAGGAGGCTTGGTATTTCAAGATAATAATATCAAAGGCCAAGGCACACCAACCAATAACAGTATTACAATTGGTAACGACACTTACACCAGTAATGATTTACAGTCAGTTGACGCTAAGGTTTCCTTTCCCAATAGTGTCGCGCCTTATGTGGGTATTGGCTGGGGAAATGCAGTAAAACCCGGTAGACGCTGGGGATTTTCTTTTAATTTAGGTGTGATGTTTACTGGTTCCCCAGAAATAGATATTACACCTACCTATGGTCCCAGTATTACTCCAGCAGTACGAAATCAAATCGATACTAGCATCCAGCAAGAGGTTAGGGATTTGGAAGATGACCTAGAATGGTTGAACATTTATCCCGTGCTGTCCCTTGGTATATCCTACCAATTTTAATGTTGCTAATCATGTTACGGTTAGCAAAACAAATCAAATCACCAGCATTTTACAGTTACTTGATATTTGCCCAGATTAGGCAAAGTTTTGCTTCCTATCTCTGTTAACGGTGTTTAGTAGTTGGGTATGTGACTAGAAAATTTAGCATTACCCAACTCTATGCCGCGATCGCCTCTTTTCAAACTAGCTATGATAGCCTTACTTTCCCTGGGTAGTCTGGGTATTGTTAGCAAAAATTTTTTTCTCACCAAAGCTTTGAGTAGCAACAAAATTCAAGTCATAACTGACAAATCACGCTACCAAGAAATTCGTCAGCAACTATGGGCTAATAACCACCACATCCAACATTTTCCTGAGCAGTTACCTCATAACAGTAAAAACGTCCGTATCGCCTATTATTCTGGAATTGGACAACAGGGCAGTTTTTTACAACTCAGACTCAAAAACTCACCACACACAATTCAAGACTTACTTTCACAATATAGAAAAACTGCTCAACACCAATACCAAGGTGGTGATACCAACAATCACGCTAACCTAGCCAACGGTGTACCCACAACATTCTTTTACACCAGTGATTCTGGGCGGGAATCATTTCCCCCCACCTATGAAATATTAGTATTAGATGCTAAAGACAGAGGTAGCCCCGGTTTCAAATGGAATCATGGTTATAGCTACGGCGTAGCTATTGATAGTTCAGCCTCAGAAATTGTCTATTGGTCTGAAATATGGTAAGAATTAAAAATCATAAAATTTCAATCCCTGATAGGGATTAAGTGTCATTGTGACTTTGGATGAGAAGCTCGATAGAAGCACGGGTAGTGGTTTCAATCCCTGATAGGGATTAAGTGTCATTGTGACCCATTAATGCGGCCAAGCTCGTTGGGGTATGCTTTGTTTCAATCCCTGATAGGGATTAAGTGTCATTGTGACAGAATCAGGGTTTGTGGGCATTGAGGCTGAGTATCAAGTTTCAATCCCTGATAGGGATTAAGTGTCATTGTGACTTCCTATGGGTATTCGTTTCGGTTTAAAATATGCAAGTTTCAATCCCTGATAGGGATTAAGTGTCATTGTGACATTTTGTAATCTTGAAATTGTCGTTATTACTGCTGTTTCAATCCCTGATAGGGATTAAGTGTCATTGTGACTCTGGAAACAAAAAAGAAACTACATCTGTATTGGTTTCAATCCCTGATAGGGATTAAGTGTCATTGTGACTTGTGCCTCACATTGGATATACAAACAGTATACGCGTTTCAATCCCTGATAGGGATTAAGTGTCATTGTGACTTCGCCGTAAGAAGTGCAGGTAAAAACTTCCTTGTTTCAATCCCTGATAGGGATTAAGTGTCATTGTGACTCTATTGTGCCTCACATTGGATATACAATATACGCGTTTCAATCCCTGATAGGGATTAAGTGTCATTGTGACCCGGCTTGGGCGTGTGCGAGCCCTATAAGGTGTATGGTTTCAATCCCTGATAGGGATTAAGTGTCATTGTGACATTTTGGTTACCTGCTTTCCACCAACATCACCGGGTATGTTTCAATCCCTGATAGGGATTAAGTGTCATTGTGACTGTCGATATACCAGGTTGCGCTGGTTTCTGTGTGGTTTCAATCCCTGATAGGGATTAAGTGTCATTGTGACAAAAAATATTTTTATTTTTTTTACTATCACCCCTTGTTTCAATCCCTGATAGGGATTAAGTGTCATTGTGACTTCGAGGTAAGAACGCTCAAAGGACAATTCGCTGCGTTTCAATCCCTGATAGGGATTAAGTGTCATTGTGACCAGAAATTGTCAAAAGAATGATCACGCTTTAGCTCCGTTTCAATCCCTGATAGGGATTAAGTGTCATTGTGACTTCTGTAGTATCAATTTCTAAGGTTATTCCCATATGCGTTTCAATCCCTGATAGGGATTAAGTGTCATTGTGACATCCAGCATTAACTCCCCCAATCTGAACATTACCTAGCGTTTCAATCCCTGATAGGGATTAAGTGTCATTGTGACTGAAATAGCGGGGGAGCAAGCTAGTAGTGCGGAATGGCAGTTTCAATCCCTGATAGGGATTAAGTGTCATTGTGACGGTTCCCGAATGGGTTTCCAAACGGTTTTCAATTGTTTCAATCCCTGATAGGGATTAAGTGTCATTGTGACTCATTCAACTGATCCCATTCAAGCCCTAATTCCTGTTTCAATCCCTGATAGGGATTAAGTGTCATTGTGACAAATCGCCCCCTTGTGAATCGCCCCGTTGTGAATCGTTTCAATCCCTGATAGGGATTAAGTGTCATTGTGACTGCCCGCGGTTGGAAGGGTTGACATATTTGGTTTTCAAGGTTCTGTTCCGTCAATCTAAAGATAATATAGCTTTTCAGGAAATGATTTGTCAAGGGGAATCTGAAAAAAAACCTAAAAGGTTGGAAGAACAAGGGTTTGGGGAGTTGCGTCAACCTCATTTTAAGTATGAGGGCTGGAAATGTAGATGTAGTCAGGGTTGGGGACAGTTTTTTTATATGTATCAATAAAACACCTACTGGTTGACGCAAAATTTGAGATGAGGTGGGCAAGGCGCGATTGGCTCCGCCAGTGCCGTAGGCAATCGCAGTTTAGCATACTGGGTGGGGGTGAGATCACATTGAAAAACCGAGTATTGCATCCACTGACCGTCAATCTACAATTTCACTAATTGAAGGTGCAATAATTGTGAAGTTTTGTTGCAGGATTCAACACTTCTGGTGGTAAACATAGACTGGACAAACATCATCAGGTTGCGGCTTCACATCCACAATAAAAAAAACCGTTAAACTTTATGGTAAATTAACAGGCTATGCAACAGAATATGATAGTTTTCTATGGTGTGAACACACAGCCGAAAATTAAGAAAGGAGAACCTACAGTTAATGGAATCAAATATCTCACAGGGCGCAACTCTAACCAGTGAAGACTTCAGCGAATATGTTGCCCACTTGCAACTTCACATGACTCTACAAGCCCGCAATCTGGTTCCAACCCTCAAGCAGACACTTACAGTTGAAGATAGCCGAGAGCAACTGTTACACCAAACCCAAGCTGACTTTGAAAAGCTTGTTTCCCGACAAGGTTAATCGCGGTAGTGTAATCAGTTAGTAGGATATTTGCATCAATATCGCTCAACTCCCCTTCCTCAGCCACAAAGGAAGGGGATCTAGTTTCTGGAATTATTTTTATTGTTCCTTGCGTCCTGTACGTTTGCTTACATAATGTTATCCCATCTTTACACAGAAACTGTATAAGTAATTATTAATATTTCTACCTTCCCTAACACAGCCAAATTCTCATAAAATAACACTAGATTCAATCAACACTTTTGATGATCATCAGCTTGGCTACTTTTTAGCTGGTTAGATACTATATCTTTGTGTGTAGTGACAAAAATCACCCTTTGGGAGCATAAGCTAAAAGGGCAAAACAGTTAAAATTAATTATTGCAACACCTCCTCTGACCCAGTAAGTTAAGGCTAAATGGCAGCAGAAATTAAAATGACATCATTACTACCTCGAAACCTCAGCGTTGTCATCCGGCCAGCCCAATACCGGGATTTGGACGGAATAGAACAAATCACTCAAGACTCATTACCCTCCCTGACTCCCGAAGAAGCTGAACTGGCCATCAGCCAAATGCAGTGGTTACGGCGTTGGTATGGATTCCTCAAATTTTTAAGCTGGTTTCCCAACCCCCTACAGTATAGTTTCTGTGCCTACGTAGCAGAACAGGGGCGATCGCTATTAGGGATGATACAAGTGTCACCTTTCAACCGCACACGTAGTACATGGCGGATTGATCGAGTCATGCTGGCCAAATCCTTAGAAAAGCAAGGAACCGGCTCCCAACTGCTGCGCCATTGCTTTGAGTCAATTTTAGAAGCCCGGACTTGGGTATTAGAAGTTAATGTTAATGATAAAGATGCCCTGGCGCTGTATCGGCAGAATGGATTTCAGCGTCTGGCAGAAATGACCTACTGGGAAATTAAACCGGAATTACTAACAGAATTAGCCCAAACAGAGCCAGATTTGCCTAATCTTCTACCTGTTAGTAATGCTGATGCCCAGTTACTCTATCAATTAGATACGGCCTCAATGCCGCCTTTAGTACGTCAAGTATTTGATCGCAACACTCGCGACTTTAAAACCAGTTTATTTGGCGCTGTAACTGATGCTGTTAAGCAGTGGGTAAGCAAAACAGAAGTAGTCAGTGGCTACGTTTTTGAACCCCAACGCAAAGCAGCCATTGGTTATTTTCAGGTGCAACTTGACCGTAAAGGTAAAACCCCCCATGTGGCCACGCTGACAGTTCACCCCGCTTATACTTGGCTTTACCCAGAACTACTTTCCCAACTAGCTCGGATTGTGCAAGATTTCCCCCAACAAGCTTTACAACTAGCATCCTCTGACTATCAAGCAGAGCGAGAAGAGTACTTAGAGCGCATTGGCGCACAACGCATAGAACATACCCTGGTTATGTCTCGCTCTGTGTGGCACAAGATACGAGAGTCGAAAATTGTTTCCTTAGATGGAATTCAGTGGACTGGAGTGCTGCAAGGTTTACAACCTTCTCGTAAACCAGTACCAGGGGGAATGTCATGGTCAAAACCAAAAAAACAACCAGCCTCAGACGGATCAACCCCAAGTAAATCCGAATCCATAAACTTTAGGTGCGAAAATTTGAGTATGGAACCATTACCCATTCCTGAATCAACAGATCAAAGACAGGAGAATTAGTTTGACAACCAAAGACAAACCACAACCGTTTATTTCAGCATTGGGATTAGATTTCGGCCGCAAGCGGATCGGCGTAGCGGGTTGCGACGGTACGGGTTTGATTGCTACAGGAATTACCACTATTGAGCGTACATCTTTTGAGCGAGATATCCAACACATCCGCAACATAATCAATGAGCGTCAGGTGCAAGTTCTGGTAGTTGGTTTACCTTACTCCATGGATGGGACTCTGGGTTTCCAGGCTCGTCAAGTGCAAAAATTTGCCAAAAAACTGGGAAAAGCACTGGAATTGCCAGTGGAATTTGTAGATGAGCGATTAACTTCTTTCCAAGCCGAGCAACTGTTAATAGCTGAAAATCGCTCCCCATCACGCCATAAAGGTTTAATTGACCGTAAAGCAGCATCTTTAATTTTGCAGCAATGGCTGGACACCAGGCGAGCCGAGTTTGATAAAGCGGTGCTAGTTTGAGAGTATTGATACCTTTTTACATGATATTCTGAATTGAATCACCAAACCTAGTATTGATTTCTGACGCTATTCTTTTGACTTATTGGTCATGAAACAGTAAGGAAATTTATCTATCTGCTGGTATTTATAAAGTTTCACACTTTGGCTATGTTTTCCTCTCCATTTCCTGAAGAAAATGATCATGCTCATGCAGGTTCCATCACTCTGACCGATGACACAGGGCGAACCCTTGATTGTTATGTGGAAGATTCCCTCTCGGTCAATGGACAAGAATATGTTTTACTACTCCCTGTAGACTCACCCATAGAGATTTTTGCTTGGCAAGGTGAAGATGAGGAAGAAGAAGCGGTTTTGGTAGATGATGATGCTGTCATTGACCATATTTTTGCCACCGCTCAAGCTGTCTTAGCTGAACAAAATCTCATACTCAAGCATACCGCCTACGCTCTCACGGTGGCTGGGGATTTGCCAGCAGTGGAAGAATCAGAAATTTTCACCTTGGAAATTGAAGATGAAGGGACAGATTTGGAACCAGAACAATTACAGCTTCTTGCTAGCTTTTATGACAAAGAACAAGAATATGCCATTTATACACCAATCGACCCTCTGCTGTTTTTTGCTCGCATTTCCACCACGGGTGAACCGCAATTACTTTCTCCAGAGGAATTTAAAAAAGTACAACCTCTGTTAGAAGAACATCTGTTTAACGAGGTCGAATAAATGAAAAATTCACATTAGTTTTTTGCTCAAGACTGTTTCGGTCAAGCATTTATAGCAATCCTAATTGATATTTAAATTCCCAGGCTTTCACTGCGGGGAGAAGTAAATACTTATTTAGGACTGCTATATAATTTTTATGTATTAGTCTCGATGAAAAACCATGACTTGGAACAAGCTCTTACAGCCTGACTTGATTTTAGAAGGTTCTGTCTTAAACCTAACACCCGATATTATTCAACAATACGGGCTGAAGGGGCTAGTCTTAGATGTGGATGAAACCCTAGTACCCTTGACAGTAGGAAAAGCCTCACCAGAACTACAACAATGGGTAGCAGAAATGCGTATTTCTACAGAATTATGTTTAGTAAGTAATAATCTCAGTCAGTCTAGGATCGGTGGTATCGCCCGCTCCCTCAACTTGCCTTATTACTTGGGTGCAGCCAAGCCATCACGACGTAAAATTAGAGCCGCACTCACTGGGATGAATCTACCACCACACCAAGTGGGAATGGTGGGCGATCGCTTGTTTACCGATATTATAGCGGGTAATCGTCTAGGAATGTTCACTATATTAGTAGATCCCATCGTCCATCCCGATGCAGCCCTACGCTCTCATCCCATCCGCAATTTTGAAGTTTGGTTATCAGAAATTTTGGGAGCCTCTATTACTCCTAAAGAAAGGAAAATTCACAAAACTTGACAAATCAGGACAAAACTAAATCTAAAGAAATAGTTAAGAAATATGCCAAAAATGCAAACCTAGAGCATTATATAAATTAATAATATGGGGTCAGCTTAATAAAGACCCTAGTTCATAATAGAGAAAAATAAACCCGTAGAGCGTCGGCCTTCACCTATAGAGGGTTCGGCGCTTTACAAATTTTCTCCCCAAGCACCAATGACTCAGACAATTGTTGTCAAAATCGGCACTTCTAGCCTGACCAAACCAGAAACCGGACAACTAGCCCTTTCCACCATTGCTAACTTAGCAGAAACACTTTGTCATCTCAAACAACAAGGTCATAGAGTGATTTTAGTTTCCTCTGGAGCCGTGGGAGTAGGTTGTGCCAGGTTAGGCTTAACACAACGTCCCAAAACCATCGCCCTGAAACAAGCGGTGGCCGCAGTGGGGCAGGGACGGTTAATGCGGATATATGAAGACTTATTTACTACATTAAATCAACCAACTGCTCAGGTTTTGCTCACTCGCAGCGACTTAGTAGAACGCCACCGTTACCTCAACGTTTACAATACCTTTCAGGAACTACTCGCACTAGGGGTAATTCCTGTGGTCAACGAAAATGATACAGTGGCAGTGGAAGAACTAAAATTTGGGGATAATGACACCCTGTCGGCATTGGTAGCTAGTTTAGTAGAAGCAGATTGGTTATTTATCCTCACAGACGTAGATCAGTTATATTCAGCCGACCCCCGTTCCGTCCCTGATGCTCGCCCCATATCCTTGGTAAATAACCTCAAAGAATTAACACAACTACAACTACAAACCACCTCGCCAGGTTCTCAATGGGGTACAGGTGGAATGTTAACTAAAATTTCCGCGGCTAGAATTGCTGTGGCTGCGGGAGTTCGTACCGTCATCACCCAAGGCAAATTTCCTGACAACATAGAAAGAATTTTACAAGGAGAACCCCTAGGCACTCACTTTCAACCACAGCCAGAACCAACCTCAGCCCGTAAACGTTGGATAGCTTATGGTTTAGTACCTACAGGAAAATTATACTTGGATACAGGAGCGATCGCTGCCATCACCCAAGCTGGAAAATCATTATTAGCAGCTGGGATTAAATCAGTAGAAGGAGAGTTTGAGCCTCAAGAAGCTGTGCAGTTGTGTGACCACCAAGGAAACGAAATTGCCAGAGGACTTGTTAACTATAGCAGCCAAGAACTAGAGAAAATTCGCGGTTGTCACTCTCAGGAAATCTCCACAATTTTGGGCTTTGTAGGTGCTGAAACTGTGATTCATCGAGATAATTTAGTTCTCACTTAGCTATTAACTCCCTATAGATGCTATAATGTCTGGGGATGTGCATTAGTCTCAATTCAATACCTACCTGGAGAGGTGTCCGAGTGGTTGATGGTGACGCACTCGAAATGCGTTTTGGGGAAACCCAACGGGGGTTCGAATCCCCCCCTCTCCGTTTTAATTTTTGTTTAGATTCCTTACTCATCACACATACCTATAGCTAAAATACGGATAATTGAGTTAAAATGATGCCATTGTGTGAGGAGTAAACAATGGCAAATCAAAGAGTAGTGCAATTACTGTCATTTGGTTTTGTTAGCACCTGTTTTGGTGTTGGCATTGGTATAGGAATATTCATTCGTTTGTTTGTACAAATTCAAGTATCAGACGCAACCGCCCTGGTGACTGAACCTGAATCCACACCAACGCCCCAGCAAACCGTTTTAGATACCCTGACCATCAAAGCCGTTGGCGATATTATTCCCGGAACTAATTTTCCTAACTATAGACTGCCCTCATCTCCAGATCAACTGTTACCCAGGTCTGTAAGAGGCTATTTGCGAAAAGCTGATATTGTTTTTGGTAACTTAGAAACCACTTTTACCAATTATCCCTACACTACCAAGGATATCAGTCGGGGACAAGTTTTTGCCTTTCGCTCTCCGCCTAGCTACGCCCAGTTATTTGCTGATGTGGGCTTTAATGTCTTTCACATTGCAAATAACCATGCTATGGACTTTGGCTCTAGGGGTTTTCAAGATACTGTTAAAAACCTGAAAAAAGTTGGTATTGCTTCGTTAGGTCATAAAAATCAAATTCTTTATCTAGAGGCCAATAATATGGCCGTGGCCATGATCGGATTTGCCCCCTATGGTATGTATAACTCCATTCACAATCTCACAGCAGCCCAAGCACTGGTGGCGGAAGCTAAAAATAATGCTGATATTGTGGTTGTATCTATGCACGCTGGGGCGGAAGGAACCGCAGCCCTTCATGTAAAAAATAAACCCGAGTTTTTCTATGGTGAAAACCGGGGTAATTCTATCCAGTTTGCCAGGACGATGATAGATACAGGGGCAGATTTGGTTATAGGACACGGGCCCCACGTTCCCAGAGCTATGGAAATCTATAAGGGGAAACTCATAGCTTATTCTTTGGGTAACTTTCTGGGTTATCGGACTTTATCCACAAAAGCTCAAACTGCATACTCCATGATCTTAGAAGTCAAGCTAAACTCCCAAGGTGAATTAGTGGATGGTAAAATTATCCCCATACATTTAAGTAAACAGGGAATTCCTGAAATTGACCAATATTTTCGCACTGTGGGACTGCTACGCTACTTAAATAAAAATCATCATCTTGTAGAACCGATAACATTTAACCAGAGAGGGGAAATTGTTGTCCTGAATAAATGACAATGGTACTTAAGCCCAACTCATATAAGGCAGTTGAGCAGCAGTTGAGCGAACCTGGTCAGCATTAGCCACTAATTGACCGCAAGCGTCCCATGTTCCACTAATAAAAGTGCTGCGACTACCTTCACTCATGGATACTTTAGTGGTGTAGTCACCAACTTGCACTGCTAAAGTTTCTAAATTTACCGTTACGGGTGCTTGGGGGTTAGCTGCTACTAGTTCCTGTAGCTTTTTCACTGTAGCTGCATCGGCTGTAACACAAGGTATACCCATGGCCACACAATTGCCAAAAAATATTTCCGCGAAACTTTCACCAATTAAAGCTTGAATACCCCATTTAGCGATCGCTTGGGGTGCGTGTTCTCGTGATGAACCACAGCCAAAGTTACGATTAACTATTAAAACATTAGCTCCTTGGTACTGGGGTTGATCAAAGGGGTGTTCACCTTTTAACACCTTGCGATCGTCGATAAATACCCCTTCACCCAATCCATCAAAGGTGATGGCTTTTAAATAGCGGGCAGGGATAATTCTATCTGTATCTATATCATCCCCCAATAGGATTATACCGCGCCCTGAAACTTTTTTAATTTCGCTCACCATAAATTTCCACTTTTACTCAGCCTTGACTAGCCCATCCCAGACAAATTACACTAACTCCCGCACGTCAGACACTTGCCCTTGTATGGCCGCAGTGGCAACCATAGCCGGACTCATGAGTAAGGTGCGACCAGAAGATGAACCTTGTCTGCCTTTAAAGTTGCGATTAGAAGAAGAGGCGCTGATTTGTCTACCCTGGAGTTTATCCGCGTTCATAGCCAGACACATAGAACATCCTGGTTCCCGCCACTCAAAACCAGCTTCCCGAAAGATTTGATCCAGTCCTTCTGCTTCCGCTTCTTGCTTCACCCGTTCCGAACCAGGGACTACAAAAGCTTTCACTCCCTCCGCCACCCGGCGACCTTGGGCAACTTTTGCCGCTTCTCGCAGGTCGCTAATTCTGCCATTGGTGCAACTACCGATAAAGCACACATCAATTTTTGTGCCTTTTATCGGTTGACCGGGATACAAATCCATATATTTATAAGCTTCTTCCGCCACAAATCGGTCTTCTTCTGGTAGTTGTTCTGGTGTAGGAATCAGTTCATTAATGCCGATACCTTGACCGGGTGTAATTCCCCAAGTCACTGTGGGGGAAATATCCCCAGCGTCAAACACTACAACATCATCATATTCAGCATCAGCATCACTCTTGATAGATTCCCACCAAGCCACAGCTTGATCCCATTTTGTAGCTTTGGGGGCAAAGTCTCTACCTTGTAAATAATCATAAGTTATTTGATCCGGGTTAACATAACCGCACCTTGCACCACCTTCGATAGACATATTGCAAACGGTCATCCGTTCTTCCATATTCATTTGTGCAAAAGTGGTTCCGCTATATTCATAGGCATAACCCACCCCACCTTTGACCCCAAGGGTACGGATAATGTGCAGAATCACATCTTTAGCATAAACACCAGGGTTTAAAGTGCCATTAACTTCTATTTTGCGGACTTTGAGTTTAGATAAAGCCAAGGTTTGGGAGGCGAGAACATCCCGCACTTGACTAGTACCAATACCAAAAGCAATAGCACCAAATGCGCCGTGACTGGATGTGTGGCTATCTCCACAAGCGATAGTCATTCCCGGTTGAGTGAGTCCTTGTTCTGGGGCGATAACATGGACTATACCTTGATTACCAGAACGGATATTATGAAAAGTGATATTATTTTCTTGACAGTTTTTTTCTAAAGCCTCGATCATATCCTCTGCCAAGCGATCGCTAAAAGGCCTGACTTGTACATCCGTAGGTACTATATGATCTACTGTTGCTACAGTTCGTTGTGGAAACAGCACCTTGAGACCTCGTTCCCGCAACATAGCAAAGGCTTGGGGGCTGGTGACCTCATGAATCAGGTGCAGCCCAATAAATAGTTGCGTCAGCCCTGAAGGAAGTATTCCCACGGTGTGCAAGTTCCAAACTTTATCAAACAGCGTGCCTTTGCTCATAGGAAAATCGTTATTGAACAAATTAGATTTATCATCTTATCAAAAAAAGCGCTGGACTTTTACCCAATACCATCTCAGTTAGAAACTTGAGCAATTATAGTACGGTGCCGGCGGGTATTGTTGGTAATAGTGGGAATTTGAAAACCAGCCTCAAGCAAGGCTTGGTGAATATCTAAGGCAAAATATTCATCTAAATAAGGTTCAGTGCTTTTCAGCAAAGTTAAAATATAAGGAGGCATTTTTTGGTAAATTTCCGATTGGGGATTCATGTCCATAATTGCCAAGTGACCACCTGGACGCAGCACCCGGCGCATTTGGGCAAAAATATTTCTGGTTGCTGATTGGGGCAACTCATGGCACATTAGGAAAATAGAAACTAAATCAAAAGAAGCATCTGGTAATCCGGTAGATTCAGCCGCCCCATGAAGCCAATTAATTTGGCCTTGACGCTGTTGATTACGGTAATAAGCAACAGCTAAAAAGTAGGGCGATAAATCTAAACCAGTAATTTGAGAATGGGGATATATTTCTTGAAGGGCAAAAGTGCTGAGTCCTACACCACATCCTACATCTAAGATATCTTGGGGAGGGTGGTCCAAGGACTTAATCAAAATATCATGGTAACTTTGACGTAGTTTAGCATCACCCTGGGCATCAGTATTTTCTAAAATCTTAGCGTGGACAGCATGAGCCGCAGGTTTTTGCTCAAATGCAGCTTGCCAACTAAGATTACCCTGTTCGTAAGCATGAAAGGAATTGAGGTAATAGTCTGGATAACAAAGCTGAGGATTCTCAACTTCAGCTAATTCTTGTGTCCAGTCACGGGCTTGTAATGTTTTTACTTCTTGTGTCCAGGGAACACCTATTTTTTCAGCCCGCTTAATCATCATTTGTCTAGCTTGATGCTTGGCTAAGTTAGCTAAAGGTTTGATAGCTAAGATACCATTTACCAAACGGGAGACTAAACCAGGAGCAGTTGTTGCAGCAGCAGTCATAAGTTTCCTTTGGGTTTTACAGCCTTTTCTACTTATGACACAATTACCCCCGGCTAGTCTATAAGCACATAATAATATTGTTTAACTTTGTTTAACTGCCCTCTGCCCTAGGGAGCAGTTTTCGGCTTCAGAGCCAATAACATTTCCAATTGAGCCGTAGATTTATTCGGGCTAGAGGCGGTGACACCAAAACCATAAATACTACTCAAGATAGTGTTGGCTTCAGATGGTATGGTTTGGAATTGGCTAACAAAGCTATTCACTAGGGATGTTGTTTTTTCTGCATCTAGATAAAAGTAACCAGTATTGGGTTTTTGCAGTGAACCAGTTACAGCTTTGAAGGTGTCGCTACTATGAAGTTTAGGGCTGTTATTGGTGGCTATGGTTTCAGCCACAGTATCACCCACCGCCACAAATGCGGTATTTTGATTCAGCCAACCATGAGATAATAAAGAGCCTTGTCCGGGTATTTGCCATTGAGTGATGTCTTTACCGTCAACGTTTTTGGTAGTGACGTTGATTTGTTGAATTTTCGCTAGGTTATCCAATTTACTAAAAGTAGCTGATGCTGTGGAGCGATCGCTGGTTGTTAATAATAATGCTGCTCCCACCCCCACATCCGGTAAAACACTTTGACTCGATGGTATGGTAGCAAGAGCAAATTCTCCGTCCATCCATCCAAACACATCTTTATCTAGGTCAATATTCACAAAGTTGAGTTGTCCCCGCAGTTGTTGTAATACTGCCTTAAATTCGGGATAATCTTCCGACTGTTCTACTATAGCTGACCAGCTACGATTGATACTGTTACCTGTTACTAAAGCCAAGGTATCTACAGGTAATTGATTAACTATTTTTGCTGGGGTGGTTTGGTAATCCAATGTGTTTAGCTGTGGATCTAAATTAGCGATCGCCTTCATCCGCACCCCTTGATCATCAACCCCAACACTAGCCACCATAGATTTTATTTGTTGTAACTGTTTCAGCGTTTGTGGTGGTAATGAATCCGATTCTGGACTTGCAGCTAATAAATTTTGTACCATTGCTGCATAGTCTGGTACATAGACCTGAGCCAGAACATTCCTTACATTTGCATTAGCAGTGAGCAGTGTCCTGGCATTTTTTTTACTAGCGAAAGAAGGCTGTCCTTTAAAAGTTTCAATCGCCTGTTCTACGGCTTGTCTTTCCGGTGCTAACACCACATGATTATTATTCAAAATCGCACTATATGTATTAGTGCCATTTTCTGTTAATTCTGTGATTTTTTCACCTTTGTAGTCAGACTCCTGAACCTTAACACCTTTTTGAGATTTTAATTTATTGGCAAAATTCAAAGCATTCAATTTATCCTTGATACCCAACACCATCAAAATATTAGGTTCTGACTGCTCCTGTATACCTTGAGTAGGATCAGGGGGTAGCATAGCCACCATCACACCAGCAACCCAAGGCTGTAAATCTTGTTTATATGAAATATTACTTTCCCCAAACAAATCTTGTTGAAAATCTTCAAGTCCCTGTCCTATTAACTTTTGCGTCGAGGGAGTGCCAAAGTCTTGCAACTTTGCCCAAGCTCGTGGATCTGTGCTAATATAAGTCGCCATCAGTGCTGTAGAAGGGACTAGTTTAGCACTGCCTAAAGGAGTAGAGCTATCACTAGATGGAGTTTTGAAGTATATATAAACGCCCACCCCCCCGGACACCAGAAGAGCAGCACCAACAGCAGGAATCAACCAACTTCGTTTATTTTCAGGCATTTTATTATCCTTGTTGATTTAAATTGCCACCAGTATACAGTAGTTATAGGTAATATCTTTCCGTGAATATACAAGACATTTTACCCAAGTCGATACAAGCAATACAGCCATTGTATTCGGCTCTAAAAATGGCTAAATTTTTGTTTTTTTTTCCACTATGAATAGAGTGAAATAGCATTTCCTAAATACGTGAGATACAAATGTCAATAATAATAAGTCTTGTATTGCCGGCATCTTCCCTAAGACTATGTACCTCACTTCGGGAAAATTAGCTATATTTGTATAGAAATAGTTAAATGCTGTTTAATTGGGATATGAACACACCAGAAGATGCGCGACAATACGCGCCGGCTACGCAACGCAATCGACAACCTATTTTAGAGGTGCTTTCACAAGTGCTGCCCCCAAGTGGTACGGTTTTGGAAGTGGCTAGTGGGACTGGTGAACACGCAGTTTATTTTGCACCCCGTCTTAGTCCCCGTCGATGGCTACCTACTGAACAAAATCCGTTATTGCTCGCTAGTATTAACGCCTGGGCTGAACAAGAACCATCAGATTATCTTGATCCGCCTTTGGAACTTGATGCTAGTATGCCGATTTGGACAGTAGAGAGAGATACTTTACCTGATTTATCTATTGTAGCTATTGTTAATATTAATATGATTCACATTTCACCTTGGTTAACTTGTTTGGGGCTAATGGCTGGTGCTGGTCGAATTTTGCCCCCTGGTGGAATACTCTATTTATACGGGCCGTTTAAACAAAACGGAGAGCATACTGCACCTAGTAATGCCACTTTTGATCAATCTTTACAGGCGCGAAACCCTGACTGGGGTGTGCGTGACCTGACCGATGTCATCGCCGCAGCTAACAGCCAGTACCTCAGTTTAAAAGAAATTTATTCCATGCCGGCTAATAATCTTTCAGTGGTGTTTCAACGTGGTTAATCATGGAGATTAGCAGACTCGAACTGCTGACATCCTGCTTGCAAAGCAGGCGCTCTACCAACTGAGCTAAACCCCCATCAAATAAAAACAGTAATTTTAACTGCATGACTCAACCATCATATCATTACTCAAGAAATAATGCAAGAAAATATTGAGGTGGTGGCGACACTATATAAATTCGTCAAAATGCCCGATTTTGCGGACAAAAAAGACCCCCTACTGTCTTACTGTCAATCACAAGGTATCAAAGGAACAATTTTATTGGCCGCGGAAGGTATTAACGGAACCATCGCGGGGTCACGTGCAGGAATTGACTCGGTTTTGGCGTTTTTGCGTTCGGATCCCCGTTTAGCAGATTTAGAACACAAAGAGTCATACACTGATATACAACCGTTTGAACGCATGAAGGTGCGCTTAAAAGCAGAAATTGTCACCATGGGTCTACCAGAAGTTGACCCAAATAATCAGGTGGGTACTTATGTTAGTCCCCAAGAATGGAATGATTTGATTTCTGACCCGGAAGTGATTGTCATTGACACCCGTAATGATTATGAGGTGAATATTGGTACTTTTAAAAACGCACAAAACCCAAAAACCAAATCATTCCGAGAGTTCCCGGAATATGTGAGTAATAACCTTGACCCCAATCAACATAAAAAAGTCGCCTTGTTTTGTACCGGGGGGATTCGTTGTGAAAAGGCCTCATCTCTGATGCTATCCCAAGGCTTTGCACAAGTCTATCACCTCAAGGGTGGTATTTTGAAGTATTTGGAATCAGTACCAGCAGAGGAAAGTTTATGGGAAGGCGAATGTTTTGTATTTGATGACCGGGTAGCCATCCGTCATGGGTTGGAGTTAGGTACTCATGAATTGTGCTTTTGTTGTGGATATCCCATTGCTGAGAAAGATAAAGCTTCTCCCCAGTATGAAGAAGGTATTTCTTGTCCCCACTGTTTTGATAGTCTCACGGAGGAAAAAAGGCAGCATCAGCAGGAAAAATGGAAACAATATCAATTGGGTAAATCCTAGTTTAAATCAGGATTAAGCCATACCAGCAATTTGCCAACCAGTGGGGGGAAAAGACCAGAAAAAATAGGGCTGATGTGGTAGAGTTCTAATATGTGACCGAAATATCAACGGCGAGCAGCGCTAATGGCTTCAGACAAGGGGGTTAGCTGTTGGCGATTATAAAAATGGCCATCAAAAAACATTACTGGTAAATTTACCGTTACAATCCCCAGTTTACTCATGTTAAACCTAGATTTAGGAGTTATAGGGAGTATAGTTAAATATGGCGTTTCGGATTTTGAGTTTAGACGGTGGGGGTATTCGTGGAGTGATTTCCGCCACAATACTAGCTGCTATAGAGAAACAAATTAATCAGCCGTTGAATAAATACTTTGACTTAATTGCCGGAACTTCCACCGGGTCAATATTAGCAGGTGCGATCGCCATCGGACTCACCGCCCAAGAAATTATTGACATATATAAACAAAAAGGCATCAGGATCTTTCCCTACAAAAGTCATTATTCATGGCGGCGATTTCCTTTATTCTTCAAACACGGCTTATCTGCGCCTAAGTTTTCTGCTCATGGTTTAGCTCAAGTCCTACAAGAAAGTTTAGGCACTAGCAAAATATTAGATATTACCAATCCTTTGTTATTGATTATTTCTTATGATACCCTGACCAGGCAACCAATAGTATTTAAAAGCTGGCGTGAAGATACGTGTTCCAGCAATGTACCTTTATGGGAAGCCTGTGTTTGTTCCGCCTCAGCCCCGACTGTTTTCCCAGCACATAGATTAGATAGAAGAATCAATGGCACGGTGCAATGTGCAACCAGTGATAGTATAACATTATGTTGCCAGGCAGATCCAATTAATAATATATATAATAATACAAAAATTACCATAACAAGTGGCACAGCCCAAGGTGAAACTCGCACCATAAAAAATTATCAAGGCGCAAAAAGACTAGCTGTGATAGATTCGCCCTGGGAAAACATTCCCGATCATACCTCCGGCTACTCAATTAAGAGCATATACTCGGCAATTGATGGTGGTGTTGCTGCCAATAACCCTTCTAGCTGTGCTGTGGCAGAAGCTATAAGATTAGGCAATAAATTGGAAGATATTAGCGTTCTCTCCGTAGGTACGGGACAAATGACCCGACTCATACCATTTGAAAAAGCCCAAGGCTGGGGAGTTCTACAATGGATAGAGCCGCTTATTAGTATCTTGTTGGATTCTTCTTCAATTGTTCATGAGTACATTACCAATCAAATTATTCAAGAGCGGGTTTTACGATTGCAGTTCAAGCTAGATAGGGAGTTAACCGGTAAACGCTTAAGTGATGATATGGATGATGCCAGTGAAGAGAATATCAATAATTTAATTGAAGCGGCAACAGTTTATATTCAACAGCCAACAGTCCAAGCTGATTTGCAGAAATTTCTACAATGAAGGAACGTCAGTGACGCTGGAATCCCCTCGGATAGCGTGGGGAGTGTCAATTTAGAGGTTAGACCTAGTTTTAGTTCTAGTAAGTTCTATACTAATTCTGCCGCTAAAATCTGGAATAGGTGCAGCAGGTTTACTGACAATCACCTGGACTTGTGTGACGCGATCGCACTGTTGCAGAAGAGAATCAGCGATAGTACCCGCCAACTTTTCCACCAAAACAAACTTAGCCGTTTTAACGATAAGTTGTACTGAGTTAATGACGCTGCGATAATCTACAGTGTCTTCAATTGCGTCAGTGTTGGCAGCTGTGGAGATATCTAACCATAACTTCACATCCACCTCAAACCACTGCCCTAATACCTGTTCTTCTGGTAGATACCCAGTGTAGCCATAGCAGCGAATATTGGTTAAATGAATGCAATCCATAAGACCTGAAAAGTAAATCGGACATTGAACCTTACCAGAGAAATTTTAAATTGAATTTAACTCAAAATCAAAAATTTAAAATTATTATTTTATAGCCATGCTTGATTTAATACCATTTGCCTATAAAAATCTTAATCAACTTTGGGCTTATATCTTAACCGAAACACTAAAGCGCCTGGGATTGAATTGTGTGGTCATGTCTCCTGGTTCACGTTCTACACCTTTAGTAGTGAGCTTTGTGCAGCAAATACCTGACATTGAAGCTGTTTCTATTCTCGATGAGCGTTCAGCGGCCTTTTTTGCCTTGGGAAGAGCTAAAGCCACTGGGCTACCTGTAGTATTGGTTTGCACCTCCGGAACAGCAGCAGCGAATTTTTACCCAGCCATCATTGAAGCCCAAGAAAGTCGCATCCCATTGTTAGTGCTAACTAGCGATCGACCACCAGAATTGAGACATTGCCATTCGGGGCAAACCATAGATCAAGTTAAATTATATGGTAATTACCCAAACTGGCAAGCAGAATTAGCCACACCATGGCCAGACATGGGAATGCTGTGTTATCTGCGACAAACCATCATTCACGCTTGGGAACGCTGTCAACTTCCTACACCAGGTCCAGTGCATTTAAACATTCCTTTTCGTGACCCCCTCGCCCCCATTCCTGATGGAATTGATTTGAGTAATTTACAGTCACAGTTCCACTCACAAGACTTTTTTGCAGGTATAGCCAAAATTAACCCAGTACCCCCTTCGCCATTTTCTCTTCCCCAACAGTGGTTAAAATCTCAACGAGGAATAATCATTGCTGGTGTAGCCCAGCCCCAACAACCAGAGAAATACTGTCAAGCCATCGCCCGTTTGTCTCAAACACTGAACTGGCCAGTTTTAGCTGAGGGACTTTCCCCGGTGAGAAATTATGCTAACCTCAACCCCTATTTAATTTCCACCTACGACATCATTTTACGTAATCAGCAACTTGCCCAAGAACTAACCCCGGAAATAGTAATTCAAATCGGTGAAATGCCCACCAGTAAAGAATTACGTAACTGGCTATCTACTACCAACGCCCAACGCTGGATCATAGATAGTAGCTATGATAATTTAGACTCTTTACATGGAAGAACCACACATTTAAGGATATGTGTAGAAGATATAGATTACCAAAGAGAAAGCAGGAATCATCAAACAGAGCTTTATTTACAAAAATGGTGTGAAGTTGAAGTAAAAATCAGAAAAAACATTGATGAAACTTTTGTACAATTAGACCAATTAATTGAAAGTAAAGCAGCCTGGTTAATGTCCCAAAGTCTGCCATCAGCCACACCATTATTTATTGCTAATAGTATGCCAGTGCGGGATGTGGAATTTTTCTGGAAACCAAATAATTTAGGTATAAAAACTTATGTTAACCGAGGTGCAAATGGTATTGATGGCACACTTGCCACCGCTTTAGGTATTGCACATCACCAGCAAAGTAGTGTGATGTTAACAGGAGATTTAGCCTTATTACATGATACCAACGGATTTTTAATTAGAAATAAATTTGTTGGACATTTGACAATTGTGTTAATTAATAACAATGGTGGGGGGATTTTTGAAATGTTGCCCATAGCGCAATTTGACCCACCTTTTGGAGAATTTTTCGCCACCCCCCAAGATATAGATTTTGCTAAGTTATGTGCTACATATAATGTACAGCATCAGTTAATTACTGACTGGCAACAGTTAAAAGAAAACTTAAAACTGCTACCAAATCAGGGAATTAGAGTGTTAGAAGTCAGGACAAATAGGAAATTAGATGCTAAATGGAGAAAAGAGAATTTACAGAAGTTTGGGTTAGATATTGCCATTTGACCCCAAAAACTGCGATAAAATTCTCAAACACAACAGCCCATAAACTTATGACACAAATCACCTGGCAAATTGGCAAAAACTATGAAGATATCCTCTATCATAAAACCGATGGTATTGCCAAAATCACTATTAACCGTCCCCATAAACGCAATGCCTTTCGTCCTCAAACTGTGTTTGAATTGTACGATGCCTTCTGTGATGCTCGTGAAGATACTAATATTGGCGTAGTTTTATTTACTGGTGCGGGACCACACACTGATGGTAAATACGCCTTTTGTTCTGGTGGAGATCAAAGTGTACGGGGACAAGCTGGTTATCTTGATCATGCAGGTGTGCCCCGCTTAAACGTGTTAGACCTGCAACGGCTGATTCGTTCCATACCCAAAGTAGTAATTGCTTTAGTAGCTGGGTATGCTATCGGTGGTGGACACGTCCTACATTTAATTTGTGACCTGACTATTGCCGCCGATAATGCTATTTTTGGACAAACAGGTCCGAAAGTGGGCAGTTTTGATGGTGGATTTGGCGCAAGTTATCTCGCCCGCATCGTAGGGCAGAAAAAAGCCCGAGAAATTTGGTTTCTGTGCCGTCAATATAATGCACAACAAGCATTAGACATGGGTTTAATAAATTGTATTGTCCCAGTGGAACAGCTAGAAGCTGAGGGTATGCAATGGGCGCAGGAAATTTTAGAAAAAAGCCCCATTGCCATTCGCTGTCTGAAAGCAGCATTCAACGCTGATTGTGATGGACAAGCTGGTTTACAAGAACTAGCTGGGAACGCCACCTTACTTTATTACATGACAGAAGAGGGTACTGAGGGAAAACAAGCCTTTTTAGAAAAACGCCCCCCCAATTTTCGCAGCTTTCCCTGGCTACCTTAAAATGTTAAAATCGCACCCCATCACGAGGTGCGATTTTTCAAGCTGTGAAAATTCAAAGCACTACAAATATTAAATATTGATCTTATTTTATACAAATTGACTCCAGTGGTGGTCAACTAAATTTGCATCACCTTAGTTTTAGCTTCTGGCGAGGTGCAGTTAACTATTTCCTCTACAGAGGCCACAATACTATTGTTTCCATCTGTGGGCAAAGATTCTGAAGAGTGTAAAACTCTGGTTGCATCTGGTAAACCCCAAGCATCTTCCAAAGTTTCCCAAGAAGGTGCAAAAGGTGGAAGCGCCAAAGAACAAGCTTTCCAACCAGCTTGTACTCTTGCTCCTAACTGCTGACACATTCCGCCTCGGCGACCCTCTGGCTGGTAATGACGACAATAGCGACAGGCAGATGTTGGGGATTTAATGGCTTTCATTTGGGTTCATCTTGAATGCAGTTTATGGCTGATTTGCATTCTTGTATTTTCCTCCTATATATAAAGAGGTAATTTTACCAAAAAGTCATTATTTTACCTGTGTTTCAGCGATCCCCACAAAAAAATAAACTTTACAATCTTTTTAGATTCTTGTTATATATGTAAATAATCACAATAGTACATACACAGAAATTTTTAACTAAAACTAGCTGGGGATCAAGGATAAACTTATCAGTTTGGATTTAAATCAAATTCACAATTGACAACTCTGGTATGGTATGTGTAGTCAGTTGCCCTAGATTATTCACCATCACTAGCCCCATTTACTCCTTTAGTTATATGTCTTTGAAGAATTAAACTGTTTGGCCGCACAAACACAACACACCTGCCAACGCTGAAGTTCACCAGGCGGGGTGGGAGATTGGCACTGAGAACAAAGAGGTAAGCCATGTGATCGCTCTTGCACTTTTTTAGCCCAAGCTGCAAAAGCAGTATTGGGGTTCTCAATAGTGGGTGTAACCTGATCAAGACAACCACCAAGATCAGCCAAGTAACTCGGATGTTCCTGGGGGGTAAAAGTTTTTTGCTGTAAGTAATCTGGAAGGGGCTGCCAATCTTTGGCAGAAAAACGAATATCTACCAAAGGAGAAGACAAATTTTGATTTAACTTTAACAGCAGAGTTGTCCGTCCAAATGTCATGTTCTGCGCCCAAGCAGCACTAGAAGTTGCCACCAGCAAAACATCACGCTGAATTGATAATGGTCGCGTATGGTTAGCGGCCACTTTGCCGACAATATTTGGCCATAATTCCAGTAAGCGCTGAAATGGGTGTTTTTGCCATTGAGCTTGGTGCTTGACAACGCCTAAAATATGATTAAGTGATTTCAACGACATCTTTAGATAGACTTTTGTTGTCTGTGTATGTTTGAAACAATTTTCCTGATTGATTGCGCTTAATTGATTTTAAGTTAATACAGTAGTCTTGATGTGAGGCAGATCATGAATCAAAATCCCCTGATAAATTCCGGCACTAAATCATTGAAAACATCTGGGATAAAGCCAGCATTAGCCGCAGCCCTGGCCAGTTTAGAAGTACCCATAGATCAAGAATTAGCTCGATACCGACGCACAAAAATTGGATTTAAGATACCACAACAACCCCCAGATTTACCAGATAACCCAGCCATGGACAAAGTTGCACCTCCATTACTCAACAAAAATACACCCTCTCAGCCTGCATGGCTGTTGAATGAGACTCCGGAAGAGAACCCAACCGCAACTAACACTGAAGTTGATGACTTTAACTCACCATCAACTAATTCAGCCAGTAGCATTGTGCCTGCGGTGGTTAATGCTGAGAATGATCATGCCTCACAACCAAATGAATACTTGGAATCAAGTGAGGCACTGCTGCGAACTTTAACAGATGAACAACAGTCCCCAAAAAAGCCAAGTCATTCTCAGGATAGTTTGCTATCGCCTTTGGGTATCGGATCCATTTTACTGCTATTAGTAGCCAGTGTCACCCTGGGTTACTTGGTGTTCAATCCTAATTCTTATTTAAGTAGGTTCTTGCCTGGGGATTCATCCGCCAACACAGAGGAAAACACCAAAGAAGTAGATAATAATGCTCAACCTCAGTCGGAAACAAAAGAAATATTTATAACCAAGTATCCCAATTTAGCAGCGAAAGAATTTCCCCAAGTCAGAAACCCCACCGACATAGTTGGTTTACAACCCAAGGTTAAACCAACACCCAGACCAATCATGACTCAACCATCTGTAACTCCCCCAGAGGTAATAAAACCATCCTTACCACAGTCACAGCCTGTACCAGCGGTAAATACGGCTTCCAGTTCCACAACAGCAACAGCAAAACCTTTACCAGAGAAAACAACAACCCCACCCCAGGCTAACGCAGAATTAAAACCAGCAACAGATGGGTTTTATCATATAGTCATGGATAATCAAGGCGATGGCGCTCTGTCTACAGCACAACAAGTAGTTCCCGATGCTTATTTATCACCCGGACAAACTTTGATATATCTGGGTGCATTAAAAACCCCTGAAGCAGCACGAGAAAGGGTGAAACAGCTACAGTCTCAAGGACTCAAAGCCAGGATTCAGCAACAATGAATTGTAAAAATTTAGGATAGGATGAAAAAAAACATCCAGTCAATGAGGGGGTTTTGATTTTTTTCACTCCTTCGTCCCTGGTCTGGCGGGAAGCGCTGTGAACAAAAAATGAATGGAGAGCCGATATGGAACTGATTAAGCGTATCCAGGGGATAATTCGCGCTAACGTTAACAGTATCTTAGGCAATGCCGAAGATCCAGAACAAATCCTGCAACAAGCAGTGAACGAAATGCAGGACAACTTGGTGCAATTGCGACAAGGGGTAGCACAAGCCATCGCTACTCAAAAACGCACTGAAAGACAAGCAGCAGCAGCGAAATCTACTTCAGAAGAATGGTATCGCCGCGCTCAGTTGGCATTACAACAGGGAAATGAAGTTTTAGCACGGGAAGCTTTAACTAAACGCAAAGCATATCAAAAAACTGCTACATCTCTATATAGTCAAATCCAGGAGCAAAATAATGTGGTGGCTAGACTGAAGAAGGATATGCGATCGCTAGAATTAAAAATTGGCGAAGCGAAAACTAAAAAAGATATGTACATAGCTCGCGCCCGTTCAGCTGAAGCTTCTGTCCGACTTCAGGATATGTTGGATAGTAGTTCCCCCTCCAGTAGCCTGTATGCCTTTGAGCGGATGGAAGATAAAGTTTTGCAACTAGAAGCAGAATCAGAAGCCATTGCTCAATTGGGTACAGACGATTTACAAAAACAATTTGATTCCCTAGAATCTGCTGGTGATATCGACACCGAACTAGCAGCCATGAAACAACAGGTTTTCCATCCCATTGAAAATGCACCGCCACAAAAGTTACCTAAAAATCAAGAATCTTAAACAGTGGGCAATTATCAAAGTTAGAATATATCTTAAAAAATAGCGGGTGTCGGGAGGTACTGAACCAAACCGGAATGATTACAGGAAGCTATAGTAATCCTAAATGATACGTGAGAGTTCAAGCAGCGTCAAATGCTTATAAAACCAGGATTTTTATCTACGTATTTTCTCACCATTGGGGTAGGATTGCTATATTAAATAGTAAAAAAGCGAACCGTACCACCAAGCGCATAAAGTCTACAAGGAAAACAAAATTATGGGATTATTTGATCGGATTAAACGAGTAGTCAGTGCTAACCTCAACGATTTGGTGAATAAAGCTGAAGATCCAGAAAAAATACTAGAACAAGCCATCCTGGAAATGCAGGAAGACTTGGTAAAGTTGCGTCAGGGAGTAGCTCAGGCCATCGCTGCCCAAAAACGAACTGAGAAACAGTACAATGATAATCAAAATGAAGTCAACAAGTGGCAACGCAATGCCCAATTAGCTCTACAAAAGGGCGATGAAAACCTGGCGCGACAAGCCCTAGAACGCAAAAAAACCCATAACGATACGGCTCTGGCGCTGAAAACTAGCCTAGATCAGCAAACTGCTCAAGTAGAAACCCTGAAGCGGAACTTAGTCCAGCTAGAAAGCAAAATTTCCGAAGCTAAGACCAAAAAAGAAATGCTCAAAGCTCGGATTACTTCTGCTAAAGCCCAAGAGCAACTAGAAGGTATGGTGCGCGGGATGAATAGCAGCAGTGCTATGGCAGCATTTGAGCGGATGGAAGAAAAAGTACTGATGCAAGAAGCTCGCGCTCAAGCCGGAGCAGAGTTAGCAGGGGCAGATTTAGAAACTCAGTTTGCCCGTCTGGAAAGTAGCGATGTTGATGATGAATTGGCAGCGTTGAAGGCACAAATGCTCGAGCCTAGTCCGGAACCCCAAGCCCAACTACCACCGCCAAAAGAAAGCACTGCTTCTAAACCTAATCAAGTGGTTGACTCGGAATTGGAAGCGCTAAAAAGGCAGTTGGATCAAATGTAATTGAATGTGATGATGCCATAGCCGGCAGGTCTTGTCTTTTCACTCAGCGAGTCCCACAGCTGTAGGTTGTGGGATTTTGCATTACTATTTGCACAATCATAGCGGGTCAGATGCCCAGACTACCTCATAGCTTTTGATGCTCTAAACTAACAATGTTCAGCACTTTTAATATACAGTATTGTGTGTGAACTTTGATGAATGCCACCATGAGGAGACTGTCATGAGTAAGGGTGTAATCAGCATAACTGATAGTGAGTTTGAAACCGAAGTATTGAAGGCCGAGCAGCCTGTGCTGGTTTACTTTTGGGCTTCCTGGTGTGGTCCTTGTCGATTGATGACCCCACTCATTCAGCTGGTGTCCAACACGTACGGCGATCGCCTGAAAGTTGTCAAAATGGAAGTAGATCCCAATCCCGAAACAGTGGAACAGTACGAAGTAGAAGGAGTACCAGCTTTGATATTAGTTCGGGGAAGGGAGCTTTTAGCATCTATTGAGGGAGTTATTGGCAAGGATAAATTACTTGAGTTTTTAGCTACCCACTTAGAGTAGTAATTAGTCCACCTGCGGTAGTGACCAAAAGAATGAGGTACAAGCCCCGTCCTTCTAGGACGGCTTTTTTTTGGTTCCTATAGCTTGCCATTTTTGATATACCAACATAAAATACAAATAGTCGGCATGGGGCATCAGCGCGACTTTAAACGGGTTGGTAAGAAGTTGCGGTAAACCGTTAAGAATCACCGACCTAGAATGTCGGTGAGTATGTCAATACCTCATAACTAATATGCAGTTTGCTAAACGTTTACAACCCCTGCAATCTAATGTATTTGCTGATATGGACAGAGCCAAGGCTATGGCTTTATCAGCAGGTAAGCAGTTAATTGATTTGTCTTTAGGGTCTTCTGATTTACCAGCCCGTCCCCACGTCATCAGGGCTATTGCCGAATCTCTCCATGACCCCAGTACCCACGGCTACTTATTATTCCATGGTACTCAGGCATTTCGCCAAGCAGCAGCCGATTGGTATGAAAAAAAATTTGGGATCACGGTTAACCCGGAAACTGAGGTACTGCCCCTGATTGGTTCCCAGGAAGGTACTGCCCATTTACCTCTAGCACTGCTCAACCCAGGAGATTTTGCTTTGTTACAAGATCCGGGTTATCCCTCCCACGCTGGGGGAGTCTATTTGGCTAGTGGTCAAATTTATCCTATGCCACTACGGGCAGACAACAATTTTTTACCAGTATTTGCTGATATTCCTGGGGATGTTTTGGCTCAATCGCGGCTGATGGTGTTGAGCTATCCTCATAACCCCACTGCGGCCATGGCTCCTTTATCTTTTTTCCAAACTGCAGTAGCTTTCTGTCAGCAACATGATATTGTCCTAGTTCACGATTTCCCCTATGGAGATTTGGTATTTACCGAAACTAGCGAAGCACCTTCGGTGCTGCAAGCCGACCCCGGCAAGAATATCTCTATTGAATTTTTTACCCTTTCTAAGTCCTACAATATGGGGGGCTTCCGTATAGGCTACGCCATCGGTAATGCCCAGTTAATTAAAGCTTTACGCCAAGTTAAAGCAGCTGTTGATTTTAATCAGTATCGGGGCATCTTGAACGGTGCCATGGCGGCTCTCACCGGACCTCAAGTGGGGGTTACAGAGGTTGTCAATACTTTCCGTAAACGCCGTGATGCGTTTATTACTGCTTTACATCAAATCGGTTGGCAAGTTCCCATCCCCCAAGCCACAATGTATGTTTGGGCTAAGTTACCAGCACCCTGGTATCAAGATTCTGTGGGATTTTGTACTGAGTTAGTTAAACAAACTGGTGTAGCAGCTTCTCCAGGGGCGGGATTTGGTAAATGCGGAGAAGGATATGTCCGCTTTGCTTTAGTACATGAACCACCTTTGTTATTAACTGCTGTGGAAAGAATTGCTCAGTTTATTAGTTAGTTGCTATGTTCGTTTAACTAAACGGGGCCAGCGTGCAGAATACCAAATCCAAATAAAGCCACTAGCACATACTAAAGCGCCCAAATTCCATTTTACAGAACTTTTAATCAGTTTTTTGCGGTTATTATCTTGTGCTGCTCTAGTTTGATTATTGACATTAGTTTCTATCTGTTGAATTTGAGATAATAGTTGACTTCTGACCTCTTGGGCATTTTTAAATTCTGGAATATTCCCATTAGGGTTTAAATTTTTGAAAATCTGATTTATGTCTTGGTTAGACTTTGCCTGAGTTAGTACTTCTTTAACTTGTTGCACTTGAGCAAGTTGTTGATATCCCTGATCAGTTATCAGCACATTATTCTGATGGTTAATCCGCCAAGTATTAGTAATACCTAAAGGTATGAGTAAGATTAATAAAATTCCAGCTAAGAGAGATCCCCAAGATAAAAACTGCAACAAATAACCTTCAAATTTATGACGGTAATTTTTTCCTCCTACAAAAATAAATACTAATGCTATTAACAGCAGAGGAGAGTGTTGTACTAATGCGCCTATAGTTTGAAATTCCCAAACAGGATTCATAAATTGAAAGGGAGTCAAAATATCAATAAAGTCAAGGATCGACATTATTAATAGTAGATATCCTACAAAGCGCAATTTAAAACTAGAGGAGCCATATAGCTTTTGTGATTCAGTCATAGGAAGTTTCTTCTAAAGGACTCCTATTTGATTCTTGAACAAAAATCCGTATACTGTTATTCATTTTTTCCCATTCCCTGTTCCCTACTTCTACGAGCAATTCCACTAATCAAAGGGAACCACTATATTCGTGTGTACACGGTAGCCCCATGACCCACTGATTACGGTTTAGATTTTTAAGTGTTAATTTTTAACTGTTTTAACCTGTTCTTTCTGCGCCAATAGCTTAAGCCACCAGTGATAGCTAATACGCTAATACCAACAGTTTCTGGAATCTCAAAAGGTACTGTAGCAGTGTTGGTGCTTAGAGTTACCTCTTTGAGGTCAATGTTAGCCTTTGCAGAAGTGGTGTTATCTCCGAGAAAAATGAAGTTACTTGCTCTATAAACATCTGCTCCAAACCCGGTAGCCGAGGTATAATCCCGTAGGTAGCCGTTTAAAAGTATGGTATTACCGCTAGTTAATGTATAGGAGTCACCAGCAACGTTCAAGTTATAAGTAGTCAAGTTGGTCAGCAAATTGCCAACACCATCTACTTTCTCACCAATTGAATTAAAAGAGGAATTATTCTGTGAAAAAATATCGGTGTTCCTAAAACCAATTTCTATCCCTTGTTGGTCACTACTCAAAGCAAGAACACTAAAACCTGCACGAAAATCACCATTGGTTCCTTCGTTCTCTTGTTGGTTGATTTTCACTTTAAAAGTCAGTTGGTAACCTGCATTCCTATCCAACGTGGGAAATGATGGGTTGACTGTAGTGGTGGGTGTAAGAATGCTAGGATTTGAAACATCAAGAGTAACATTATAGTTACTGTAACCAGCATATATACTGTTAGCGGCAGTCGAATCTAAGGTTGTGAGACTATTGTTAGCAGAGTGTGTGGCCAAAGTGCTGGGGGGAATAGGATTTGCATTCCCAAAATTGAACCACGGTGATGATGAGTATTTGTCTGGTGTAACACCGGATGTACCATCATAAAGAGTGAGTGGTGCAGCCATGCTCTTTTGGGCTGTCAGCAGCAAAGTAAAACCAATTGTGATTGCACCTATTTGAGTTTTCATCGTGTTTTTTTGGCAAATTTAATCATGAATTATACTCTAATTCTTCCGAAAATCTTGGGTGTGATTCATTTATTTATTCACACAATCTTAATTGTTCAAAAAACTGACCAGATAGGGTTTTATACGTATTAATACGTATATGCAGTTCTCGAGATAGTTGTGCTTGGATAGAGGAATTTGATTTGACAAAAAAAATTGAGAATTAACAAGAAACTAATCAGGTGTAGAAATAACATTTTGAGCAGAGGGGGGTTCATCGAACTCACGTTAAGATAAGGAAGGGTATATTTGTAAAATTACCTAAATTTAGCTGTGACTCTATCTGCCCAAACACTACCACTGATTAAATATCCAGAAAAACTGGAAAATCGTCTCGCTGAAATTCCACCGGAACCAGGGGTTTATTTAATGCGGGACGCTAGTGATGGCATTATATATATAGGGAAATCACGGAAACTGCGATCGCGTGTTCGTTCCTATTTCCGGGATAGCAATCACAAAAGCCATCGTATAACTACAATGGTTCAGCAGGTGACAGAAATTGAATTTATTGTCACCGATACTGAGGCGGAAGCCTTGGCCTTAGAAGCCAACTTAATCAAGCAGCATCAGCCATATTTTAACGTTTTACTCAAAGATGATAAAAAATATCCTTATGTTTGTATTACTTGGTCGGAAGACTATCCGCGAATTTTCATCACCCGCAAACGCCAAATAGGTAAACCTAAAGATAAGTTTTATGGACCTTACACTGATACAGGTCTATTACGAGAAATATTACGCATATCTAAACGCATTTTTGCATTGCGACAAAGACCCCAACCACTTTTCAAAGACCGTCCCTGTTTGAATTATGACTTGAGGCGCTGTCCGGGTGTGTGTCAACAGTTGATTTCACCAGAAGAATACCGTAAAACTGTGCAGCAAGTGGCCATGGTGTTTCAAGGACGAACCCAAGAATTAATTGATATCCTGACTACAAAAATGCAAACCGCAGCCGAAGGGTTAAACTTTGAACTAGCCGCCCAGATACGCGATCAAATTACAGGCTTAAAATCCTTAACGGCTGATCAAAAAGTTTCTTTACCAGATGATACAGTTTCGCGGGATGCCTTAGCACTGGCCAGGGACACGCAACGGGCTTGTATACAATTATTTCAGATTCGTGCTGGTAAATTAGTGGGACGTTTGGCATTTATGGCCGATACCCAAGCAGAAGCAGGAGCGATATTACAACGAGTTTTAGAAGAACATTATCAAACTGCTGAGGCTGTGGAAATTCCCACGGAGATTTTGGTCCAGTATGAGTTACCAGATGCAGAAATATTGGCAAATGTCTTGACTCAACGTAAGGGGAGAAAAGTGACAATTTTCGCTCCCCAGCGCCAAACTAAGGCAGAATTGATTGATATGGTGGAGCGCAATGCTCAGTATGAATTACAAAGAATGCAGAAATTAGAGGATAGCAACTATCAAGCTATGGAAGATTTAGCCGCTATTCTCGATTTACCGGACTTACCCCACCGGATGGAAGGTTATGATATTTCCCACATTCAGGGGTCAAATGCTGTAGCTTCCCAAGTTGTATTTATTGATGGTTTACCTGGTAAACAGCACTATCGCCATTACAAAATTCAAAATCCTACAGTTACAGCCGGACACTCAGATGACTTTGCCAGTTTAGCGGAAGTTATCCACAGGCGATTTCGTAAGTATAGCACAGATCCGCACTTACCCAGGGTGGGTAATCCTGATTGGCCTGATTTAATTATGATTGATGGCGGTAAGGGACAGTTATCCTCTGTTGTTGCTGTTTTGCAAGAGATGAATTTATTAGCAGATTTGCGAGTTATCAGTTTAGCGAAGCAGCGAGAAGAAATTTTTTTACCAGGAGAATCTCAACCTTTAAACACTGATGTAGAACAACCAGGGGTACAGATGTTGCGGAGGTTAAGAGATGAAGCCCATAGATTCGCTGTTAGTTTTCATCGTCAGCAACGTAGTCAGCAATTAAAGCGATCGCGTTTAGATGAAATTCCCGGCTTGGGACACCATCGCCAAAAGCAGCTTTTAGGGCATTTTCGCTCTGTTGATTATATCCGACAAGCTACACCCGCACAACTTGCTGAGGTTCCAGGTATTGGGGCTAAGTTAGCTGAAGAAATTTACAGTTATTTCCATCCCAACCACAAAGACTAAAGCCAGTTTTCTAGCAAAATATTAACAGAATATTAAAATCATAAGTTTTGTTACCAAAGATACAGTATTTTAAATCTGTTAATTTTTCAATACAATAACAGATTTAAAAAGATGTCCCAGATAACCATAAAATCAAGTTATCTCAGGGCATTGAGCATAGGGATCACTATAAACATAAGTATTGTGTAAATATAAAATTAAGTTATATATCTAAAGAAAGATGATATTTTTAAGTTAAATTAGAGATAATGTAACAAAGGTCAAAAAATGGAAATCTCAGCAAGTCTAAAATTTTAATAAAAAAATCAATTAGCCAAGCTCAGGGCTGTTGGTTGACCTTAAGAAAATAATTTTTTTTTGCCGATTTAATTTGCCATTTTGTCCAATAAGAAATAATTACAACCAGGGGTTAAAAAATGAATGTCATACAAAAAATTCACTGCCCAAATTGTGGCAGTGAAGCGGAGCGTCATTATATTTTTGATAGTCAAGTAACTCGGACACAATGTCCAAGTTGCGACTACTTAATGATTAATTGCAGCTTAACTGGCAAGGTAATTGAGGCTTATGCCCCAGGTATTAATCTGAAGAAACAGTTGAGTGCTAAGGTGAATTAAAAACCTATTGAGTAGCGCGAAGTTGTCCACAAGCGGCATCAGCTTCTAAACCACGAGAATAGCGGACACTAACGGCAATTTTTTGTTGCTTGAGGACGTTAAGAAAAGCTTGAATGCGGTCGCGGTTGGGTCGCTTGTAGTCAACTTCTTGGATGGGGTTATAGGGAATTAAATTCACATGACTTTGGAAGCCCCGGAGACATTTTGCCAGTTGCAATGCGTGTTCTGGTAAGTCGTTGCATCCAGCCAAAAGGATATATTCAAAAGAAATGCGTCTTTTAGTTATTTCCACATATTCCCGACACTCATTTAACAAATCTTCTAGAGGATAAGGGCGGGCGCTGGGGATGAGTTGCTCTCTGAGTGCTTGGTTAGGTGCGTGTAAACTCACCGCTAAAGTAATTTGTAGATGGTGTTGGGCTAATTGACGAATGCGATCGCGAATACCAACTGTAGAAACAGTAAGCGATCGCTGTCCAATCCCAACATCTTGATTTAAACATTTCAAAGATGCTAAAACATTATCAGTATTCAACAAAGGTTCACCCATACCCATAAACACTACATGGGTCACTCGTTGCTGAAAATCTTCCTGCACAGTCAACACTTGATCCACAATTTCATGTTTTTGCAGGTTGCGGGTGTAGCCACCTTTACCAGTAGCGCAGAAATCACAGGCCATGGGACAGCCCACCTGAGTAGAAACGCAAACTGTCAGGCGTTTATCAGTGGGAATACCAACAGTTTCAATAGTTTGACCATCAGAGAGTTTTAAGAGATATTTAATCGTGCCATCAGGTGCAACAGCACGATGATGTATAGTTGAACGGCCAATGGGAACTGCTGCAACTTCAGCACGCCATTGTTTAGGAAAGACAGAAACATCAGCCAGCGATCGCGCACCGTGATGATAAATCCAGTCGTGCAGTTGCTTACCCCTATAAGCGGGTTGTCCCTGCTGCTGTACCCACAGGGTTAACTCGGTAACGGAAGCGCCTAGGAGAGGAGAAATTAGTTCTGACTGGACTGAATCAACCTGAGAAACAAGAGGTGTAGCAGACATATATATTCAAAAATAAAAAAATCAAAAATTGATGCTAGACTTCTATGCTACAACTTTCAAATCATTTTCATGACTCAGAATGTGTAAATACTTCAAATTCGGCTGATTCAACAATGGGGTAGGATTTTCCCACAGTCTGGTTGAACTTTTCTTCAATTACCTGTAAATATTCTAAAGGTATGGCTTTCCACTGTTCTTTTGTTGCCCAACGAATGATAAAAATCACTTCTGTGGGGTCTTTGGGATTAATCCACACTTCTTTTCCTAAAAATCCTGGAAATTTAGCCAGCCCTGCTGTCCAAATTTCTGCATCCTTCCGGATGTAATTTTCTCGTTCTTCTGGAGCCACCTGAACCTTAAGTAATTCTACAACCACGGTCTTTAATTCCCCCTCTATGTTTACGAATTTGCCAAAATAGAGATGTAAGCTAAAATGACCACTTTTCCAGCATAGCTTGATTACATACACTTAAGAGGCCGAGTCAGCTAGTGGAAAATCATCAAGAGGAAGGGAGTATGGATAGTAACAACTGGTTGCAACAATTAATGATGCTTGGTATTGGTACAACTTCTCTAGTAGCAGAAAAAATGCGGCAAGTCAGCGATGAGTTGGTTAAGGATGGTAAACTTAATCCTGAGCAAGCCAAGGCGGTAATAGATGACGTTATGCAGCAATTACGGTCAGATCAGGGCAACTGGGAAGAACAAATGCAACGACAAATGCGGAATGTTATGCAGGACTTCGGAGTGGCTCGTCAATCTGAAGTGGATGAACTACGGGGTAGAATTGACCGTTTAGAGCGTCAAGTGCGTGATTTAGAAAATAAACTTTGGCGTTAACAGGTCTTTTCTGATTTAAACTAAATTGTGTCCTGTTGGTAATCTGAAAAATGTTAGATTGCCTCATTAGGGAGGACTCATTTTGAAATCAATTTTCCTCAGCCTGGGGTTAATGCTGATCTGTGTTGTAGTTTTGGTAATAGCACAAGTTGGCAATCAAGTCAACTCTGCTACCACCGGTAATTTTAACGAGACTACATCAGCACCCACCACTGTGACTAAAAACCAAACCTTGATTGCGAGTAATACTATGTCTGATGCCAACGTCGTCACCACCCCATCTGGACTAAAATATATTGAACTAGAAGAGGGAACAGGGGCGACTCCTGAACCGGGACAAAGAGTTGTAGTCCACTACACAGGAACTTTAGAAGATGGTACTAAGTTTGATAGTTCACGCGATCGCAATAGTCCCTTCGAGTTTAAAATCGGTGTCGGACAAGTGATAAAAGGTTGGGACGAAGGACTAAGCACTATGAAAGTAGGTGGTCGTCGTCAGTTAATCATTCCCTCAGAGTTAGGTTATGGCTCCCGTGGTGCTGGTGGTGTGATTCCACCCAACGCTACTTTACTCTTTGACGTTGAATTATTAGCTATCAAGTAGGCTGTCCCTTAATTCTGATCTTGTGGCAATTCACCTGCCGTAAGGGCAGGTGAATTGTTTTGTTAAACTGTACGTTGCTGCTTTAAAATTTCATAGGAAGATTGGAAATCATCAACAGTAATCTTGATAGCAGCAGTATCCGTTTCCCCTTGAGACCTAAAACGGCGAATTGCCTCCACAGCAGCCTGATTGCAGAGTAATACTAAATCAGCACCATTCCAGCCCTCGGTCATCTTAGCCCAATGTTCCAAGTCCACATTCAACAACGGTCTTCCCTGATTGTAAACTTGCAAAATCTGGAGCCGACTCTCTAAATTCGGTAAATCCACCTTTAATTGTAAATCTAACCGTCCCGCTCTTAACAAAGCCGGATCTATAGCATCAGGACGATTGGTAGCCCCAATTACCAAAATATTTGACCCCGATTCTAAACCATCCAACTCAGTGAGTAATTGCCCCACAACCCGGTTACTAACTCCCGAATCACCACTATAAGTCCCTCTTGCCGGGGCTAATGTATCAAGTTCATCAATAAATATTACACAGGGGTCTGCTTGCCGTGCCTTAGCAAATAACTCCCGTACCGCCTGTTCACTAGCTCCCACCCAACGACTAAGTAAATCCGGTCCATTAATACCAATAAAGTTAGCTCTGGCTTGGGAGGCCACGGCCTTGGCTAATAATGTTTTACCAGTACCCGGTGGACCCCACAACAGTATCCCTTTAGGCGCTCTGGCTTTTGTTTGCTTGTATAGTTCTGGATATAGCAAAGCGCCTTCAACAGATTCCCGCAAGGTTTGCTTAATGGTTTCCAGCCCCCCAATATCTTCCCATTCCACATGGGGAACTTCAACCTCCATGCTGCGGAGTACTGCTGGTTTGACTTCTTTGAGAGCCTGTAAAAAATCAGCCTGTTCTACTGCAATGTTTTCTGGAATTTGCATTTCAATAGAAGGGACTTGACGACGCAAAGCCATGTAAGCTGCTTTTTGACACACAGCTTTTAAGTCAGCCCCTACAAATCCCACGGTGCGCTCGGCAATGAAATCCAGATCAACAGTATTATCCAAGGGCATAGTCCGGGTCAGGACTTGCAAAATTTCCTTACGCCCATTACTGTCAGGAACCCTAAATTGAATTTCTCGGTCAAACCGACCCGGACGACGTAGAGCCGGATCAAGATGATCGGGACGATTAGTAGCCGCGAGTAAAATCACTCCCTGGTTTTGAGAGAACCCGTCCATCAGGCTTAATAATTGCGCTACCAAACGCTTTTCCACTTCTCCTTCTACTGCACTCCGGTCTGGGGCTAAACTATCAATTTCATCAATAAAAATAATACAAGGAGCATTTTTGACAGCTTTTTCAAAAATGCCCCGCAGCCTTTGTTCCGCTTCACCGTAATATTTACTGATGACCTCTGGTCCCACCAGAGCAATGTAGTTAACCCCCAATTCTTCAGCTAAGGCACGCGCTGTCAGTGTTTTGCCAGTACCAGGAGGACCAACCAACAGTACGCCCCGTGTGGGTTCTAGTCCGAGTTTAGCTAAAAGGTCAGGGCGTTTTAAAGGAATAGCAATCAGTTCTTTGAGTTCTTTGAGTTCTTGACTCAATCCCCCCACATCTTTAAGACTCATTCCTGAATTAGCTTCAGGTTTTACATCTGGTTCAGATGAACCAGGGTCAACAGGAGAAGCTGGAGTACGAATTCTGCTACTACCAACATCACTACTTCTATTGGTGGTACGGGGAATGTTCCCTGTTCTGGGAATACTACTTAAGGAACGGGTATTAAAATGTACATCAGTTTTTACTTCTCCGTTTTCAATTTTTTCTTCTAAAGTTTTCACCAGCTCGATGAATTGCTCAAATCCCTTGAATAAATCACTCATAACATTCCCCTAAAAATCAACTAAAAGATGAAGTGACAAAGATATATATTTTGTTAGCTACATTCAGCTTAAATTTTAACTTGATTAATCAAAGTCAAATAAAAGATTTGCAGCTCCTTGAATACGGGTAAGGGGTTCCACAGACCTAGGTAAGTCAGGTAGGCGAATAATTGTTTGTTCTGGAAATAAGCTGGTTTCAATTTCTACTCCCTGAGTATAGCGATTTTGCACCACATAACGTTGTTCAATTCCCATTTGTTTCAGGGATTCTGTTAAGCGTATATGTTCAGCTATAATCGCGCCTTGTGCCTGAATTATACCGACAAACTGAGTGTGTTTTGGGTTTTTTAATTTCTTCTGGGCTTGGACTACTTGTTGACGTAGACCCCGCAACCGCCCAATTAAATCAACTCGACCTAAAACATTTTGATATTTTATCCATAGTTTAAATATCCAAGATAACCAATCTCCTAAAGCAGAAGGCATTGCCAGAAATTGTAGCAGATGACCAGTGGGAGCAGTATCTAAGATAATTAAGTCCTGCTGATTACTGTCTAATAAATCCATGATAGTGATCAAGGATAGAATCTCATCAATACCTGGTAAAGCTTGAGACATAATTTGCCGCCAAGCCTCTGGAAGATAAGCAATATCTACTGTACTATTGGTTTGTGTTCCTTCACCACTAATCATATCGGCTAATTCCCAGAGATAATCAGCACGAAACTGATCTAATATTTCATCAGAATTAATTTCCTGTCCGGTTAAATTAGCTGTTAATGATGTAGGGTTATGCCCTAATTTGTGTCCAAAAGCATCTCCCAAAGAATGAGCCGGGTCTATAGAAATTACCCTAACTTTTTGCTGAGGATGACAACTGGCTAAACCCCAACCTAAAGCAGCAGCAACTGTTGTTTTACCAACTCCTCCTTTACCACCCACTACAATCAGTTGACATCCCTGGGCTAGAAAGTCAGTAAAGCTCGGTAAAACTCTAGTTGGCCATTGAATTTGTGGCGGGGGTGGTAGTTCTACAGTGTCAGTTGTTTGAATTTGTCCTGCTAGGTCATCTAATGCCAAAGGACCCAATGGTTCTTTTGGCTGTTGTGGTACTACAAAAACAGGCTGACTATCGGCAATTTTTAAGAACTGATCAATTAAGTTTTGCTGTTCTGCATAACGGTCTGCATTTATATCTGGATCTGTGATGGTGCGATTGATGATAATTCCTGCATAGTTAATGTTGAGGGTTTTTAAATCTTCTAGAAATCGCTCAGTTTCTGCTAAACACATAGGTTCAGCAACTGTCACAACTAAGCAACCTGTGAATGTTTTATCTTGTAGCAGTCGTCTACCCTCTGCTAACTGAAATTTCATATCAACCAGGAACTGATCAACTTCATCGGCTTGATAGCTACCTGTAAAACTTTCTGTGATTACACGATGTTTTTGTTGGAATAACTCCAAGGAATTTAAAATTACATCAAAAAAATCTTTTAATCCCAACAAATTCAATGTGTGCCCAGAAGGAGCCATATCAAGAACTATACGATCTACGGCTTTTTCTGAAAGTAAACGTTGAATTTCTAACAATCCCATTAATTCGTTTAAGCCAGGCCAATTGAACTCCCAAACCGGTGCTAAATCTTCTCCATCTGCCAAACTACCACGCTCAATTAGTAGTTCTAAAAATTTACTATATTTAGCCCTAAATTCCACCAACAGTTTTTCAGCATCTAAAGCCCTGATACTCAAATTAGGTAAATCTGCTAGTTGTGAAGCTTCATCTTTTACTTCTGCAAGTAATACATCTCCTAAAGAATGTGCTGGATCTGTGGAAAGTAACAAAATTTTTTCTTCTGGGAAATTTCTAGCCCAATAACGAGCAAAACTGCAAGACATGGTAGTTTTGCCCACTCCACCTTTGCCGCTAAACATAACTAAGTTTAGTGAATCGTACTGGTTCATAAGAGGTTTCCAAAAATAAATTACGAAAGTTGAAATTTTTATCAGATAAAGTGGTAAGGAGGAAGACAATCTCCCCAATATAAATCCCAGCGTGGACAAGCTTTTTGCCAGGCTAAAAATTGCTCTAAAATTAAATCCTTATCTTGATGATTCACCAAAATATGAATCTTGATTTCTTCTTCTTTTTCTTGAATAACAACAGGAAATTTATTTACTTTGCTGATTAAGTCAATCAAATTTTGTTTTTCTGTAGCCTGGGCAATACTAAAATTTTTTTGGTTTTGATACTGTTGCTTTTTAGCTAAAAAATAATCTTTCCCTTTGCCCTTAACTGGTAATTCTTCTGGGTTGCGAGGAATCAATTGTAAAGTAAATTCAGTTTTACCACTGATTTGTTTTAGCTGTGTGCGATATTTATTTATGTGGTCTTCTAGATGAGTTAGCAGGCTCTCTTGAGAATGAAAACAGATTCCAAATCTTAAAGGTAAAACTGTAATCTGCTGAAAAATTTCACAAATAACTCGATCATGACATAAAGCCATTTCGATTAATTTTTGATCATTATTTTGGAACGACTCTAGAGATATCCCTGGCTCAACAATAGCTGAAAGACCATTACCATTAATTAGCATTACTTGACTAGCAGCACCTTGTGGTAAAATCAATGGTAAACTAGGTTTTTCTAAAAAAGCATAACTGTAAAGGTTTTCTAATTCCATATACCTCACCTAGACGACTATCCATTTTAAAAATTTATGTTTGTTAATAATTTCAAAAAAACATTTACAAGGAAAACTTAGTTAGTTATAATGCTAAAAACCATTGAGTTATTTAGTATGAGAAACGTTCGTAATCGCAGCCTTATCAGACCTAAAGTAAGCACAATGCCTCGAAATAAATCTGAGGCATCAACTCAACTAGAACTATATCAAATGGTGACAGAAAAGGAACGTATTAAACAAGAATTGTACAGAATAAAAGAACGAACCGCCCTCTTGAAACAACGTTTAGTCACTCTGAATAAACAGATAGAGGAGACGGAAAAAACAATTCATAGAATACGTCAGCAGCATGATTCAATACATACTGAAGGTAGTCAAAACCCTAAAAAAACAGGTAAGATAAACCCAAATACCGTCGTTGAGTCTGTTGAACCGCGGAACTACCATGTTCTTGAGATTGAATACTAAACTGATGACATTTCCTGTCCTGCACTGTAAATTTTCTTAGCAGTGTAGGTTTCTTTTATTACTTAATTATGTTAGGGTAACAAGATTAAGTTTTGATTTTCCTCTTGTTCGTATTCTGTCGTGGCCTGGTATACTTCCTCTAAAGCTTCATATCCTACAACCTGCGTGGTTTCTTGCGATTCTTCCCCGAAGGCTTCCTCTTCTTGCGCCTCTGATTCCGCCTCTAACCGGGCTTGCTCTTCCAAAGCTTGAATTCTTAAAAGGATTTCTTCTTCTTGAGCTTCATATTCTTCTTCAGTTATTTCTCCGATATCAAAGGAAAGCTGCAAAGTCAATAATTGTTTATGCAGGTTTTCCTGATCATTAAATTCTGTGTTAGCACGCTCTTCAATTTTTTTCGCAATCCATACAACTCCATCAATGGGTCCCATGATTGGTAGTAGTAAAGCTTTCATGAACATAGTGACAACTCCTGATAGCCGTATGTAATTAAGTTAGTTGAGCAAAGGTATAGGGAGCGGTAAAATTGTTGTAGCGAATACGCAGGCGATCGCCAAATCTTTTGTCAATTGCTTCTACACGTTTGCTAAATACAGATTCGCTGTCCCAAGGAATGAGAAAGGCGGCGTTGTAAATCATTTCTTCTGTCATTGGTTCACTTTCTAAAATTTCTGTAGCTAAAGGCTTTAGCTCATGAGAGAAAACCTCAATCACAGCTTGTTTACGAGCCATCAAATTTTTTTCAATTAATTGTCCAATATGAATCACTTCCTCCATACTTAAACTTTTTCCTTCCATGCTGTCCCGTTCTTGTTTCAAATCAAGATTGGATGCCATCATCGCTTGCAGTTCAGCCTTAGTATCCCAAAAAATCTTAATGCTCACCTCTCTTTGTCCTGCCAATTTTTGAAATAAATCTTTCAACTGTTCTTTATATGGTTCTATTAGTTGCATGGTGATTGATTCCCAATTTTTAACAACTAATCCAAACTGCAAAGGCAGAAGCACATTATATCCTTTTTGCATTGTTTCTTCTAAAACTCTTTCGTGAGTTAATAAATTTCGACGAGAAGCCAAATATTTCTCCTTATTTGCTTCTGAGTATAGAAAAGTAAATCCCTCAACTACTTGACTAGAAACAGGTTGTTCATCGATTCCCTTAATAGCCAGAGTGTCAGGAATCAACTCAGGGAAAATGCCATACAAGTAAAGACCGAGACTCATAAGCTGCACTAGATTAAACTTAAATTTATCACTGATGAATTTTAATTAAATTGGTTTTGAGGTCAAAACCAAACGTAGTTTGGCGTGAATTAGATTAAGTTGAGCTAGACCTATATCTACCTCACCATCTACAACAATTCCAGTATTCAAAAGGCGGTCTAGTAATTCTAGGACCGAACCTTGAGTACTAGTTTCCCCTGGATAATAAGACCCAGGAGAGGGTAAAAGAGTACCGAACTCTCCTAAATTTACATTTAGTTCGGCTGGGTCAATTTCAAACACTTGACACAAATTTAAAATTTGTTCCTCTAACTTTTGTAAACTTTCCGATGATTGTTCTAGTTCAGATTCAGAGAGTAACTCCTGTTCCATGCGCCGAATTACTTGGGCTTCCATCAGCTGACGCACCAACTCCAACACAGTCAATAATAAAGGAGCTAAACCCGCTTCATTCTTAGGCTTAGAAGCGTTGGTTAGTAAATCCTTTGAGTTTTCATCTGGATTACAAACCATTTCTCTGATGTAACCTACAGTTTTAAATTTCCTTAATCAATCCAATTTTCTCTACCCAGTTGATGGGGATAACTAGTATAACTAGTATGTTTTCATTCATTATCCATCAATCTGCGTATCCAGTGGGGTAGTAATTTCCGGGTGGTTTTCATCCATATCATTTTCAGTATTCGATGCTAATGGAGTTAGCTCCGGTATGACCATAACTTCCGGCTGGTTTTCATCCATATCATCTTCAGTATTCGATGTTAATGGGGGTTGCTCTGGGACTGTGGCAGATTGAAGTAATTTTATCTGCGCTTCTAAGCTCTCTAGTCGATGTTGAAGCTCTTGATTTTCTTCAACTAAGCGTTGAGCTTTGCTGCTCAGATAAGGGTCGTTTTCCCACCAATTGATACCAATTTCCTTAGCCTTATCAACGGAGGATATCAACAGGCGAATCCGAATGTGTATGAGTTCAGTGGAGGCAATGGATATGGAAATATCGCCAGCAATAACAACACCTTTATCTAAAACTCTTTCGAGAATGTCGGCTAAATTAGAGCCTTGAGTAGATGTGTTAATACTCCGACTTGAATTTGTCTGATGACGTGTTGGTAATATTGGGGTAGAAGTCACAAATAACTCAACTCTTGAGTAGTATAAAAACGATTAATTGTGTTCACAAATTATTGTTGGTATGCCAAATAAAGCTAACGGCAGTTTTTTCAATCCTATTCATTGCTCTTAGCGTGATTTGGCAGACTTTAGTAATTGTAAACTTCCTGATCGACCTCTTGATCGCCAAAAACCACATTCTCTAAATCTATATTTGCTGGAGATGGATTAAGTAACTCCAGTAAAATATTTATAGAGTCGCCCATAGATAGGCTACTGCGGTTGCACAAAACATCTATAGCAATCTCCCGAAAATCTAGATTTTCGGGTGTGACGTGAATATCATTTTCTACACATACTTTAGCAAGCATGAAACAAGACCGCAATCCAGAGGTTTTCTCGGCTCCTGTAGCAAGACGAAATGATTTTACTAACCGCACTATGAAATTGGCAGATTCCCAATCCATGTTGGTTTTATGAATTAATATTTCAATTTGAGTTATCTCATCGGGTTCCGGCATATTGATAGTGACTAGTCTATCCATTAAAGCATCTTGCGTTGAATGAACTCCGCAATATTCTTCAGGATTAGATGTAAAAATAGCCCGAAATTTGGGATGAACATGGAGGTATTCTGGCTGGTTGCTACTGGGAGGTAGGCTGAGAATTTTTTCCTCTAGGGCTGAAAGTAAGACATTATTAACTTCTGGTCGCGAGCGGTTAAATTCGTCATATACCAAGGTGAAACCTTCCCGACAAGCCAAAGTTAGTCTAGAATCCACCCAATTTTGTTTTAACTCGTCTTCGACTTTAACGACACTGTGGATGTAATTGTCTAAAAGTTTTTTGCGAGTGTAGCCTGTTTCACCACCAATTAAATCAGAACTTTTAAATTCGTCATCCCCAAACAGTAACATTACTGGACTGTCAAGACAGTGGGCTATATGCAGCGCTAAAGTAGTTTTCCCTGTTCCGGCCGGTCCACGTAAGTGAACGGGGAACCCTGATTTAAGATAACGCAACGCCCTAGTTGCTACCTGCTCAATAGTCGGTGTCATTACGAAGCTTCCTGGACGCACACGAAGAACGGCTCTTTTATGATTCGTATTGGTAGTAGTCATAAATCAATTAGATATCAAAGATGTTTGCACTTTATAGCCTAAAAGGCTGGGGAATGATTTGTTCAAAAAAAGAATTAAACCTGACTCTCGACTGATCTAATCCAGAGTTTCGGTAACAATGAAAACAATGCAGGATAACTGCACCACAAATTCAGCAAATCCAGCTTGCCGAGTTAGCGTGTTGGACTTTAGCTAACATCAGGCTAACAGATTGTGTGTAAGTAAAAAACAACACTAGCAAAGTTCGTGACAAACGAAATGTTGGCAATGAATTTACAATGTCAATTTACTTTGCTAATGTTTCACACCAAAACAGAGTACTAAATTTTGTTAGTTAACCGTTTGAGAAAACCTACTAAAATCTACTAACTTAGAAATGCGTAATAGTTTTCGTCTTTATAAAGGTAAAACCTTTAAGGGTACAACGGCGGTACTAACTATCCCTTCTGCTGTATAGGCATTAGGAAATACTTTTCTTGAGAATTGTAACGAACCATTGACATTATTGATGTTGGTTCAATTACTAGGCTGAAATAAACCAGGTTTAACTCCCTGTACCATATCCTAACCAGAATTTTTGGGGAGTATTTAGTATGATTTATGAGATTTGGCTGAAACTGTCACAACCCCTTGTATTACCAGTTTGACAACCGGAAGATAAAGGGGCTCGACTATATTAGCCCAATTGTTTATTTAAGAGTGCTTACTAACGGGTATATTTACCCATAACACTCGCAAACAAATCTTGACGAAATTGATAGAGAGACTTTCTCTGCGCTTGGGCTTGAGCGATGCGCGCTTGGGCTGTAGCTGCTAAGAACGTATCAGTCTCTTGCTCAAGTTGCTGCTTGAACTGATGCAGTTGTTCTGCTTGCGCTTGGGCTTGAGCGATGCGCGCTTGGGCTGTAGCTGCTAAGAACGCATCAGTCTCTTGCTCAAGTTGCTGCTTGAACTGATGCAGTTGTTCTGCTTGCTCTTGGGTTTGAGCAATTCTAGTATTTTTTCTTCCAGAAAGAAAATTTCTTACATCTTCTGACATTAAGCGATTTTCTTCCCTAATTCTTTCCATTAAAGCCACCATAAGCTTCTCCCGAAACCAACTAGTATTAACTGTGGATCATGTTATGCAGGAACTGCTGCGGACTGAGTTAGACCTACAGCTTCTGCATATTTCAGATAGGTTTCTACTGAAGCAATTACGATTCTGGCTTCGATCGCTAGTAATTCAATACCAACTAAAGAAACACGCACCCAAGCATCTACAACGATACCTTTGTCTAGGATTCTATCAATAACTTCTGCCAAGCTGGAGGAAGAGTTAGTTTTTTCGACTGCCATGTGTTTAACCTCGATTTGTTGTCAAGTTTGTTTCTGGATAGAATCACTATAAATTTATAGTGATCCTACTGTTATTGTGGATTTTATTTCCTGTTATGCAGGAACTGCTGCGGACTGAGTTAGACCTACAGCTTCTGCATATTTCAGGTAGGTTTCTACTGAAGCAATTACGATTCTGGCTTCGATCGCTAGTAATTCAATACCAACTAAAGAAACACGCGCCCAAGCATCTACAACG
>NZ_JANQDH010000118.1 GCF_029891735.1 Chrysosporum bergii ANA360D
ACAAGTTGGTTGAAAGCGACAAGTAGGCGGAAACAGAGGCGAAATAAACATTCTGTAACCTTTAATTAACCAAATCAATAATAGTTTGACCACAATTCCTTAAATCTTTTGACAGTCTCCGCCGTAAACCCAAGGTGATTCCACATTCTACGTCATAATTTACTCTAGCAGGTTTTCAGCCCTTTTCCTTATCTAAAAAATGGTTTTAAAACCCCGCCGTAGAACGAAGGCTTTTCTTGATTCTGGATATATTTCTTCAGCACCTCAAGTGGCGCACCACCAACAGAAGACACAAAATAACTAGGACTCCATAGAGCTTGCTCCCCATAGGGTTTAGGAAATCCACCTTGACCGTATCTAGGGCTAGACACACCTTTTAAAGCATTAACAATTTGAGATATTGAAAGTTTAGGTGGAAAATCAATTAGTGCGTGGATGTGGTCTGATTCTCCGTTAAACTCTAGTATGTGAAAATCCATCTTTAAAAATGGTCGGCATGGGGCATCGGCATGACCTAAAATGGACAGGGAGTGACTGTAAGACTGTTTCGACAGCGAGTTACTGTGAACTGTCAAGAATCACCGACCTTCAAGGTCGGTGAGTATGTCAATGTGTGTGACCACCAGTAGTCCCTGTTTTACGTTCTAAAATTTCCTTTAATATCAATGTCACTACAGCTAACAATGCTAACAATACTGCTGCGGAAAAAGCGGCTTGAGTTTCATACTGTTTATAGGAATCCTCAATAAACAGAGGTAAACTCTGAGTTTTACTAGCGATGTTGCCGGAAACTACTGCAACAGCACCAAATTCACCCATTACCCTAGCATTTGTCAAAATCAAACCATAGAGAACTCCCCAACGGATATGGGGTAGGGTAACGCGCCAGAAAATTTGCCAATTATTTGCCCCCAGTGTTTTTGCTGCTTCTTCTGGGTCTTTACCCATTTCTTCTAAAACTGGAATTACTTCTCTGGCCACGAAGGGCATACTTACAAATGCAGCTGCTAAGACAATACCAGGGAAAGCAAAAATAATCTTAATATCATGCTCCTGTAACCACTCACCAAACCATCCTTGTCGTCCGTACAGTAAAACAATCATTAAGCCAGCAACAACAGGGGAAATTGAAAAAGGTAAGTCAATGATACTCAGCAGTAAAGCCCGTCCAGGGAATTTATTACGAGCTATAGACCAAGCAGCACATAACCCAAATATAGTATTTAAAGGTACGGCAATGATAGCTAGTAACAGGGTAAGCCAAGCAGCATGGAGAAATGGAGGAGTGACAAGATTTTCTAGAAAAGAGCTAACTCCTTTCCTGAAAGCGTAATAAAATACGTTCAGTGCTGGGATATACAAAATCAGTGACAGATAGATGATGGAAATTCCAATCAACATCATGGGTACGAAATTTCGTTGCCTTTTGTTAGGAAAATAAATCCTATTACTTGATCTCATAACGTCTACCCCAAGCTTGTAAAAGGTTAATGCACAGTAGCATGACTAGTGATATCAACAACAACACCACACCAATTACCGTTGCCCCAGAGTAGTCGTATTGTTCTAGACGCTGGAAAATTAATACGGGTGCGATCAAATCTCGAAAAGGGGTGTTGGAAGAAATAATAACCACTGAGCCATACTCACCCACAGCACGAGAAAAACCCAAAGCTACACCAGTCAAAATTGTCGGAAATAAAGGGGGAAATATGACTTTCCAGAATGTCTGCCATTCGGAAGCGCCTAAACTCCAAGCAACTTCTTCTATTTCCTTTTCCATCTCCTGAAGAACTGGTTGCACAGTGCGAACAACAAATGGTAAAGAAATAAATGTCATAGCTATCGCTACCCCCAAACGAGTAAAAGATATCTTGATACTGAGGGGTGCAAACCAAGAACCTATCCAGCCATTGTTACTGTAGACTGTCGCTAAGGTTAAACCTGCAACTGATGTTGGTAGGGCAAAGGGCAAATCGATCGAGGCATCAATGATTTTTTTGATTGGTAGCGTAAATCCACACATTGAGAGGTTAAATTCATAGCGGACTAAAACCCAGGCTAGGATTGTACCGAATACTCCATTGAGTAAAGAACTTGCAAGCGCAGTCACAAAAGTTACATCATAAGTGGCAGAAGCTATGGGGCTAGTGCCAATTCTCCAAATTTCTTCTAGCGGTTCATTAGCAGCTTTGGCAAACATTGCCAGCACTGGTACTAGCAACATGATGGTTAGGTATGCGTAAGTTACTACCCATGTCCAGGGTATAAGAGATAAACTCTTTATTAGTGACCGACGCTTAAGTTTGTAGTGGGGACGACCAGGTTGTGAATGTGAAGATACAGCCATAGGTATTTCGGGGATTAGGTATTGGGTAGTAGGTATTGGGTACTAGCAACTGGGGATTGGGCAACAAGTTTGGATACATTCTCCCCAGTTCTTAGCTTTTACCTTTTCCGAGATTGGATTTGGTCAAAAATAGCCCCATCGGCAAAAAATTTCCTCTGAATCGCCTCCCAACCACCATAATCTGATACTGAAGCTAAATTTTTTACTTTGGGATATTTAGCTGCCAGTTTTTTGGTTTGTGGTGCTGTTTCATCCATGGGACGGAATCCCACTTTGGCAAATTCTACTTGGGCTTCGGGGGTAGATAGATACTTCACAAAAGCTTGTGCTACTTTGCGCGTACCATGTTTATCAACGTTTTTATCAACCACTGCCACAGGGTTATCAATCGAAATATTCACATCTGGAATGCTGTAGTTAACCTTTTCACCTTTTTGTTTTGCCAATAGCACTTCGTTCTCATAGTTAATGAGGACATCACCTTGACCCTGCTTGAAGAAAGCATCAGTAGCTTCACGGGCATCTTTTGATAACAAAGATACGTTTTTGGTGTAAATTTTAGCGACAAAATCTAAGGCTTTTTGTTCACCACCTCCAGATTTAATTGCCGCATTCCAGAATGCTAGGAAGTTCCAACGGGCAATTCCCGAAGTTTTAGGGTCAGCTGTAATTACCTGCACACCATCTTTGGCTATGTCTTGCCAATTGTTTAGATTTTTGGGATTACCTTCACGAGTAATTAAGGCTGCTACCGATCTAGAAACAATGCCATTGTTAGGAATTTCTTGATCCCATCCTGGTTGAATTAATCCAGCTTGCTGAATTCGGTTTACATCCAGAGCCAAAGCCAAATGAACAATATCAGCTTCCAATCCATCAATTACAGCACGGGTTTGAGAGCCAGAACCACCATAACTTTGATTAAATTTCACGTTTTGATTATGTTCTTGCTTCCACTTTTCCACAAATTTCGGAATGATTGCGTCATGAGCTGCTTTGGTGACAGCAAAGGAGACCAAAGTTAGTTCCACATCTTGCTTATTGGCTGCAACTGTACTGGCCTCTGGTTTGTTGGTAGATGCAGCATTTTCGCTGTTACCGGAACAGGCAGCGATCGCCACGCTCAAAATAACTCCTACCAAAAAGAGCGGAACAAAGCTTTTCAAAGAAGTCTGTTTCCATCGATGCGAAATATCCGTCCACATACTCACTTTAGGCTCCTTGATTAAAAGTACGGTTAGTCAGTCGGGATTAAGTACTTAGTGGTTTAGCCAAGATTGTACAGATATCCGGATGAAATAGCAATAGGAAACACCATAATTCCGGTCAAGAATATGTAATTTTGTCAGAATGCAAGCTGGCTGAGAATCAAAAAGTCAGACTCCTGCTATCTAGGTTTTGATGAACTTCTTCCTGTGTTGTCTAATAAGACGTGACAAAGCGATCGCAGATGCTGAGTAAAACACTACGATCACCAATGATATGTGAGAGTTCAACAAGCCTCAAATGCCTATAAAATAGGGATTTTTATTCACATATTTTTTCACGACTGGGATATGATTGCTATATGAAGCCTTTTGACAGTATTTTACCCTCTTGGCTGACTCCTTTCCTTCCTATAATCCACTAAAGTAGTATCACAGCAAACGTTTGTCACATCTGGAACAGGATCATATCCGCCGGGATGGAAGGGATGACAACGGAAAATTCGCCGAGTAGCCATCCACCCACCGCGCCATACACCAAATCGCTCAATAGCTTCAATAGCATACATAGAACAAGTTGGTTGAAAGCGACA
>NZ_JANQDH010000119.1 GCF_029891735.1 Chrysosporum bergii ANA360D
ATACGGTCAAGGTGGATTTCCTAAACCCTATGGGAAGCAAGCTCTTAGGAGTCCTAGTTACTTTCTGCCGTCTGTTGGTGCTGCGCCACTTCAGGTGCTGAAGAAATATATCCAGAATCAAGAAAAGCCGTCCTAGAACGATGGGGTTTTCAACCCATTTTTTAGATAAATGATTAAAAAATAGTTTTTATTTATGGCAGTGAGACTCACTTTTGTGAGTGAATGGAGGAATACCCCAGCGAGAATTTCTGCCCAAATAGTTAAGAGTAACGTAGTTATCACTGATGCTCTCTAAATCTGTTGATAGTATTTTGAATCATGCCCTTTTGGGCTACGATTTATCCCCGGCCGATGGAGTGATATTATTAAAACAATCTGATCCACAAGCCATCGCCGCTATTCGTACTACAGCCGACCACATGCGCCACAGTCAAGCAGGCGACACGGTAACTTATGTAATTAACCGCAACATCAACTTTACTAATATTTGTGAGCAACACTGTAGTTTTTGCGCTTTCCGTCGGGATGACGGAGATGCAGGCGCTTACTGGTTAGATTGGTCCCAAATTCTGGAAAAATCCACAGACGCAGTACACAGAGGAGCAACGGAAATCTGTATGCAGGGGGGATTAAACCCACAAGCACAAATTAACGGCAAATCCTTATATTACTACCTCAAGTTAGTGGAAACTATCAAGGGGGGATTTCCCCAAATACATCTACACGCTTTCTCTCCCCAGGAAGTGCAATTTATCGCCAGAGTTGATGGCATTGAATACGCTGATGTAATTGCTGCTTTGCGGGATGCTGGTGTAGACTCTATGCCAGGAACAGCAGCAGAGGTGTTAGATGATCAAGTCAGGCGCATACTATGTCCAGAGAAAATCAATACAGAAACTTGGCTAAAAATTGTCAGTACCGCTCACCAATTAGGTTTACCCACCACTAGCACTATATTATCCGGGCATATTGAAACCCCAGAACAAATTATTGGGCATTTGGAAAAATTGCGATCGCTGCAAAAAACCGCCATTAATCAAGAATATCCTGGGTCTATTACTGAGTTTATTATCTTACCATTTGTAGGCAAAGAAGCACCTAAATCATTACGTCGTCGGGTGGGACGCGATCAACCAGTCCTCCATGATGCTTTATTACTAACGGCTGTGGCGCGGATTTATTTAGGAAATTGGATACCAAACCATCAACCAAGTTGGGTGAAAGTCGGACTAAATGGTGCTACTCAAGCTTTAACTTGGGGTTGCAACGATATAGGGGGTACATTAATGGAAGAACATATTACCACCATGGCAGGGGCTGTGGGTGGTACTTGTATGGAAGTAGAAACCCTCCAAAGTGCGATCGCTTCCATAGGGAGACCCTACCAACAAAGAGATACTTTATATCACAGAGTCATTGGTTATCAGTCACTATAGAAATGATCCCCAAGACACCAATCCAAGATAGGATAGACCTTGATTTATGTATTATTCATTGAAAAAATATGAAGCGCTATTGGTCACGTTTACTAGCTTTGGTTTTAGTTGTCACCATTGGTCTGATGGGCTGTTCTGGCAGTCCAGACAGTTTAACCGGGGATTATCGTCAAGATACCTTGGCTGTAGTCAATATTATGAAACAAGCTCTGGATTTAACACCAGATTCACCCAATAAAGCCGCTATTCAAGCAGAAGCACGTCAAAAAATCAATGATTTTTCTGCTCGCTACCAACGGGATAATTCTGTTTCTAATCTCAGTTCCTTTACAACTATGCGAACAGCCCTCAACTCCCTAGCTGGTCACTACAGTTCATACCCAAATCGTCCCGTACCCCAAAAGCTTAAAAATCGCCTAGAGGAAGAATTGCAACGGGTAGAAGCAGCGCTCAGACGTGGAGCTTAACCACCGGCTATTCTATCGTTAAGGGTCAAAAGTCCAGAGTGATCAGTTTTCACTCTCGACTTATGGCTCCTGACGAAAAAAATGGGATTAGAAGCTCATCCTTCTAGAACAGCTTTAGTTGATTTCTAATATACTCTAAGATTACCTATAAACTACAAGAAAAATAGATCAAGTTGGTTTTTTTGTTCAGTTCATGGGCAAAATTGATCACAAAATCTGGCAACAGAAATAAAACTTTGACAGTCTCCAACAAGTAGGGTACAAAACCGTGGGTTAGTCGGTTATTGACTAGCATTTTTGATACCTGTAATTGAAAACAATTTGTATTTGAGTTAATCACAGATTTGTGCTTCTACTGTTAGCTATGTCTAATTTTCCTTTTAATCTGGCTAGAACAATTCTATTTTGCCGATTTTGGCGCGGTCTATTTACTACAGTTTTTACCAGTAGTTTGTTAATTTCTGGTAATTTAAACCAAGCAGCACAAGCGCAAGTAACAGATTATTGTCAACTATCACCAGCAGCAGCAAAAACCAAAGAAAGCTTACGTTTATCAGCCCTTCAAGGCAATGAAGATGCTCAAAAACGCTACCAACAACTAGTAAAACAACACGCACAGGATTTACAAAATTGCCGCGATCGCACCTGGCCAGAAGTCCAAGCTGTATGGTTACGTTTATATCCCTGTGACCTACAGCCAGGAGCAATTGACCAAGTTATGGATCGCATTGTCAACCGTGGCTACAACCAAGTTTATCTAGAAGTATTTTATGACGGGCAAGTATTATTACCAGCAGCAGCTAACCCCACAGTGTGGACTTCTGTAATTCGCACCCCAGGAGCGGAAAACGTTGATTTACTAGCTACAGCTATTCAAAAAGGGCGGGAACGTGGTTTAAAAGTTTACGCCTGGATGTTCACTAAAAATTTTGGCTACACCTACGCCCAACGTCCAGATCGCCAAGAAGCCCTAGCTCGTAATGGCAAGGGTCAAACCAGCTTGTATGTCACTGATAATAATTCTCAAGTATTCATTGACCCCTATAACCTACAAGCAAAACAGGACTACTATCAAATGGTGCTGGAAGTAGTACGTCGTCGCCCTGATGGAATGCTGTTTGACTATGTGCGCTATCCCCGACAAGCAGGTAGTGATTCTATAGCCACCAAAGTCTCAGACCTATGGCTATTTAGTCCAGCCACTCAACAAGCCTTGTATCGCCGCGCCCAGAATAACAAAGCATTAGAACTAATCAAGCGTTTTTTGGGTAAAGGATACGTATCAGCAGGAGATATCAACGAAGTTGATCAGCTTTACCCCAATGAAAATGAACCCATGTGGCAAGGCCGCATTCCTCCACCGGAGCCAAAGTCAATTTCATCAGCAGATGACAGACAACGACTGTTACAATTACAACTGTGGCAATTAGCAGTTGCCCACGCCATGCAGGGTATTTTAGATTTTGTCGCTTTAGCAGCTTACCCAGCCCAGCAACAAGGCATACCATCAGGGGCAGTATTTTTCCCATATGGTAATCAAACTTTAGGGCAGGGGTATGATTCTCGTTTACAGCCTTGGGATAGGTTTCCTAGTTCTTTACAATGGCATCCCATGTCCTATGCAACCTGTGGTAATGCTATTTGCATTGTGGACGAAGTAAAAAGAGTTTTGCAGTCAGCACCACCGGGAACAAAAATTATCCCAGCCTTGGCCGGAACTTGGGGAAAATCAATGAGCAATCGTCCATCGCTAGAAGCACAAATGCAAGCCCTGCGACAATTTGCCCCCCAACTAGCAGGAGTCAGCCATTTTGCCTATTCTTGGCAAGAACCAGAACATGATAACCAGCGCAAGTTCTGCCGTGTTCGGTAGAATATGATTTATAGTAGTTGGCTGGCAATCTGGGTAATTTAAGATTAGGGGTTCTTGGAAAAGTTTTAAATGATAAATTTAGACATTCGTAGACGACCCCTAATTACCCTTAATCAGGTAGGGAGGAGCTAAAATTTTTGATATATCATCAGGGAATTTGCTTAACAGAGTAGTCAACTGATAAGACGACGATTAAAGTCCTCACTACAAACCAGCATATCACCCCATCCTATACTATCTTGCTTTATGCAGGCGATCGCTTATGGCTATTTCCAGACTTGTACATTTTGCCCAAAATTCCCGCTTGTCCCAAAAACTAATGCTCATTGGCATAGCCATTACCTTATTTTTTCTGTTTTTGGCATTTTTCGCTCCTTTGTTCCAAGCTTGGGGATGGTTACAAAACGAGCGAGAGTTTCTTTCTAACCCTATTCAAGCACCACCATCAGCTGAATACTGGTTTGGTACGAGTCGGTTGGGACATGATGTATTTTCCCGCACTGTGTTTGGTTCCCAGGCTGCCATAAAAGTAGTAATTTTAGCTACTACCATGAGTATGATTATTGGTGTACCTTTAGGCATGGTAAGTGGGTATCTGGGGGGTAAATTAGACCAGGTACTGCTGTTTATAATGGATAGTATCTACACCTTACCAGGGTTATTACTCTCGGTGACACTGGCTTTTGTCGTGGGGCGAGGAATTTTGAATGCAGCCATAGCCATTAGCATTGCCTACATTCCCCAATATTATCGTCTTGTCCGTAATCACACAGTCAGCGTTAAAACAGAAGTATTTATTCAAGCGGCTCAAGCTTTGGGTGCTTCCACTTGGGTAGTCCTGTCTCGCTATCTATTTTTTAATGTGATTCAAAGCGTACCCGTATTATTTACCCTCAATGCAGCAGATGCAATTTTAGTTTTGGGTGGTTTAGGCTTTTTGGGGCTAGGACTTCCAGAAGAAGTGCCAGAATGGGGACACGACCTGAGACAAGCCTTAGAAGCCCTACCCACAGGCATTTGGTGGACTACTCTTTTCCCCGGTTTAGCAATGACATTGATGGTAGTGGGGTTATCACTACTTGGGGAAGGACTAAATGAGTTTGTCAATCCTCGATTACGGCGACAAAATAGAGAAATCAAAAATCATTGAATCCTATTGATGGTTTTCTCGTCTAAATATTTTTGAACCGACTACACACAGACTAGAGTGAAAGATAATATTTCTTTAATTGCAGCTGCTACCGGCGGATTTATGCTATCCGTGGCCTTGTCTGGCTTGTTACAGGGTACACCTATTACATCTCGACATAAACCATCCAGTTTCCATTCAGCTATCGTGATAAGTTCCCCAGGGGCGACCGAGAAAACCAAAAACTCAAAGTTTTTGGCCGATAAAACCCACAATAGCTAAATTAATACATATATGGGGCGCTTCTGTAGGCATTAATTCCATGAGATGTGTTTGGTATATTTCCAGGTGGTTAATTCACAATTAATTGGTATTGATGTGGGGGGAACAGCGATTAAGCTGGGACGATTTAACCCCGATGGTACTTGTCTACAGTCCCTCACTGTGGCAACTCCCCAACCATCGACACCAGAAGCAGTTTTAGCTGTTATGGTGGATGCCATCGCCCAAGTTGATCCGTATAATCAAGCTGTAGCCATTGGTGTAGGTACTCCTGGACCCGCTGATAAAACCGGACGTATTGCCCAAATTGCCATTAATTTACCAGAATGGCGCAATGTACCTTTAGCAGACTGGTTAGAAGCGAAAACAGGTAAACCAACTGTTATTGCTAACGATGCCAACTGTGCCGGGTTAGCAGAAACTTGGTTGGGTGCTGGTAAGCCTTTTCAAAATCTGATTTTATTAACTTTGGGGACTGGTGTTGGTGGTGCAATTATTCTCAATGGCCAACTGTTTGTGGGACATGAAGGCGCAGCTGGAGAACTCGGTTTAATTACCTTAAACCCCGACGGACCTTGGTGTAATAGTGGTAATTCAGGCTCCTTAGAACAGTATGCTTCAATTAAGGCAATTCGTCGCCGCACAGGTAAAGAACCCGCCGAATTGGGCGCACTGGCTGCCGCAGGAGATCAGTCAGCATTGACTTTTTGGCAAGAATATGGTAGAGATTTGGGCGTTGGTTTAGCCAGCTTAATTTACGTGTTAACACCAGAAGCCGTTATTATTGGTGGTGGTGTTAGTGGCAGCTTTAAGTTTTTTCTTCCCGCACTTAAAGCAGAAATTGAGCAGCGAGTGATGCCCACATCTCGTTTTCGTCTACAAATTCTACCGGCACAGTTGGGTAATTGGGCGGGAATGGTGGGTGCTGCTAAATTGGCATCATTAGTTATTAGTCACAATAGAGGGAACCAGGAACAGGGAACATAAAATTTTGGCTTGCAACTAAATACAAATACTAATTTTCCAGAATAGAACGGCAATTGGAATTACAGCAACTGTTAAGTATAGTCTAGCCAAGTTGATAATTTAAAATAAAGAATATCCGGTTGATTTTTCCACAAATCTTAGAACTTTCTGATAACATTCCGGATTGCTGAGGGGATTGATAATAATCGGGATACTAGCATCAGGTAACCAAAATGTGAGCCTACCATTAGCTTCTTGGCAAAAAGAACTAATGCAGGTGAGATTAATTATATATTCCTTGCGTTCATCAATAATCTTGATCCAGTGGGGGTTCTCTAGTTCTAACCCAGTGAGATATTTTATATGTTCTAGCAGTTCCTCATAGTCTTCTAAATTATTCTGGCGATTCAGGACAATGGGAATAGCGGAATCAGGTAACCAAAAGGTAATCCTGCCGTTGCTTTCATAACAAAAAACATTAACACGGTCAAAATTGACTACATATTTTTTCCTATCGTAAAGGATTTTCACCCAGTACGCCACAACATCTCCTTGAGTTTTAAATTTATGAATGATGCACCCTACAAATCAGTAAATCTTGTTAAGAAACCTCTACTGGTGTTGGTAAGTTAGACATGGGATGACTCCGGTTAATTGCGGCTTCCATAAATCCTGTAAATAAAGGATGGGGACTGCTAGGACGTGAATGAAACTCCGGATGAAATTGACAGGCTAAAAAGAAGGGATGTTGAGGCAGTTCGACGATTTCCACCAAACGCCCATCTGGGGAAGTTCCACTAATAACATAGCCAGATTTCAATAACATATCACGATAAGTGTTGTTAAACTCATACCGATGTCGATGGCGTTCGTCTACTACCTCTTGTTGATAAAGATTGGCAGCTAAGGTATGAGGAGCAAGATGACAAGGATAGAGTCCTAATCGCATGGTTCCGCCCAAATCAACCACATTCTGTTGTTCTGGCAATAAGTTAATCACAGGGTGCTTGGTTTCCGGGTCAAACTCAGCACTGTTAGCACCGACTAATCCCTGTACATTTCTTGCCCATTCAATCACAGAACACTGCATCCCTAAACATAAACCCAGGAAGGGAATTTGGCGATCGCGGGCATATTTTATCGCAGAAATTTTGCCATCTACCCCCCGAATACCAAAACCTCCGGGTACTAATATCCCGTCCACACCTGCTAAATAAGTTTCTGCTGGTTGGGTTTCTAATTCCTCTGAATTCACCCAGCGCAAACGCAAATCCCCATGGGTAGCAATGGCAGCATGACGCAGCGCCTCTACCACGGAGAGATACGCATCACTTAACCGTACATATTTACCCACAATGGCAATTTCCACAGTGTATTTAGGACTGTATAAGCGGTTGACCATAGTTTCCCACTGCACCAAATCGGGTTGGCGTTGTTCCATTTGCAGCAAATCTAATGTTTGTTCTGCCAGTCCTTCCCGTTCTACAATCAGGGGTACTTCATAAATACTGCCAGCATCTTGGGCAGTGATTACACATTCCTCCGGAACATCACAAAATTCCGACAACTTGTTTTTTAATCCCAGAGGCAAGGGGCGATCGCACCGACAGACTAAAATATCTGGTTGAATACCAATGGATCTTAATTCCTTGACAGAATGCTGTGTTGGTTTAGTTTTCATTTCCCCTGCGGAAGCTATCCACGGAACCAGAGTAACGTGCATATACAACACATTTCCCCGTCCTACTTCTTTCCGTAATTGGCGAATAGCTTCCAAAAACGGCAGTGATTCAATATCTCCCACAGTGCCGCCGATTTCCGTAATTAATACCGCAGGTTCGGTACTTTCGGCAACACGTAAAATACGCTCTTTAATTTCGTTGGTAATATGAGGTATAACCTGTACAGTACCACCATTATAATCTCCGCGGCGCTCTTTATTAATTACCGCTTGGTAAATCGAGCCAGTGGTGACACTGTTTAACCGCGACATGGAGGTATCAGTAAAGCGTTCATAATGCCCCAAGTCTAAATCCGTTTCTGCCCCATCTTCAGTCACGAAAACTTCCCCATGCTGAAAAGGACTCATTGTCCCTGGGTCGATATTAATATAAGGGTCTAGTTTCAAAATCGACACCGAATAATTGCGTGATTTGAGTAACCGTCCCAGACTAGCTGCGACAATACCCTTACCAATACTGGAAACGACACCTCCAGTTACAAAGATAAACTTAGTCATAGTGTATAGTAATTTGAATTTTGAGCAACTTCTGAAAAAACATCCCGTTCTTGTGCCACAGTGGCTGTGGTGAAATCATCTTTGCTGTTATCGTGAAAAAACTTCTAGGATTAGTAATACTAGCCTTAATTGTTACCTCCTCTGTAGTAGCATGGGCAGAAATTGGTACCCTACCCCCGACAAAATCACTTTTGATTGTTTATCCTCCAAACAACCACCAGACCAGGGCGAAAAAAATCTTTTTTATTGGCACAGCGCCCCCAGATGGACAGGTTCTCATCAATAGTAAGGCAATTAAACGTAGTCAGTCCGGACATTTTGCGCCAAGTTTTCCCTTGCAGTTGGGAAAAAATATTTTTACCGTAAGTCACCAAAACCAAGAACTAAAAATTGAAGTTACAAGGCTGGAAACACAGCCTGAGTTACCTCAAGGGTTAGCCTTTGCCAAAAATTCTCTGACTCCAGCAGTTGACATTGCCAGACTACCGGGAGAGTTAATTTGTTTTAGCGCTATTGCACCCCCTAATGCCAGTGTATCTGTGAAACTAGCTGATCAAACCATTGCCCTTGCCCCCCAGGGTCAACAGGTAAATCTACTTAGTAACTTAGCAGCACTTACAGGACAAAACCAACCCACTGCCCAGTCTATCCCAGGACAGTATGAGGGTTGCACCACCATTAAACCACCTGTTTCCCACAGCGTAGATTTGGGCAGTCCAGAATTTAAACTGACACTCAAGGGCGAGACCATCACTCAACCAGGAGACGGCAAAATTAAAATCCTCTCCCCCGCAAACTTGCAAGTGGCTGAGGTGGTAGTAGATGCAGGGGTAGCCCGTACCGGTCCAAGTACTGATTATTCTCGACTCACTCCACTTCCCCAAAGGACACGGGCATCAATTACAGGTAGTGAAGGTGAATGGTTGCGCCTAGACTATGGCGGTTGGATTAATAGTAGGGAAACTCGCGTTTTAACAGGCGTTAGTACCAGCACAACTATCCGCAGTGTGGGATATCGCCGAGTTTTGGGTGCCACCGAGATAGTTTTCCCCCTACAAGTTCCCGTACCCGTGAGTATACAACAGAGGGATGATAATTTCACCCTTACACTGTACAACACCACAGCCCAAACAGACACAATTCGCCTGGATGATGATCCTTTGATTTCTCGTTTAGATTGGCAGCAGATAACCCCAGGACAAGTGCAATACACTTTTAACCTGAAAAAATCTCAACAGTGGGGATATAAGCTGAGATACAACGATACAACCCTGGTTTTAACTTTACGTCATCCGCCACAAATGAAACGGCAAAGACAAAAACCCCTATCTGGTATCAAGATTTTACTCGATCCCGGACATGGTGGCAAAGAATCAGGTGCAGCCGGACCAACTGGATATTTAGAAAAAGAAGTTAATTTAGTTGTGTCTAAGTTATTCCGGGATGAATTAGTCAAGCAAGGCGCTACAGTGGTTATGACCAGAGATACTGATGTTGAGGTTTCTTTAGGCGATCGCATGGCCATGATACATCAAGAAGAACCGACCATCGCTTTTTCCATACATTACAACGCTTTACCTGATAGTGGTGACGCTGAGAATACTATGGGAATCGGTACTTTTTGGTATCATCCCCAAGCCCATAGCCTGGCTGTATTTATCCAAAAGTATCTAGTAAATAAGCTGAATAGACCTGACTATGGGGTGTTTTGGAATAATTTAGCCTTAACTCGTCCCCATGCTGCGCCATCAGTTTTATTGGAGTTGGGTTTTATGATTAATCCCCAAGAGTTTGAATGGTTGACAAATCCTCAACAACAGCAAAAGTTAGCCAGGGTTTTAGCTGAGGGTGTGGTTGAGTGGTTTAAGATTTCTCAATGACTTTGAGGATCATGAGGAGTGAAAAATTGGCATAGTGAATAACCCCCAAGCCAAACCAGTAATTAAGCCAAAAGGTGTCACCAAATAATTATGAAAACTCCACAAACCAAAAACCTGAGCCGCTAACTCCAAAGGATAAGCCATCATCAACACGCTGGCCAATGCTGCACCATTCCAGCCATATTGACTTAACCAATAAAAACCTTTACCACCAGTTACTCCATATAACAACCGAGTAACTAACAACCCCGTAACAGTACCATAGCAACGCATACACACAGCCATAATAAACGGGGGTGCTAAATCCAAACCCATATCAGGCTGCGGGCAGACATGATTACCCAAAAAATAAATAATCTCCGCAATTCTGCCTAGCAGAGACACATGAGACGCAGCCAAAAAAGGAGCAATTGGGGGGCCAACAACCATCCCCAATAACAGGAAATCAGTTGTAAAACTCACCCAATTAACCTGTAAATCTTGCTGAAAAACTACTCTACCCATTTTTTTCTCTGCGCCCTTGCGCCTCTGCGTGCAACAATTCTTAACCTACATTAGCAACATAGGGACTTGTCAACTTATCCAACTGCTGAATCAACAGACTGAGGAACAAACCCACATCAGTCACCACGCCCACCGATTCCACAGAACCGCGATCGCTTAACTTAGTAACTACAGCTGGATTAATATCCACACAGACCATTTTCACCCCAGCAGGAGTCATATTCCCCACGCCAATGGAGTGCAGCATACTAGATAGCATCAAGATCATCTCCGCACCCTCAATCAATTTGGCGTATTCCTCCTGTGCTTGAATCAAGTTCATTTGCGTATCAGGTAAAGGACCATCATCGCGAATAGAACCAGCCAAACTAAAATGAACGTTATTGGTCACACATTCATACATGACACCACTGTTAATTACTCCCGCTTCCACCGCCTTGGCAATGCTGCCATAACGCCGCACAGTATTAATGGCTTTGAGGTGATGGCGATGTCCACCACGGACAGCCACACCCCGCTTCATATCCACACCCAGGGAGGTTCCCATAATATTTTGCTCAATGTCGTGTACTGCGATGGCATTACCACCCAACAGCGCCTGTACATATCCCTCGCGAATTAGTCGCGCCAAATGTTCACCGCCCCCCGTGTGAATCACCACAGGACCTGCGGTAACAACTACCTTACCTCCTGCATCCCTAATTTTACGTAGTTCCCAAGCCACTTGTTCTACTACAATTTCCACACGCCTTTCGCTGGAAACCCCCGATGACATAAAGCTAAATTCTTGAGAAGCTCGATTTTCTCGGTATTCGGTTTTCCGGATTGTACGGATACCTTGCACATCCACAACTACTAAGTCATTGACTTCTAAATCCCGAAGAATTTTACACCTGGCAATAAAACCATCGGCAGTTTGAGTAATAGCGATCGCCCCATCCATGCGCTGATTCTCTACTTTCACCCACTGCCCGTTAATCCGCACTTCGGTAGGATAGATAGTACTAACATAGAAATCATCAGGAGCCACTCCAGCTTGAAGTACAGGCTGTAATTTAGCATCTCGTTCATTTTGGGGCAAATCCACCGCCCCCAAATCAATTAACTGAGAGATGATTTCTTCCATCACTTCATGAGAAGGAGCCGAAACCCGCACCTCAGCAGCTGATGTACTTTGGCGTTGTTCCCCCAAGTTGAAGTTCATCACTTGGAAACTTCCCCCACCATCCACAATTAAGTCTAATGCCCGGTTAATTAAACCAGAGTCTAGCAAATGGCCTTCCAGCCGAATCACACGGCTTTGTACAGGGATATTCGCATGAATTTCTTGATGGAGTGGTTCTGTAACTCGCAGTGTCAAACATTTAGCAGCCCCACCTGCTTTGAGGAATTCTGTTAAAGGTGTTTCCACGACTCGGAAACCAACATCTGTTAAGCGTGCTTTTAAAGCATTGCTGGCTTTGTTCATAATCACAATACTTTCCACATTAACTGTGTTACAAGCAAAGTTAACAGCATCAGCTTCTTGAATAGCTATCCGCTTTTCTGGTGCAACTCGCATTTCTATTAAGCGGTTAGAATAAGCATCAAAAGCGCCTGGATAATACAATAAATAGCCGTTAGCTAAAGGACAGAAGCAAGTATCAAGGTGATAGAAACGCTCATCAATTAAGCGCAGGGATAGCACCTCAATATCTAGCCATTTAGCCAAATAAGGGTGAGAATCTAATTCTGAGCGAAAGCCATATCCAGCCCATAACCAACGTCCTTCCCGGTCTAAAAGTGCATCCCCCGCACCTTCAAAAGGTAAGTCTTTTGGTAACAAATGAACCGTGTAACCGTTTTCTTCAAACCAATTTTTAAAGAAAGGTTCTTCTCCCTGACGTTCTTTATGCAGAAATCGACTCAAGACAACATTTTCTCCCAATACTAAGCCTGCATTAGCAGTAAACACCATATCAGGCCAACCCTTCTGAGGCGTTACTAAATCCACAATGGCGTGTTGTTTCAGGATGTGGTAGAGTTGTTCCCACTGTTCCACCGCGCGATCGCGTGAAGACTTGTGAATATTCCCTTCCATCCAGGGATTAATCACATAATCCACATCATAGTGGTCAGGGGCGCACATTAAGAAACGAATCAAGGAAGTCATATCAATCCTATAAGAGTTGAGATGCTACAAGCCTACTTCAAAGATAGTTTTTTGTGGGTTTAATTTTGCTGATAGCAGGGAATATTGATTATTGACACTCCCCACGCCTAAAGGGGAAGGAATACTTTTCTTATATCAAAAAAAAGGGTTAATATGACTGAATAACTGAGAATAGGTAGCAATAAACCATGAGTTTTTCCGGTGTCGAATATCGCTCCCAAGAAGTTGAAACCGTCAAGACCTTCTTAATTTACAGTGTAATTGGCTCCCTAGCCCTACACATAGGGCTATTGTCTTCGGGTCTCGGTAGTTGGTTGACGACAGAGCCAAAACAAAGATATGAACCAATAGAGTTAGTAATTATAGATCCCACAGAGCCGAAAGTTGAGGAAGCGGAAAAACCACCAGCAATAATTCCCCCCAAAATTAAAACATCCCAGCCTACCAAAATCGTCACCAGTACAGTAACACCAGTCACCCAGGCGAAAATAGAGCCAAAAATTACTCCGTCTCTTGTAGCACCCCAACAGCAGCCAAAGGTAAAGACTGTTGCAACTTCCCCAGTTCCTCAGCCCCCCCAACCTGCAATTCCCCCACCCCAAGAATCTGTAGCTAACTTAGAATCTATTTTGACTTCAAAATTATCAACATCACCAATTACGGTTCCTCAGACAAATCAAGGCAGTGAAAAGCTGAGAGAAACTTTAAGTGGATTAAGAAACTCTAGAGTGACTCAAGAAAGTGCCACTACTAATAATAATACTAATAATACCAGACTAGAGCCATCGCCTGTAGCCGTTGCCCCCACTACCCCCACCCCTCCACCAATCAAAACCAACCCAGAAACTAAAACACCACCAAATAACAACCCTAGCGGTAATTCCAAGGGTTCGGGTAATGGTCGTGCTGCTTGTAGTCAGTGCAACGCCCAATATCCAGAGTTTGCCAGAAGGCGAGGCATTGAAGGCAGGGTAGAAGTTGCTGTCGATACTGACGCACAAGGTAATGTTACTAATGTGCGGATTGTTGGCTCTAGTGGTAACAGCAGGTTAGATGATGAAACCTTAAGACAAGCCCGTAACTGGAAGTTAAAACCCTCAGAGAGTGGCAGACAGGGAGTATCAATAGCCACTGAATTTGCCCTTCAAGGTTCACGCCGACACCAGCGAGTCCAACAACGCAAAAGAAGTCACCAAACAGCAACATCTACTCCCAATTCTACAATTGATACAAATACTCCTGCTACCAACACTACCAAGAAACCTAGAGTCAGACGAACAACTACACCAGTACAAAATACTGTCACCGGTTCATCATCCACAAGAAAAACTTCCCCTCCCACTCCCGGAAATGTAAGAGAGTCTTTGCGCAGGGTGCGCCGTCAGCGAACCACCAAGCAAACCACCACTACTTCTGCATCTCCCGCTAACACCTCATCTTCTAGTCAAAATAAGTTGCGGAGTTTATTACGCAACAGTCGCCAAACCTCTCCATCTGAGTAAATATAGGTCGCTACTTGTTCGGCCAGGTGTTCAGCACTTTAACCTCTTGAACCATCCCGGCGATTGGCTTCGCCACAGCCGTAAGCAATCGCCTCCTCAATCAGGTAGCTTTTCTCTATATTCTAATAGAATAGAAATAAAGTTTATGAATCGCCCATGACCACTTCTAATCGCCGTTACCACATCATTACTTTCGGTTGTCAAATGAATAAAGCCGACTCAGAGCGCATGGCTGGCATTTTAGAAGACATGGGCTTTGAATGGTCGGAAAATCCCAATCAGGCAGATTTAATTCTCTACAATACCTGCACAATTCGCGATAATGCCGAACAAAAAGTGTATTCTTACCTCGGCAAACAGGCTAAACGCAAGCACCAGCAACCCCAGTTAACATTGATTGTAGCTGGTTGTGTCGCCCAGCAGGAGGGAGAAACTCTACTCCGACGAGTCCCAGAATTGGATTTAGTGATGGGACCCCAACACGCCAATCGGCTCAAAGATTTGCTAACATCCGTGTTTGATGGTAATCAAGTTGTAGCTACTGATTCAGTTCACATTCTGGAAGATATCACCCAGGCGCGACGAGATAGCACCGTGACTGCTTGGGTAAATGTAATTTATGGCTGTAACGAACGCTGCACCTATTGTGTGGTTCCCAATGTGCGCGGTGTAGAACAGTCCCGCACCCCAGAAGCCATACGCAAGGAAATGGAACAACTAGGACAGCAAGGTTACAGGGAAATTACTCTCTTAGGTCAAAACATTGATGCTTATGGTAGAGATTTGCCGGGTACAACCCCAGAAGGTCGGCATCTGCATAACTTCACCGATTTACTGTATTATGTACATGATGTCCCTGGAATTGAACGGCTGAGATTTGCTACTAGCCACCCTCGTTATTTCACAGAAAGGTTAATCAAAGCTTGTACTGAGTTGCCTAAAGTATGTGAACATTTTCACATCCCCTTTCAATCAGGTGATAATGACGTGTTGAAAGCCATGTCACGGGGTTATACTCATGAGAAATATCGCCGGATAATTGACACAATTCGCCGCTATATGCCGGATGCGTCTATTAGTGGAGATGCAATTGTGGGCTTTCCCGGAGAAACAGAAGCTCAGTTTGAAAATACCTTGAAATTAGTAGAAGATATTGGCTTTGACTTGTTAAATACAGCAGCATATTCTCCCCGTCCCGGAACCCCAGCAGCTTTGTGGTCCAACCAACTGAGTGAAGAAGTGAAAAGCGATCGCTTGCAAAGATTAAACCATTTAGTCAATATTAAAGCAGCCGAGCGATCGCAGCGTTACATGGGACGCATAGAAGAAGTTTTAGTAGAAGACCAAAATTATAAAGATCTCACTCAAGTGATGGGACGCACTCGCGGTAATCGTTTGACTTTCTTCACCGGCGACATTAATCAATTAAAAGGACAGTTAATCAAGGTAAAAATTACCGAAGTTCGCGCCTTTAGCTTAACTGGTGAACCAGTACAAGTGCCGCAAGCTGTATTTTAAATCATCCTTAAACACTTGTAGCAACTAACTGGTCTAACTCTTGCTGCATCTGATCAACAACTAATTGATAACATTCATAGACATAGTGGCGATCGCCAGCTACCTCTTGCCCGTACCGTGGAAACACAATGGGTTTACACACCCGCGTTTGAATCGGTACTGGTAAGGGGATATTGGGAAGAGGTCCCATTGCTAATCCCCAAGGTAATCCTAAATAAATAGGAAAAACCACCGGGTCAATCCCAAACAACCACGGCATTCCCCATTCATGGAGTTGATGTAACATTTTATATATATCAGTCAACACAATCAGAGTATCATGAGCGCCTGTAGAAATCACAGGTACAATGGGAACTTCCTCCCGTAGGGCTAACTTGATAAATCCTTGCCTTCCGGCAAAATAAATTTTATTCCGCAAATGATGGGGTCGAAATACGTCTTCCGCACCCCCAGGATAGACAAGTACACTCGCCCCAGAACGGAAAGCAGCGTAAGCCATTTTAGGATGAGCAATAACCGCACCAGTTTTCGCCGCCATTTTCGCTATTTCTGGGGTAAACTGCCAAACATGGGAGTGCATGAGACCATAAACAGCTTTGTCATAGCCAAATTTCCGGAACCAGTCATACATGACCATTGACATATCAGGAGCAGCCAGTCCCCCATTGTGAGAACCAACAAAGAGGACTTTTTCCTGGCTAGGGATGTGATCCCAACCACTGGTTTGAACTCGAAAGTAGTAACGATATAAAAACCCCAGTGAAGGCATCAAAGATTTAATGAATTGCGGATCTCGTTCATTTAAGGACCAACCCAGTCTTGTTTGACTTTTATGTTTTTGTGGTAACATTGAGCAAAAGTAAGAGAATTATTCAAACATCCAATAGTGATCATATGGCTCAATTATAACTAAAATTAAGTTTTTTTTCATACATATACGTTCTACCTTAATTACCTGATACATAGAGTAAATAATGTAATATTTACTACCACAAGTAAATAAAAAATTTGCAGGTTTAGTGAAATTGTCTAAAATAGCAAAATGCCTGTAATAGTTATTCTTAGAAAAAAATACCCACAGTGAATTTTATGTTTAACTATCTGCCAAAATGGCAACCCCTTAAACTTATCACGTGATATATTCATGAATGATGCAAGGATTGACTTTGATTAAAACACGGAATCCAGCACAATTAGGGGTTCTTTTTGTTTAGATAATCTTCTCTCCTGACAAGTCATTAAGTTCAATGTTTCCTATTTTCCTTTCATTGCAAGGTGTATTGCCACTTTCAAGCTATATAGACGGGTTTGCACCCGTCTTTTATTTTGCTATTTTGACCAAAATATCTGACGGGGCGACAAACAAGGCTGAACACAAGACAGTGTAAAGAATTTAACGATTCATGGTCAAAAAAAGATAGGTCAGATATTGTCAATAGGATCTATCTAATTCCAATTCCCCAACAACCATAGTCGGTTTCAACCGACTTTAGCTATGAGACAGGGAATTTATTCCCTGGCTGTCTGGTGACCGCTTTATTTCTCTAGTTTTATTGATAGCGATCGCTTATTTCACGAAATAAATCATTATCAGCTTTTCTCACATTTGCACACATCCCATAGGAAGATGACTAATGAATAAGATAACTGGTAAATTAATCCGGGATGTTGTTATGCACTGGATTTATAGTGAGGTTTGGTCATCCGCCAAACCTCTTTTATTATTTGTAGGTCACAACCCCCCACGCTAAAGCCCAGGGGAGTGTGTCGGGTTATTCTTCTGGCTCGTTCTCACCTAAACGTTGTTTGTTCAGGTTTTGTAGTTGCTGTAACAGAGAATCTATCTCTGCTTCCAGGTGTTCCAATTTAGCCCGCTGTTCGTCTTGATAGTAGGACTTGCTGACATCGCTAACCAAGAGAGTCTGGCAAGGACGTTCAGAAACATTAGATAAATAAGTACCCATTGTTCAATACAATCTACAAATTAACTCACAACACTTAGTAAACACTATAATAGTTAACACATGGTGAAGGTTTGTTTAAAAGATAACATACTTCATATTTTTTAACAATAAGTTACTGGCGTTTCCTTATCGATCGCCATGGTCTGGAATAAGTTCCCCGGTCACATTTGCACCCATTGGTAATTATGGTTAAGTCACTTCTTCCCTAAAACAACAACCACCAGCGAAACGAGTGAAACGCTGGTATTATGAGAAATAATATTCTTATAGTTCTTCTGGAAAAAGAAGAATTAGCTTTTTCAGCTTCCCATCCTCTCTTATCCAACCCTTAGTTAAAAAGTTTTAAAACCCGTGACTGTGAGTTTGTCTGTTGCTAAATCTTATCGCCAACCCTGGCCAGGGCTAATAGAAGCCTATCGTGATTACCTGCCTGTGAGCGAAACAACCCCCGTTGTAACTTTATTGGAGGGCAACACTCCCCTTATCCCAGTACCAGCAATCGCAGAACGCATTGGCAGAAAGGTAAAAGTACTTGTCAAATACGATGGTCTTAACCCCACTGGTAGCTTCAAAGATAGGGGTATGACCATGGCAATTACCAAGGCTAAGGAAGCCGGGGCTAAAGCAGTAATTTGTGCCAGCACAGGTAATACTTCAGCAGCAGCAGCAGCTTATGCCAAACGTGGGGGAATGAAGCCGTTTGTACTAATACCCGATGGTTATGTGGCCTTGGGTAAGTTAGCACAGGCTTTGTTATATGGGGCGGAGGTTTTAGCAATTAAGGGTAATTTTGACCGCGCCCTAGAAATTGTCCGGGAAATGGCAGAAAGTTATCCCATAACTCTCGTTAACTCCGTCAATCCCTACCGTTTGGAAGGGCAAAAAACCGGAGCATTTGAAGTTGTGGATGCTTTGGGTGATGCCCCAGACTGGTTATGTATCCCAGTAGGCAATGCAGGTAATATCACAGCATATTGGATGGGATTTTGTCAATATCATCAAGCCGGAAAGTGCGATCGCTTACCCCGCATGATGGGATTTCAAGCCGCAGGCGCAGCGCCACTAGTAAATAAACAGCCAGTAATTCATCCCGAAACCATCGCCACAGCCATTCGCATTGGTAACCCCGCTAGTTGGGATAAAGCCATAGCCGCCCAGTCAGCTAGTCAAGGTAGTTTTAAAGCTGTAACTGATGGCGAAATTTTGGATGCTTATAGACTTTTGGCATCACATGAAGGTATTTTCTGCGAACCCGCCAGCGCCGCGTCTGTAGCCGGTTTGTTACAGGTCAAAGACCAAGTTCCCACCGGGGCGACAGTGGTTTGTGTCCTCACAGGTAATGGTTTAAAAGACCCAGATACAGCTATTAAACATAGTTCTAGCCAATTTCAACAAGGTATCGAGGCGGAGTTAGGTGCAGTAGCCAAAGCTATGGGATTTTAAGAAGCAATCATGCGATCGCCCAAGATCGCTTTTTGTTTTATTGCGATCGCCCAAGATCGCTTTTTGTTTTATTTAGTCGGTAAATCCTTAACCATACCAACTAAAACCTTCATTAAAATATCCACATCCGTTGGTACACAGTAAAGGTTTAAATTTTGAGTAATTTGTTTTAATTCACGTTCCAAAATCACAAATTGCCAAATATTACCAATAGAAACCGCTCCATAAACTTGAAGATAGTCAATAGGTGAGCAAAAATCAAAAGCAATTAATTCCACAGCCAGTTGGACAACACCTCTTTGGAAATCTGCCTTTTTAGCCTCAATTTAGCCTCAATTTAGCCTCAATTACTAATATTATTTCTCGTTTCCTCCCCCAGCCCGTTCTTTTGTCAACCCATCAATAGCATCCCCCAAAGCCGTGGTTAAGCTTTTACGAGTTTGGGCGTGGTTTTCTTGCTCGTTTTTTAAACCTTGCAACAGGCGATCGCGTTCTTTAGTAATAGCGATCAGTTGGGTTTGCAATTCTTGCAGTGATTGAATTTTTTTAATTTCTGCTTCTATTGCTGTTGCCGATTCAGCATCTCCCATTATATCAGATTCCAGCCCCTTGAGTTGATGTATCTCCGCTTTTAGGGAAGCGATCACCTGTTGGGCTAAATTTGCATCTGTGCGCCGCTGTTCTGCTTCCGTGTTATAAAGTTTACGCCACTTTTGGGCGCTTTCCCAAGCCGTGTCACGTTCCCGTTGCTGTTCTGCTAATTGTTGTTTGAGTGACTGAATTTCCCCAAGCCACTTTTGAGTTAAAGCTGTGATTTGATCAATACTTTCCGACATTTTGACGCTGTTTTCTATACTACAAATATACTAAACTTAAGTATAATCTACCCCCATACCCCACACATATAAAAAATTAAATTAAAGATTGTTTAATCTAGGGATGACTTGCAAAGTAAACAAGGGATAAATAAAGGTAGTGTCATCTACTCGACCATTCTCCGACTTATCCTATGACCTATTGTCTCAGAATTGCTGATATCCCCTCAGATGAGCGTCCACGTGAACGTTTAATGACCCACGGACCGAAAATTTTGGCTACAGCTGAATTAATTGCCATTCTTTTAGGTACTGGTCAAGGTCCAGGAAAACTTTCAGCCGTAGGCTTAGGGCAATATTTATTACAGGAATTGGGTAAAAATCAACGTGATCCCTTAACCGTCATGCGAGAAATCACCCCCGCAGAATTAATGAAAATTCCCGGTATCGGCCCCGCAAAAGCCACAAGCATATTAGCAGCCATTGAATTAGGGAAACGAGTCTTTCAATTTCGTCCCCTAGACAGTATACCAATTGATAACCCCATGGTGGCAGCAGCAGCACTTAGTCAAGACCTGATGTGGCAAACACAAGAGCATTTTGCAGTGTTGTTATTAGATGTGAAAAACCGCTTAATAGGAACCCAAGTAATTACCATTGGTACTGCTACCGAAACCTTAGCATCTCCTCGTGACATTTTTCGTGAAGTTATTCGTCAAGGTGCAACCCGCGCAATTATTGCTCATAATCACCCTTCAGGTAACCTAGAACCCAGCAAAGAAGATATAGAATTGACCCGTCAGTTATTAGCCGGGGCGCAGCTATTAGGCATTCCCTTATTAGATCACATAATTTTAGGCAATGGTAATCACCAAAGTTTACGTGAAATTACTAATTTATGGGACGAATACCCCCAGGGTGATTAATACCAAGTCGGGTTTGCTGCAAAAAATTATCTGCTGTTGGATAAGGAACAGGCAAAAATAAATAACGTGTACGGAGTTTTGTTCAAAAATCAAAACCAACAAAAAAATTTATTCACTACTGCTAGGCTCAATAGTAATGCGTAAAAACAGATTACTCAACTCCGGTTTTGTGCCATCTTTATTTTCCGCCGGCAAAAACCTATCATTTTTAAAAGTATCATTGATAACTTGCTCATACAAACTTTTTTTACTTCGTAGACTAACTGGTTCTATTTGTAAAATTTCAGTTTGTTGAAAATTGCCATTATTGTCAATGACCAAGCTAGCCAGCAACTCCACAGGCTCAACTTGAGAATCATCAAAAATATAACTAGAGCTTAAATTCTTAGTGTTACCTCCTGTGTGTGTGGCTAACACATCAGGTAAACCGTCTGGCGTTAATATACCCTTTTGTATCAGGTGATTTATTTCCATTTGATTGACTGGAGTAAATGTCATTCTCACCCCTTCATCCCCCCCGGTGTCCGCAACTTCCCCAGTGGGAGTAGGTACTGGTTCATCCGCCCCCGTGTCCGCAACTTCCCCAGTGGGAGTAGGTACTGGTTCATCCGCCCCCGTGTCCGCAACTTCCCCAGTGGGAGTAGGTACTGGTTCATCCGCCCCCGTGTCCGCAACCTCCCCAGTGGGAGTAGGTACTGGTTCATCCCCCCCCGTGTCCGCAACCTCCCCAACTTTCGGCGTTTCTAATGGAACAAGTGGAATATCTTTTGGTAATGGCTCTCCCTGTCCTAATATAACCTCTTCGCGACGGTTCCAAGGTAGATCATCCTTGGGAATTGTTGGAGTGGAAAATGTTTTTTCCGGCGAGACTTGGGTGGGGAGTTGAGAATTTTCTAGTTTAGTTTCACCTTCACTCACCCGACTTGGCTGAGAATTGATCGCCTCAGTATCATCATTGCTTGGTGTATTTGGTGCTGTAGTTTCTGGTGAAAGCGTCTGTGAGTTAGATGTATCCCGTGATTTTTCTAAAGGAGAAATTTCTATCAATTCAATGGGAACAGCCGTTTGGCTTTGCTCCGGAAACCAGGGTTTAAGGTCATTAGACGATCGCATATACCAAAAAATCGGTAAATGCAAAGAAACTGAGGTTATGGCCGCAGTAATCCATAAACTGAGTGAATCTGTGTTTCGTCTTTCTTCGTAGGTTGGAATTGACCTTTTATCCCTAATAGATGATCTCATATTGGAATTGCTCTTCCTCATTGCTCATGCTGCAAAATCCAGTTTTCATCTTAGCCATGAGCGGTAATTTCAGGCGCAACCACAAAAGTTAAAACTGTCTCATCAACTCCTTTGAGTTGTAAGGGACTACCTTTAGTAATCTCTTCGTCTTGTAAATAATCAGCCACAGCAGCAGAAACTAGAATAGTACCAGGAACAGCAGCAGCCTGCAACCTAGCAGCAATATTCACACTAGGACCAATAGCTGTATAGTCAGCACGTTGAGCGCTACCAAACATCCCCACAACCGCCGTTCCTTGGTGGATACCACAGCGAAACTTCACACCTGTATAACCATGATTGTCAAATATACCTTGTTCTTGCCAGTGCTGGTTTAACTCAGCCAGTGAGCGCTGCATATCTCTAGCAGTATTAATAGCACGATGTACTTGTTCATTGGGGGTAAGTTCTTCCGGCGCTCCGTATAAGGCTAAAATAGCATCTCCCATAAATTTATCTACAGTACCCCCATTATCAAATACAACCTTAGTCATGGCTTCTAAATATTCATTCAGCAACTCTGCTACTCGTCGGGATCTGAGGGTATTTGCCAACTGAGTAAAACCCACTATATCACTAAATAAAACTGTGATTAGACGCGGTTCCGGGCGCAAATCCAGAGTTAAAGTTCCAGATGCAGCTTTTTTCACCAATACACTCGGTAAAAAACGTTTTAGCACTGATTCTGTTAGGTAATTATTCAGCTCTAAAACCCGACGTTCATTTGCTTTCAGTGCTAACAGGTTCTTGACTTCCGCTAAAAGTTCCCGGTCATTAAATGGTTTTGCTAAATACACATCCGCCCCATGTTCTGTACTTTCAATCCGGGTTTCTTCATCCACTTTAGCCGTGAGTAAAATGATTGGTGTTCCCTTTAAGTTATCTTCATTGCGGATCATCTCAATCATTTCTAATCCTGTGACTATGGGCATCATTAAGTCAGTTATAATCAAGCTGGGTGCAGTTTCTTGAGTTTTCCTGAATCCTTCATATCCATTACGAGCCGTTTCCACCTGATAACCATTGCGCCGCAGTATATCAGATACATAAATTCGCAAATCTGGATTGTCATCTACAACCAAAATACAGTGCTGAGTAGACAAAAGATTCATCCTGTTTTGGTTGGTTGCAACATTTCCAGTATTTTCTGCGGTTGTTTCTACTAGCTCTAAATCAGCCAATTCCACTTTAGCTGGATTTGTATTCAATTCCCCCGGTGCTTCTATTATTTGCTCTGGAGGTAAGTGAGAATTTCCCGTGAGTAACCATAGAGTGAAGGTTGTTCCCTCTCCATAGGTTGAATCTACAGTTACCTTCCCTTTGTGCATTTCCATTAATTCTTTCACCAAAGCCAAACCCAGACCACTACCCTCATAGGAACGATTTTCTGAACCTTCGGCTTGGCGAAAGCGCTTAAATAACTGAGAAATTTGTCCAGGATCAATGCCAATTCCTGTGTCTTGTACTTGTAACTTGCAATGGTTATCTTCAAATTGCAATTTTACAGTGATTGTACCGCCTTCAGGTGTAAACTTCATGGCGTTGGAAAGAAGATTGTAAACCACCTTGTCGAATTTTTCTATGTCTAAGTAAACTTGAGGACATGAACTCATTTCCGTAACTAAATTCAGTCCCTTCTTTTCACCGTAGGGACGGAATGACTCCACAATTTGGCTGACAAATTCCACTAAATCACAAGGGCGGAAACTAGGCTGCATTCTTCCAGCATCTAAGCGCTGTAAGTCTAGGAGTTGGTTTACTAGTCTCAGTAGGCGGCGGGAATTACGCAGAGCGATCGCACTTTGTTGGTATGATAATCCTTCCCCATCTGCCACTGCCGATTCTAAAGGCCCTTGAATCAAAGTGATGGGTGTGCGGAACTCATGGGAAATATTTTGGAAAAATTCGGTTTTTTGTTTGTCCAGTTCTAACAAGCGCTCTGCTTGCTCCCGTGTTTTTTGGTATAAGCGTGATTGCTGCACCGCGATCGCTGCTTGGGCTGCTACTGCTTTCGCTAGTTCGATCTCCGATGCTAACCATTTGCGTACTTTAGTACTTTCTATTAACGTAATACTACCTATACATTTATCATCTGCCATCAGGGGGACCACCAACAGCGATCGCCCCTGCATTTTCCCTGGTAAATCAACATCCTTAATTTCCACACCGCGATCGCTGATGTCATTAATTACCACTGGCATCTGTGTCCGCAAAATTTCTTGGAAAATAGCACTCTTTTTAATAGTTACTGGTGGTGATTCTGGATTAACAACCAGGTTCTGGCTAACTTGGGAATTGTCCTGATCCTGAGAACTGTCATACAAACCCACACAATGAGCAAGCTCATCTTTCTCCGACCACAAAGACAACATACAGCCATTTACCTGTAGGGCTTGTCCCAATTGTTGAGTAATAGCCGCAAAAATATCTTCAGGGTTCAAGCTAGACCGAATCGCTGTATTAATAGTATTAATTAATGCCTCTCTTTGAGCTAGAGCGCGTACTTGCTCGTAGGTATAGGCCTGATATAAAGCTAAACTTGCCTGATCCACCACTGTTAATACCAGCTGTACCTCGTCCTTATCCCACAACCGCGATTGAGAACACTGATGTAATGCCATCACTGCCATTAATTCCTGCTGACAAATCAGGGGGACAACTAAACTAGAGCAAATATTGGCTGTAGCAAAAGCTTCTGCTCTTTGATACAGTTCCCCTGTTTCCCCTTGAATGCGCCGATCACCTGCTACATTGTCAATCACCTCCACCTGACGAGTTACCCAAACAGTTTGAGTCAAAACCCATGGGAGACAGGAGGAATCAACTTTTTGATAGATGAATCCTTGATCCATTAACTGTCCATCCTGAAAGGGACGTATCAGGCAAACATCCACCTCCAACATATGACCTACCGTATCAACAATTGTTTGTAAAATTTGCCGATAGTCCAGGGCGCTGCGAATTGTATTTGTCACTGTGTTTAGCAGTGATTCCTGACGCAAAGCCCGGGTTAGTTCCTTAGTGCGAGCTTTGAGGACGTTGTGAGTATCTAAAGCTTGGCGGACCAAGGCCTTGAGTTCATCTGATTCCCAGGGTTTCGTGACATATTTGAATACCTTACCAGCATTAATTGCTTCCACCAAGTCTTGGACATCAGTGTAACCTGTTAAAATAATGCGAATAATATCCGGATATTGAGTTGCTGTCAGACTTAAAAATTCTGTACCGCTCATCATCGGCATTCGCTGGTCAGAGATAATCACTGATATATCTGCTTCTTGCGCCAGCATATCCAGAGCCGCAGGACCAGAGGTTGCTCTCAGCACCTGATAATCGCGATAAAAGGTGCGGTAAAGCAAGTCAAGGTTGTCCGGTTCGTCGTCAACAACCAAAATTTTAGGCTTACTGTTTGCTTGAGATTTCATGCACCGCTTTTCTGCAGCAACGGCAGTGGAATAAAGAATAATTTGATCAGGTGGGAAACTGTCTCAGTCTGGTAAGAGCAGAAAATTTTTAACCATCAGGCTATCTGCCTACATAGTATTTACTCACAGTAATCAGTCTATATAAATTGTTTACATTGGCATGGTCCGTGATTACCAGACAATTTGCTCACTCAGTTGTAGTGTGACAGAACTGGTGGTTATTCACCGAATTTTTTTACCCCCTCAGAAAATCTCTCGAAAATCTCTCATATTAGATATCATGCTAAAAACCGGCTGTAAAAACCAGATATGGCTGCATAATAAGTTTTCCCCTTCTGGCACTTACACTAACACTTATAGGTAAATTTTATTTACCTTTGGGATTTTAAATCAACCTTAGCAGGTCATAACCTCCATCTAACTGTCTTAATTTATACAATTAACAACAAATAAATGTTGATATTTACTTGGGAGTTGATTTAACTAACTAAACATCATACAACATTATTTAACATATCTTAATTTATGAATTACTCATATCTTGGACAGTGCCACAATGATGACAGTGGGCTAAGTATTTATAAGTCAGATTGTGGCAATTTGCGCATTCAATGTATTGGTAATAACCACAATGGGGGCAGTACTTGTCCTGATGGCGGATTTTTTTGGCGCAGTTAACACAGCGTGAGTTTTGCACTCTCCTTACTGCTTGGGATTTAGTATTCAAGATAACTTTTTGGAACAGCTGAATAATTGCAAAACCCAGTACTGGGATCAGCAAGATATAAACATAGCTGACAAGAAAAAGCAAACCCCCCAGAATCCTACTGAGAATATTAAAGATAAATGTAAATAATACACCTACTTGCAGAAATGTAAATATTTTCAAAAGCAGGGGTATAAAAAATACAACCAGTAAATGCCAACTAATCAGGGATATTAGTCCATACTCCCTGCGTTGAGCAAAGTTGTGAACTGACAAAGCCACAAGAATTAATGGAACGAGAAACAGAGCTTGTAAAGTTAGTTGGATGCTAGGATACCAAAATGACGCTTGTTGATAATTTGCTTTAAGTTCCTTAAATTTATTATCCTCTTTGAGGAAAGTTAGGAAATTAGTGCTTTCTGGTTTTGTAACCAGTTGATTCTTCAGAATCTCAATTTCTTGTTTAACCTTGGAAATAGTTTGATTATTTTTTTCTAACTCCTGTTTAGCCTTAGCAGCACTGACTGAATTAATTGACTGTTCACGAGGCTGACCAGCAATTGTTTCTAACAGTGTGGAGTCATATTGAGCGCGAATATTACTATTACTTTGCTCCAACTGACTCACCTGTGTTTGTTTTTGGTCAATATTTTTGATGATTTGTTGGTTGGCGGTAACATTGATCTTATCTTGATATTTGGCATATTCTAGGCAAGTGGAATACACCTTACCCAGATGTCTTTCTTGGGCTTGTAAGTAAATTTCCTCTTGACTCCCTTGAATGTTGATGGGAGACAATGAACCAGTAACAATTTCATAATCTTTATCTGGATTAGTTTTTCTTCCGTAATCTTCCCATTGAGAATAACATGGATAAGCTTGTGATGGGCTGATGTGCCATCTGCTAATATCATCTAATCCGGTAAAAACATTGATCAATATAAAAATATCAATGACAATAATGACAACTAAACTCACTCTATTTAGCGGTTCATTATTAATTTTTCTCGATTTCCTAAAAAACTGTCTCCACACCCGGGTAAGTTTGTTAAACATATTGTATTTTTAATTGTTCCAAGAGTATCCGCTCAACGCTATGGCAGCTAATAGATTATACACATAAATCAATAGCACATTCTGGAGATGAGTTTGTGTAAAGATTTGTTACTAAATCATGAGCAATTAAAAACCTGTATTTTCTCGTAGAATTAGCTTGAAGTTTTGTAAATTAAATCAAACTTTTGTAAAGGTAACTCAAAGGAGATTATCAGTGTATAAATATCGTCTCTTGGGAATAATCAGTTTAGTCATAGTCAGTGAAAGTATGCTATTACCAGCACTTAGTCACCCCTCCCCCTTATTGGCACAATATAGTTTACCCACAGCCATAACTTCCCTAAACCAAGGCTTACAAGCAATTCAAGCAGGTAGGATACAAGAAGCCATCGCCGCTTTTCAACAAGCAATTTTGTTAGATCCCAATTTGGCAGCAGGACATTATAACTTGGGGTTAGCACTACGACAAATAGGACAGTTACAGCCTGCTGCTGATGCTTTTTATCAAGCCACACAAGTTGACCCCAACTTTGCCCCGGCTTTTGCTAATTTGGGAGGCGCTTTGTTAGAAGGAAATAATTTACAGCAAGCAAGTGATTACTTACAACGAGCTTTAGAAATCGACCCTAAACTGGGTTTTGCTCACTATAACTTGGGATTAGTACAAAAAAAGCAAGGAAATTGCGACAGGGCGATCGCATCCTTTAAACAAGCTATGCAGTATAGTAAAAATGCACCAGAAGCCCCTTACCATCTAGGAATCTGTTATCTTCAACAAGATAAGGTAAATCAAGCCAAAGAAGCTTTCCGTCAAGCCATCAAAATTAATCCCAAATATGCCGAAGCCCATTATAGTCTCGGCACAATTTGGTTTAATCAAGGCCAACACAAAGCAGCATTAGAAGCCTTTACCAAATCAGCCGAAGCCAATTCTAACTACGCCAATGCCTATTATGGCGCTGGTTTAGTTTTTATGCAGCAAAACCAGTATGCAGAAGCAGCAGAAGTTTTTCAATATGCCAAAGATTTATACAATCTCCAAGGTCAGGCTGAATGGGCAAATAATGCTGAAAAATTGTGGCAACAAGCACAAAATTTAAATTACCAACCCCGCTGAGGCATAATCACAGAAACTTACATAATATTAGATTAATAGGTAGGTTAGCTGGTGTAGTCCGCAGTTGACCGGATAAAAGTGGAAAAGTAAATGTACAAGCGCTTCAAGAGTCGATTTTTATTTTGTAATCGCTGGCTTGATCGGCACACAATTGTTCGCAACATGGAGGCTTTTCAAGACCTGATTGTGATTGTCTTGTGCTTGGGTTTATTCGCCGTCATGCTGATACAGTTGTGGGGCATATTCCTGGCCATTATGCAGTCACTAGACTATCAACAAGTCACAGCAAAAATACTATTCGTGCTGATTTTAGTCGAATTATTTCGCCTACTAATGGTTTACTTGCAAGAACATAGTATATCTGTCGGCGTAGCAGTTGAAGTAACAATTGTATCTCTACTGCGGGAAGTGGTAGTTCACGGGGCGTTGGAAATTTCCTGGGTGCAAACCGCAGCAATTTGTGGTTTACTCCTAGTCCTAGCAACTTTACTAGTTGTATGTGCCAAAACACCACACATGGACTGCATGAGTGCTAACACCAAGTTTTGCCCCGTCACCCATCCAGAAGCTATGGAAAAGCAAAGTGAATATGGGGATTAGTGATTATTGGCGCTTCACTGCAACTTACCACCCAAGTAGAGTGATAGGTTTTTTACTAATACAAACTCTCACCCGCTACTTAAAAAAAAGAGTGGGTAATATACCCACCCTCAGAAAAATGTAAAATTAAATCAGCAATGGCTAATTAATCAGCAATATTGGGCGCACGCCAAGAAATTTGGGGTGCTTCATTTTCCTGCGCTAAAGTTGGCACAGAATCACGTAATCTGGTTGTTAACTGTACAGTTGTGGCATCATACATCTGAGTTAGTAACTTAGGATAAAACCCAATCCCAATAATGGGAACCAACAAACAAGCAATGATAAACACTTCCCTAGGTTCCGCATCTATTAAAGCCTGCTGAGAAACTAATTCTTCGTTTTCTTGACCGTAGAAAATTTCCCGCAACATGGACAACAAATAAATGGGAGTTAAAATTACCCCAACTGCCATCAGTAACACCACGATAAATTTAAAAGTGGAGCTATAAGCATCACTAGTGGCAAAGCCGACAAACACCATTAATTCTGCCACAAAACCACTCATACCCGGCAATGCTAATGAAGCCATGGAACAAGCGGTAAACATAGCAAAAATCTTTTTCATTCTCTTACCAACACCACCCATTTCATCTAACATCAAGGTGTGTGTACGGTCATAAGTAGCTCCCACCAGAAAGAATAAACTCGCCCCAATTAATCCGTGGGAAACCATTTGTAAAACTGCCCCACTCAATCCTAAATCAGTGAAAGAAGCAATACCAATGAGGACAAAGCCCATGTGAGAAATGGAAGAGTAGGCAATTTTCCGCTTCAAATTCCGCTGGGCAAAAGATGTCAGAGCAGCATAGATAATATTTACTACCCCTAAAACCACTAACACCGGGGCAAAATAAGCATGAGCATCAGGGAGCATTTGGGCATTCATGCGAATTAAAGCGTAACCGCCCATTTTCAGGAGAATACCCGCCAACAACATATGCACCGGAGCAGTGGCTTCACCGTGGGCATCAGGTAGCCAAGTATGCAACGGAATAATGGGCAGTTTCACCGCGTAAGCAATCAGGAAACCAGCGTATAATGCTAGTTGGAAATTAAGAGTGAAATCCTTTAAGGCGAGCGATCGCATATCGAAAGTCACCGTATCGCCATAAAATCCCATGGTCAAGGCAGACAATAAAATAAACAGCGACCCCCCTGCCGTATATAAAATAAATTTAGTCGCCGCGTATTGTCGCTTTTTACCTCCCCAAATGGACAGCAGAAAGTATATGGGTACAAGTTCCAGTTCCCACACCAAGAAAAATAACAGCATATCCTGTACAGCGAACACGGCAATTTGACCGCCATACATGGCCAGCATCAAGAAATAAAATAGCCTAGGCTTGAGAGTGACAGGCCAAGCCGCTAATATCGCTAAGGTGGTAATAAACCCCGTCAGAATAATTAAAGGCATGGATAAACCATCTGCCCCCACCGACCAGTTTAAATCCAGTTGAGGTAACCAGGGGTAACTCTCCACCATTTGCAAGTCTGGATTAGAAAAATCGTAACCAGTATAAAAAGCGTAAACAATCAGTGCAAAATCTATTAATCCCACAATTAGGGAATACCAGCGCACTGTTTTGCCGTCTTTATCTGGAATGATGGGAATCAGTAGAGATGCGGCTATCGGTAACAAAATAATCGTTGTTAGCCACGGAAAATTAACTGTATTCATGGCAATTCGTCTGCAGTGAGAATCATGTTTGGCAAAAAGTCACTAGCTATTTATTAACTAACAGCTTTTTGGCAGTTTTGCCTTCATTGTTAGGTTGATTTAATTAAATTGACAAAAAGAATGGGATGAGAGCTAGGTCTTTCTAAGACGGATTCTTACTGTGTTACAATCCAAGAATAGTCTGCACCCGGCATCAGCACCACTTTAAACATACCGCAAGCCACCCTCAGACTCCTTGAGTAGCAACTTGCAGTCAACCGTCAATAATCACAGACATAGAAACTCGCTCAGTATTTGACATTCCCCACGCCTAAATCCGGGGGACTCCAGCATCACTGACGTTCCTTGCTTTTACTGGACTTACCTCCAATAGAAGTAGAGAGAACATCTCTACTGGCGTTACTTCCCCTCTGCCCGACGGTAGCGTTTGCAGGATTTAAAATTTCTTTGGCTGCATTGACATCTCATACTAAGTAGAGTGCATTATGACGCACAGAAAAAGTAGAGTGGTAGGTTGGGCTACGCGAAAACACACGCTAATTTTAATTGCCAACCACCAAAAATGGTTGAAACTATTGGCTAAAATGTTTTACGGCCAATAAAAAGGTAATACGGTGCTTTTAACATAGGTGGAAAAGGGAGTGTAGCCATGTCCTCCAAAAAAGTAAGTTTCTCAAAGCTGTAATGAAGGTATGCCAAATGTTCTGGAGATAAAAACACATTATCAAATGCAAACCAGGTTTACCAAACGGTTAAGGTTTTTTGGGCTTTACAGAATAGGGGCACACACCCCTCCACATCCGTAAAAATTAGATCATAGCAAAAACAATCACCAAGCCCAAAATAGCCCCAGAGATAATTACAGCGTAGAATTGAGCGCGATCATTTTCTAGGTATTACTAAGTTTTGAAAAGGCGCAAAATAAGGAGAGTCTAGGAGTTACGAATTGACAGAATAACAAAATAGTGCATTAATCTAGGGGGACTTTGATTCTCGGTTATTGCATCGGGTTGTAATGTGGTATCAGTAGCATCGGCTTCTAGCGGGTATTGGTGACAAGCAGGATGCTTGTGTTACAGGCCCTCGCGCATTCCGTAAGAGTCCGTTTTAACGGACTTGAGCTTTGAGACGGGGAATTTATTCCCCGGCTTCTTGTGTTACAGGCGATTCGCTTCGCCAGTGCCGTAGGCGATCGCATGATCTGGAGATCATAGATCATGTTTTTTGTCAATGCGTAAGTCCTATATAATTTCTTTGTATCATTATTCCTGCTTCTCCTCTTTCGCTTTTTGAATAATGTAATCTCGCGGT
>NZ_JANQDH010000120.1 GCF_029891735.1 Chrysosporum bergii ANA360D
ATACGGTCAAGGTGGATTTCCTAAACCCTATGGGAAGCAAGCTCTTAGGAGTCCTAGTTACTTTCTGCCGTCTGTTGGTGCTGCGCCACTTCAGGTGCTGAAGAAATATATCCAGAATCAAGAAAAGCCGTCCTAGAACGACGGGGTTTTCAACCCATTTTTTCGATAAAATCTATATATGAACGCTACACAAGAACAACTTAAACTTAAACTTGAGCAGGCTTTGGTGGCTACTTTTGGCCATGACTATGCAGGAGTAGACCCCATTCTGGTAACTGCGAGTAATCCTAAGTTTGGTGATTATCAGGCCAATGTGGCTTTATCCCTGAGTAAAAGACTCTTAATGCAACCAAGAGCGATCGCCTCTGCTATTGTGGATAAACTAGATGTATCTGAATTTTGCGAAACACCAGAGATAGCCGGGCCTGGTTTTATTAATTTTAAACTCAAAACTGCATACTTAGAAGCACAACTGAAGGCTGTTCAAACAGATTCTCGACTAGGAGTTCCCCAAGCGAAAACGCCAAAACGAGAAATTGTGGATTTCTCTAGCCCCAACATTGCTAAAGAAATGCACGTCGGACATTTACGTTCTACAATTATTGGTGATTCCATCGCCAGGATTTTAGAATTTCGCGGACATGATGTATTGCGGTTAAATCATGTGGGTGATTGGGGTACGCAGTTTGGGATGTTGATTTCTTACTTGCGGGAAGTTTACCCACAAGCTCTGACCACTGCTAATGCTTTAGATATTAAAGATTTAGTGAGTTTTTATCGCCGGGCTAAACAGCGCTTTGATGAAGATCAGGCTTTTCAAGAAACAGCGCGAGAGGAAGTAGTCAAATTACAAGCAGGCGCAGAGGATACACTTCATGCGTGGAAATTGTTGTGCAAACAGTCACGGCGAGAGTTTCAGGTAATTTATGACTTGTTGGATGTACAAGTAATTGAACGGGGGGAATCTTTTTATAATCCCTTTTTACCCGCAGTGGTGGAAGATTTGGCAAAATCCGGTTTACTGGTGGAAAACCAAGGGGCTAAGGTGGTGTTTTTGGAAGGTTTCACCAACAGAGAGGGTGAACCTCTGCCTTTGATTGTGCAAAAATCAGATGGTGGTTATAATTACGCCACGACAGATTTAGCAGCTTTGCGTTACCGGATTCAACAGGATGAAGCCAAACGCATAATTTATGTGACAGATGCTGGACAAACTAACCACTTTGCCCAAGTCTTTCAGGTGGCGCGCAAGGCTGGATGGGTTCCTGATGATGTAGAACTAACTCATGTTCCCTTTGGTTTGGTATTAGGGGAAGATGGGAAGAAATTTAAAACTCGTTCTGGGGATACTGTTAAGTTACGAGATTTATTAGATGAGGCTGCGATTCGGTCTCGTGGGGACTTGGAAGGTAGATTACAAGCAGAAGAACGTCAGGAAACTGAGGAATTTATTAGTCAAGTTGGGGAGGTAGTGGGTATTAGTGCAGTGAAATATGCCGATTTAAGCCAAAACCGTACTAGTGACTATATTTTCAGCTACGATAAAATGCTGGATCTCAAGGGTAATACTGCGCCGTATATGTTATATGCTTATGCACGGATTCAGGGCATTAGCCGTAAGGGTGAAATTGATTTTGCCGAGTTGGGTAAGAATGCTAAAGTTATCTTGCAACATGAAACGGAATTAGCGTTGGCTAAGTATTTACTGCAATTAGATGAGGTTATTAGCGGTGTGGAGCAAGATTTATTACCCAATCGTTTATGTGAATATTTGTATGAGTTGAGTAAAAAGTTTAATCAATTTTATGATCGTAACCAGGGGGTAAGGGTACTAGAGGCGGAGGAAACATTGCGGACATCACGGTTAATATTGTGTGATTTAACTGCTAGAACTTTAAAGTTAGGATTATCTTTACTAGGTATTCCTGTGTTGGAGAGGATGTAGAAAGAAAAGATGTTTAAATACAGGGTGGGCTGAGGATTTTTGTTTGGTCTGGCTTGGCAGTTTTGAGAGGTTGTCCTAAGTTGACAGTTTAATAGACAAGCCTGTACACTCATGGACAAACTTAAACCTCACGAATTCGCTAAAAAGATTGAGGTAAAGTCTAGCTTTGTCTCGATTTTATATAGCATAACTTTTATTGGCTATTTTAAGTTGGTGACACTTTTTTGATAAAAAGTAATCATATTAACCTCACGGTAGCATCGCCATGAATGACAAAGAAATTAAACAATTAATGGAGATTAATGCTAGAACTGCCCAGGCTATGCTGGATGAACTAGCAGACGCTCGACAGGAACGACAAGAACTCCGGGAAGGAATGGTACAACTCCAGAATGCAGTGTCACGATTAACTAACATACAAGAGTCCATCGCTAACTTGCTCATTTCTCTGGATGGCGATCGCCCTACCATTCTCAAGAAACTTATGGACATTGAGTCTAAGCTAAATCACCTGTTGCCACAAGACCTAAAAGAGGAATTTGAGTCAACCGCCCCACATCGCTGATTGAGATAATCCGGTTAAGTTTCAATCAAAACTGTTACAGCTGCCACAGCTATCAACATTTCATCATTTTTATCGTTGAGAGAAGCGATTGCTCGCCCTTGAACCACCATTCCCCCGGATTCTACCCGTAAGGTTTTACGACCAAAAGGCAGTACAGCTAGTACTTCTTCTTCCCTAACTTGTTCTGGATCAGGAACGGCTATCTGAACTTCCACAATCATTTCATTGGGATCGTTTAAACCAGCAACCTCCCAAACCCCAGGTAAGGCATTATGAGCAATCGCATTACGCACAGCCCTTGCAGCTGCTACTGTGGGATCTTGTCCGTGCTGATCTATTCCCATACCCATCTCAATAATTAAGCGTTTACGCGCCACAGTCACCTCCTCAACATCAACTACTTTTATATGATTACATTTGTTCTTCTTCTTCGGAGAACCAAATTTCTGCTAACAAACTTAAGCCTATTAGCCACAGCAAACCACAAAGCACAAACCAAAATATTTCCATCATTGCTATTACCTCCAATTAAGGAGCAGTATTTACTGGAAAGTTTTTTTTCGGTATCAAGACTGAATAAATGTGAATCCTTGATGTATCAATATTCTCTGTTCCCTGTTCCCTATGGCTACCAAAAATCCTAATTAACTTTATTATGAGTCATTAGTAATATCTTTTCTAAAAATAAATTAGTTTTCATATAAACATCCCAGCTAAAAGGCTATGCGCTAAAATGGGGGTATTGGGGGTTGTAATTGTGAAAATCTCTGCTAATAGTTTGAAAAAATGACCAATTTTTACCCAATGCAGTAACAATGTCTGAAGATCATAACCCCAATACCCAGATTCAGCAAATAGCTAGTTTAAAGCCAAAACATTTTGCTGATTTAATTAGAGCAGTCCAATTAATTTTCGACCCTGCGGCGGGACTGATAGGCAGACGTGTAGAAGTTAATTGGCAAGAAGACTTCGGTATTCCGCGTGATGTGGAAAGAAATCTCAGAGAACTTGGTCGGCAATATCAATATGCTTCCCCCCATGTTCCTGGTGATGTTATTTGGAGTCAACTAACTCCTGAAACTAGAATTTGGTTTCTCCACCATAAAGATGATTTGTGGCGGTTTGAGGAAACTTTCCCGGCGTTGGATGAGGACTAGGGCGGGTAGGTGAGGGACAGGAAAAAAGTCCCCGTCTTTCTGACAGACGGGGGCTGAATCATGCGGTGACATTACAATTACAGATAGCTGACTAAACTTCGCAGTTCAACGCGCCAGATTTTTGGCTAAAGCGGTGATTTTCTCGGTAATCTACAGGACAATCTATAACAGCAGGTACATCTTGGGCAAGGGCTTCTTTGAGTACGGGGATAAGATCAGTGGTGGATTCTACTCTATAACCTTTTAAACCCATACTTTCCGCTAGTTTGACAAAATCAGGATTACCAAAATGAACAAAAGATGAATTACCTTTGCCAAATTGATTTTCTTGCTTCCACTCAATTAACCCATAGCCACCATCATTAAAAATCAAGGTGACAAAAGGAGTACCAACACGTAAGGCTGTTTCTAATTCCTGACAATTCATCATAAAGCCCCCATCGCCGGTAGCTGCTACAACTTTGCGGTTAGGGAAAACTAGTTTTGCGGCTAAAGCACCAGGGATAGCAATACCCATGGCTGCAAAACCGTTAGAAATCAAGCAAGTGTTGGGACTATGACTGTGATAATGTCTGGCAATCCACATTTTATGTGCGCCCACATCAGAAATCACAATATCCTCTGGCCCCATCACCTGCCGTAGGTCGTAAATTAACTTTTGCGGTTTAATAGGAAAACCATCATCATTAGCGTACTGTTCGTAATCAGCACGAATATTTCCCCGTAAGCTGATGGCATAGGGATGAGGTTTACTCTGTCTATCTGCCAATTTTAAAATTTCATTCAGGGAATCGGAAATATCTCCTATGACTTCCACACTGGGAATATAACTACTGTCAATTTCTGCGGGGTTGACGGCAATGTGAATAATGGGAATGTTGCCTTCAGGATTCCATTTTTTGGGAGAAAACTCAATTAAATCATAGCCAATGGCAATTACTAAGTCGGTATGGTCAAAGCCACAGTTAATAAAGTCCTTTTGTTGTAATCCTACAGACCACAAAGCCAGGGGATGAGTATAGGGAATTACACCTTTACCCATAAAAGTATTAGCCACGGGTATATTCATTTGGGTGGCAAATTGGGTAACGGCATCACTAGCTTGAGCGCGAATTGCTCCATTACCAACTAAGATAATGGGGTTAACTGCTTGAGAAATAGCTGCCGCAGCTGCCCGAATACAAGCAAAGGAAGCGTAGGTTTTTTCGATTTTATCTTTTTGCAAAGGCTTACCTTCTACAGGCATAGCAGCAATATTTTCTGGTAAATCAATGTGGACTGCACCAGGTTTTTCTGTTTGCGATCGCTTGAATGCCTTGCGGACAACTTCAGGGGTAATGCTGGGGCGGACAATTTGTTTATTCCACTTAGTTACCGGAGCAAACATAGCTACCAAATCCAAGTATTGATGGGATTCGATGTGCATTCTATCGGTTCCCACCTGACCGGTAATTGCTACTAATGGCGCACCATCTAAGTTAGCATCTGCCACTCCAGTCATTAAATTAGTTGCTCCCGGTCCGAGGGTAGAAAGACATACTCCAGCTTTACCAGTCAAGCGTCCGTAGACATCCGCCATGAATGCTGCACCTTGTTCATGACGAGTAGTAATAAATTGAATGGAAGATTTTTTCAGCGCTTCTAAAACGTGCAGATTTTCTTCCCCAGGAAGACCAAAAACATATTGCACGCCTTCATTTTCCAGACACTGCACCAATAACTCAGCTGTATTCATCTGATTCCCTCAATTGATTGACCAATGACTAATGACTAATCACTTCACCCACACGGTTTTCACATTGACGAACTCGTGTATTCCTTGAATACTCAACTCTCTGCCATATCCAGAACGCTTAATACCACCAAAAGGTAAGCGGGGGTCAGATTTAACCATGCCGTTAATGAATACCGCACCTGCTTCAATTTCGGTAATCAGGCGACGGCGTTCTTGGTGATTATTTGTCCAAGCACTTGCACCCAAGCCAAAAGGTGTAGCATTAGCTAATTGAATAGCTGCATCAATATCTGGCACACGGAATAATAACGCCACCGGTCCAAAAAATTCTTCTTGTGCAATGGCGCTATCTGGGGGGATGTCTGTAATGATTGTTGGTGGGTAAAAGTTGCCGGGGCGCTCTGAGAGAGGATGTCCACCAGTGAGGACTTTTCCACCGCTTTTGATGGCAGTTTGCACTTGTTGGTCTAAGTCTTCCAGAATACCAGGGGTGGCCAATGGACCTAGATCAGTATCTGGGTGCATGGGATCGCCCACTTTCAGCGCCAGAAATTTATCTAACAGTAGTTTTTCAAATTCAGTAGCGATGGCTTCTGCAATAATAAACCGTTTTGCTGCTATGCAAGATTGCCCGTTATTCAACATCCTGGCTGTGGTGGCGTTGGCAACTGCGGTTTCTAAATCAGCAGTTTCTAAAACAATAAACGGGTCACTGCCTCCCAATTCTAAGACAGTTTTTTTAATTTGTTGCCCGGCCGCGGCAGCCAGGGAGGCACCAGCGGGTTCGCTACCGGTTAAGGTGGCAGCTTTTACTCTGTCATCAGCCATTAAATCGGCAACTTTGGCAGCACCAATTAACAGGGTTTGAAAAGCACCGGGAGGAAAACCAGCCCGATGAATAATATCTTCAATTGCCAAAGCGCACTGTGGCACATTAGAAGCGTGTTTAAGTAAGCCGACATTTCCGGCCATTAGGGCAGGTGCGGCAAAACGAAACACTTGCCAAAAAGGGAAATTCCACGGCATGACAGCGAGAATTACCCCTAGAGGCTGATAGCAGACAAAACTTTGGCTAGCGTCGGTGGTAACCGGGACATCAGCCAAAAAACTAGGGGCTTGTTCGGCGTAGTACTGACAAACCAGGGCGCATTTTTCCACTTCTGACATGGACGCTTGATAAGGCTTGCCCATTTCCAGGGTCATTGTTTTAGCCAAATCGGCTTTTTCTTGCTGTAGAATTGTAGCTGCGGTTTTTAGCCATTGCGATCGCTCGGAAAAACTGGTTTGGCGATACTGTGCAAAAGTCTGATCAGCCAAATTCAGTTTAGAGGCAATTTCTGCATCATTGAGCGGCTCAAAGATTTTGAGAGTTTCCCCACTGGCGGGATTAATGGTGGCGATAGCCATTGCCTGACCTCCCGTTCAAGAATAGCTTGAGGTAGCTTCCTAGTGTTACACAGATCAGTTATGGAAGCCATAACCAAATTTTAGTCTTTTGCTCAAGTAAATTTGTCAATAGTTAATCACCGCAATTATTTTTATATTGATTTCTATTAATTTTTGTGAAATTAGGCACACTATAAAACTTTGCTGTTAACCCCTCTCCTGGTTTAGGAGAGGAGAGAATTACAGCAAATTAAATTAGTTTAACGGCACGTAAACCGAACAGTAGACCTACGGCTACCACCATAAACACAGTCAAAAAGCCAATATAAGCTATTACTCCAAACATTGATTTTTCTCCACAATACTTAACTAACTCTATTGAATCATGGAGAATGAGGAATGGGGCATAAAAAGGGAGAAAAATGCTGGACTGTCTCCTCCATCTCCCCACATTGCGATAGAATACAGCCCACGGCGCTTATTTGGGTTTGGATAATGACTTCTGTAATTAATGTGAATCTACCGCAGCAGTCCTATGAGATTGCGATCGCACCTTCTAGCTTAGATCAACTCGGTGAACAAATGGCCGCTTTGAACCTAGGTAACAAGGTTTTAGTTGTTTCTAATCCCAGTATTTTTAAGCATTATGGCGAAAGAGTGATACAGTCTCTCACATCAGCTGGTTTTCAAGTCGCTAGTTATAACCTACCACCTGGTGAACGTTACAAAACCCTCAACTCTATCCAAAAACTCTATGACATTGCCTTAGAAAACCGCTTAGAACGTTCTTCTACAATGGTGGCTTTAGGCGGGGGTGTAATTGGGGATATGACTGGCTTTGCTGCGGCTACCTGGTTACGAGGCATGAATGTAGTACAAGTACCTACTACCCTCTTAGCTATGGTGGATTCAGCTATTGGGGGTAAAACTGGTGTTAATCATCCCCGTGGTAAAAATTTGATTGGCGCTTTTCATCAACCACGTCTGGTATTAATTAGCCCAGACACACTTAAAACTCTGCCCATGGGGGAATTTCGGGCAGGAATGGCAGAAGTAATTAAATACGGGGTGATTTGGGATGCTGAATTATTTACCCAGATGGAAGCCTGTAAACACCTGAATCAGCTGCGCTATATCCCGCCGGAGTTTATAGAATATATATTAACACGTTCTTGTCAAGCTAAAGCCGATGTTGTCGCTAAAGATGAAAAGGAAGGCGGACTCAGGGCGATTCTCAACTATGGACATACTATTGGTCATGCAGTGGAAAGCTTGACAGGTTATCGTTTACTCAAACATGGTGAAGCAGTGGCCATTGGGATGGTAGCAGCTGGTAACATTGCGGTAGAATTGGGAATGTGGCAGCAGGAAGATACAGAAAGACAAAATACCCTAATTCAAAAAGCAGGTTTACCAACTCAGCTACCAGATGGGGTAGATATTGAGGCGATTATTAATGCTTTGCAACTAGATAAAAAAGTTAAAGATGGTAAAGTTAGGTTTGTTTTACCCACAAAAATCGGCGTGGTGACAATTACCGACCAAGTACCATCAGAAACTATCCGCCAAGTGTTGCAGAGTATGTAGTTGATAATTCTTAACCCGCTTTTATCCTGTAAGTGATAAAGCGGGCATTTTAACAAAAGTTTTCTTGAAAATGTGAGTGTAAATGTATTTATATATTTAAAAAGTAGGATTGTGTTCTGCATCCCAACATTTGCCGTCGTACCAATTTCTATTTGTACGTTCACAGTCTGATTGGTTATTAATCCAAGGAATAGATGTAGGGTAGGGAGAACTGGGGATACAAGAAAATGAAGACAATACTAAGTTCAGGATAGTAAAGGTAGAAATCAAAAAGATAATTACCAGCAATAATAGGAATAAAATATTAACAGGATTACGCAAAGGGTATACAGTTTTATCATACCGCAAGCGCTTTTTGGCGCGAGATTCTTTACCGGCTAACAAAACTATATAAAATCTGAGTCCGGGAATAGGTAAGGAAACTTTCATTTCTAAAGAGTGGGGCTGTCTGTGATTAGTAGATTCATAAGCAATTTTGATCGCTTGTAATTGCTCATGTGTTAGATTGTCTTTGACCTTTGGGGAAATTGTGTGATAAAATTGCTCAAAACTACAGCAAAAGTTTTGTGGTTCTCTCATTTTGTTCTTAATTTATTAAAATTCATATAAACAATTTGCCTCTTGCGTTGTTTTGATTGTAGTTCCGATTGAATAGCCACTTGACAAGGGTTAGACATAAAGGAATGTGTATTTCCCTTAATTCACTCCATTATAGCCAGGTAATTAATTTACACTAGCTGCTTTATACTAAAATTACCCTGCAAACCTCCTGTATGAACTAATAGCAGGCGATGACCCTTGGGAAAAAATCTTTGATACAGCAAATCTATTATGCCATAAAACATTTTTGCGGTATATACGTAATCAAGTGATATATTATTCTCCTGTTCAAATTGCTGACTAAAAACTAGCAAATCTTTATTAACCTTGGCATAACCGCCAAAGTGATAGTCACAGATTAATTGCCAAGTTCCTGGAGATTGGTTTGGTGTAGGTAGCCCAGACTCCAGATAATTCCTGAGCCAATTCTGGATATCCTGGGCGAGAAATTCGCCATTTTTCAGCACAGGAAAACCAATCACTCGTTGTTTTGGATTAAGGGAAAGGGCAATACCAGCTAGTGTAGTGCCTGTACCACAAGCCAAGCAGATAGTATCAAATACAGTATCATCACCAATAATTTCTGTACAACCACGTACACCTGGTAAATTGCTACCACCTTCAGGAATGATAAACACCTTGCCGAAACGTTGTTTTAAGTCTTCCTGTAATTCTTGTGTATGCTTTTTTCGGTAAGTTTTACGATTAAGGTAAACCAGCTGCATACCCTGCTGTACAGCAAAACTAAGTGTGGGGTTTAGGGGTAATTTTTCTTCCCCACGAATTACGCCAATTGTGCGGAAGCCGAAAAGATTACCGGCTGCTGCGGTGGCAAAAATGTGATTAGAATAAGCGCCCCCAAAGGTAAGCAAAGTGGTTAAATTTTGCTGCTTGGCCTCTAGGAGGTTATATTTTAACTTAAACCATTTGTTACCATTAATCAATGGGTGCATACAATCAAGGCGCAGGACAAACAGTTCTACACCAGCGCTGCGGGTAATGTGGCTCTCTATCTCTTGAATGAAAGGAGGTGGAAACTGTGAATATAGGGGTGCAAGGCAGTTTTTATTGGTCATCATAGCGTTTCCTCAACGAGTGAGATAAAAATATAAATGATAGAAATCTTGTGGTGTGGGCATAGTATCTACTATACTTAGACTATACTCAATACTAAGCGATCAGTACAAGTCTTGCCCGCTACTGTACCTACTTAAGCAAAATTCGCCATAAATTATATGAATAATTCAATTCAACTACCCCGAAAATTAATGCTGTTGGGTTCAGGGGAACTCGGTAAAGAATTTGTCATTGCTGCTCAACGCCTCGGTAATTATGTAATTGCCGTTGACCGCTACGCTAATGCTCCCGCTATGCAGGTTGCTGATGTTTCTGAGGTCATTTCTATGCTGAGTGCTGAACAATTAGAAGCTATTGTCAATCGGCATAAACCTGATTTTATTATACCAGAAATTGAAGCAATTAGAACGGAAAAGCTGCTGGAGTTTGAACAACGAGGTATTACAGTTATCCCCACTGCTGCCGCCACTAATTATACTATGAACCGCGATAGAATTAGGGAATTAGCACATCAAGAATTAGGTATTAGAACGGCTAAATATGCCTATGCTTATACTCTACAGGAGTTAACTGCTGCTTCTGAACACGTAGGATTTCCCAATGTGGTTAAACCTGTCATGTCATCTTCTGGTAAAGGTCAATCTGTTGTACAGCATCAGGGGGAAGTTGAGTCAGCCTGGAATTATGCGATCGCTAACTCTAGGGGTGATACTCAAAGGGTGATTGTAGAGGAATTTATCAACTTTGAAATTGAGATCACTTTGCTAACTGTGAAACAGTGGAACGCACCAACAATTTTTTGTTCTCCCATTGGTCATCGTCAAGAACGAGGCGATTATCAAGAATCTTGGCAACCAGCAGATATTGGTGAAGAAAAAATATCACAAGCCCAAGCCATAGCCAAACAAATCACCGATGCTTTGGGAGGAGCAGGCATATTCGGTGTAGAATTTTTTATTACTAAAGATGAGGTAATTTTTTCTGAACTTTCCCCTCGTCCCCATGACACAGGCATGGTAACGTTAATATCGCAAAACTTGAATGAATTTGAACTACATTTACGCGCTATTTTAGGGTTACCAATTGCGAATATAAAACAGTTAGGATGTGCCGCAAGTGCGGTGATTTTAGCTGCTAAAACATCTGATATAGTAGCTTTTACAGGTGTGGCTGAAGCTTTGTCAGTACCGGATGTAGATATTAAATTATTTGGCAAACCTACCGCCCACCCTTATCGACGCATGGGAGTGGCCTTGGCTAAAGGTGATAGTATTGTGGAGGCGAGGGAGAGGGCTAAACGAGCAGCTAGTCAGGTACAAATGGTTTAATCTATTCCCTATTATTCAGGCACATCCTCAGCATAGCTGTAAATTTCAATTCCTAAACTAGAAGCCAAGGTTTGGGCTTTAGTTTGTACCATGGGTGAAATCACAATCTTTCTGGTGGCTTGTCTGTGATGTCGCTGCTCGTAATACTCTACTTTGCGGGCAAAAATGTGTAAGTCCGGTTTACTCACGGAGGACTTAATTTCACAAATAATTAATTCGCCATTTTTAATAATTAAATCTAACTCTATTTGGTCTGGTCTGCCAAACACTACCCCCGCATCATCATACTCTACTATATTCACCACCTGCACCCCAAAGGATTGTTCTAAAATTCCTTTCATGGCATTGCGAAATGATGATTCTGATGATAAACCCCAGCGCGCACCTAAAGCCCCCATGGTGCTGTCATGCTTACGATTAACAGATCGGATTTCTGCTATCATTTGGTCAAACTCCCGCCTGTTTCCTTCCCATTTTTGGGATTGTTCTGCGCGATCGCGTTCCATTTGGGCGATAATTTGGTCAAATTGTCGTTTGTTTTCTTCCCATTTTTGCGATTGTTCATCCCATTTCCGGGATTGTTCTGCGCGATCGCGTTCCATTTGGGCGATAATTTGGTCAAACTCCCGCCTGTTTTCTTCCCATTTTTGGGATTGTTCTGCGCGATCGCGTCGCATTTCTGCCAGGACTAAATCAAAGCGACTTTCTGTTTCTGACTTCCCTGCAAAATAGTTAGAAATAGCCTTCACCAGCAAATCGCGGATTTCTACATCTTCATCCAGTAGAGCGGGTAACTCTTGTCTCAGTAGACGTTTTAACTCGGCATCATTCATAGTAGACAACTAAGCCACATACCCATTTTACCACATTCCTAAAGCAACTAACCGCCCGACTTTACGTTGTATTTTTCAATGCTTTCAGTGTATTCATTTGGTTACACTCAATCAAAAGGAACATATTTCTAATTGGAATAAGGACAGGGATTTTATCTTGAGTCTTTTACCAGATAATTGTTTTCGTTACTATCAATTAGCCACTTAATTCTTCTCTACATTAATTTAATTAATATCACATTTAGGAGCTAATCTGTTTTATTTATAGCTCTATTTTATGATGTCTGTCATTTCGTTTCTATCCTGGAAATATTAGTCCAATTTATGAGTTTTGTCTTGAATATCTTTTTTTATTTATCTGTTTACTTCTTCAGGTGGTGTTCATTCTTATTGCTTCTTATTGAGAATAGTTTTTGATGTCATTTTTGATGATTTACTATTTCTCAAATGCCTTTTTTCACTTTGTTTGTCTGTTTTTATGCTCACTTTTCTTTTTTATCTACGTAAGTTCTCCCTGTAACAGTTTGGGGTGCGGAATGTGGGTTCCAGGGATGAGTTCTGCCAATAGGCTTGGTTGATTCAGGAATAGCTGATAAAACCATTTATCTGTTTTCATGAGACTTTTTCTTTCATGTCTCCACTAGTTCACTGGGTGACTGTGAGCGAGCGCCTCTCCACCTCCTCAAATTTACTCTTTTGTCTCTGAAATGACTTGGGTATTTAACCATTCATCTAAGTCTGACATACTGGTAAAGTCTAAAAGAGCATCTCCCAGGGCTTCTAGTTGGGGTATGGGTAATTTGCGGATTTGGGTTTCCTGGCTGGGAGTCAAGACCCCACATCGGCGATTTAATAAACGGATAATCAGTTTTGCTTCTCCTTTTTGCTCTCCCCTTTGCTCACCTTTTTGCTCACCTTGTTGTTTACCTTCTTGAAAAACCACCTGATAATAACGGGTGTGGCTAATATCTTCGCTTTTTAGGTCTAACATTTCTAATATTTCGGCTGGGGTTAGTTGAGGGAATTTGTTAACTAGTATAGCTTGGACTAAATCCAACCTCTGTCTAAACTCTTGGTCACTTTTAGCACTTTTCAGTAATTCTTGGGCTGCTTTGCCTGTCTTTCCTTTCGGTAGGATAATCAGTTGCAGCATGGCTAAGTTGGGACTTAATTCTTTTTCTTCTTTTAGGTCTTCCAGGTATACTCTTTGTACTTGTTCCAATAACTGCCATTGGTACGGTATTTCTGACCCTAATTCCTGACTGCGAGACTTTAATATCAGTAAGCCACGCCATTGTCTCGTTATTTTATACTGCTTTAAATATAAGTAAACTTCTGCAAAGTACCGGGCGTAAAAATCCCTGTCTGGCTGCATTTGTGCTTCTACAAATACTACAGCCATGTTTTGGTCTGGATTACTGGGGGTAAATATACCATCTAGGCGAAATTCTTGTTCTTTAATTACCGGGGCTGAGTAATCATATTGGCATTCCCGGGGTAATCCAGGGATGAGTTCTGCCAATAGGCTTGGTTGATTCAGGAATAGCTGATAAAACCATTTATCTGTTTTCATGAGACTTTTTCTTTCATGTCTCCACTAGTTCACTGGGTAACTGTGAGCGATCGCCTCTCCACCTCCTCAAATTTACTCTTTTGTCTCTGAGATGACTTGGGTATTTAACCATTCATCTAAGTCTGACATACTGGTAAAGTCTAAGAGAGCCTCACTCCTCCAATACGTAAAAACAAGTCACACTTCTTCAATATTCAACGCCCGGCGCAAAACATTAAGGTATTGTTGAGAGATAATTTTAGGTGTAAAGTGAGATTGGACATACTCTCTAGCCGCCTTACCCATCTGTTGCCCTAGTTCTTGATTACGTCGCAGCAGGCGGATAAATTCAGCCAATCCATGGCCATCACCATGATCAAATGCGGCACCGCAATGGGCTTGGGCAATTACTTGTCTTAAGCTAGAGTAGGGAGAACAAACCACTGCCAAGGGCTTACCAGCTGCTAATGCTGAATACAACTTGCTCGGTACAACCAAGCTTTCACTAGATGGGCTAATACTTACTAAAGACAAATCGCTAGCTGTGAGAGAATAGGGCAAGTCTTTTTTATCTTGATATGGTAAAAATGTAAAGTTATTTAGCCCCAAGAGATTAACTTGGGCAATTAATTCTTCCCGCCTAGCTCCTCCACCAATACATACAAATTGCACAGGCTCATCTTGCAGTTCTATGGCAGCTTCTAAGAAAGTATGTATGTCATGACATCGGCCCATGTTGCCTGAGTAAAGCACTGTGAATTTATTCACTAAATTGTATTTCCAAGCAAACCAGTTTTCTTGTTTAGGAATGGGTACAATAAATTCTGGGTTAGCCCAGCTATGAATTACAGAAACTTTATGAGCCACTTGAGGACAGTGGGCTAAAACGCGCTGTTTCATCTCAGGACTGAGAACTATAATGCCTTTAGCATTGAGCCAAACTCGACGATTCACTGCCTGCCAAAGTTTTGCTATCCAGTGATTTTTAGATATTATACCCAGAGATATGACCACATCCGGGTATAAATCATATATTATGCACACATAGGGTAATTTAAAGAGAAGATTAATTAAATAAGCCACAGTAGGCAAAAAGGGCGGGGCTGTAGTTACCAATAGTATATTAATACGCCTTAATGCTCTCAGTAGATATATTATAGTACGTAAAGTATATAAAACACCATTAATTAGCTTACCGCGAATTCGCCCAGGGAAAAGTTGAGCGCTACGGGATCTTTGGATTTTAATTTGGTCAACATATTCTAAATAGGGAGCCTTACTTGAGTTAAACGCATATCCAGGCTGACTGGTAAAGACCTCAATATTAACCCCTTGCTGCTGTAACTGTTTAACAAGTTCCTCAATCAATTGCCCCGTAGCGGCATAGTCGGGAGGAAAAAATTGTGTAACTACGCATAACTTAATTGATTGGTCAACACTTAGGGTCTCCTCATGCTGATCTATAGAAACTAATGGTGATATTACCTTTTTATTAGTCCACTTGTTGAATTTCATCGATTATTCTATTGTTGAGGTTAAAAATATTGTTAGTAAAACAACTTAAGTATTCAGGTGGTTAATGTATTATAATGCTAAATGAGATTCCCCCGTTACTACCTGATGATTGTAATTTGCTTGACCAAGTTTAGGTTATGAATTTGATGTACTCCTTTAACTTTACTTTTATTTTTCTTTTGCTCCGGAAACCTTTTTATAGCAACAGACTGTGTAATTTTCCTGAAGAATTATATATGCTAATCTAGGCTACCATGTTTTAATCTAAATCAGTGGTGTTTATCAAAAATTTAAAATAGCATCATAAACATAGCATCATAACCTAAGAGAATGTGATACAATTTCAAACCAAATTATTACTGATCATAAAAATTACCTTTCGACTAAAAAAAATTAAGTGAGAGAGTTGTAAAATCAGGGTTTTCCTTGATATGTTGGTGGAAAGCTTTTTCTTAAAAATAAGATTTATTACTCATAAAATGTCTGAACCCATACTTAAGTAAATTTGTCAAGCACATCTTGAAATATGATTTTCGAGATGATATTTTGGGAGGTAACGAAAAATTACCCACTTGCTTAACTAAGGTATAACTACATAGATAGGTTTATTTGGGTTTGAAAAATTAGAACTCTAAACTGTTGCTGATGCACAGTTTGTCATTTAAGATAAAAACTTGCTTGGCTCAAACAGCCTTAACCCATCGGAGGGTTTCTATTGTTTGTGCCTACTTTGGCAGTTTTTACCATAAGTATTGTTTTTGTGTGATGGATTTTCCTGAAAACCTGGTCAATACAGCCTCGTATACTATATTATGGTTTAGTCTAGCAAGCAATTTTGTTTTTAGACTTTCTGCTCTTTGTACTAGTATGGAAAAACAGTAACATAAATAACATTTTACAATTTGACTCATATTTCGATATTTCGTTTGGTACTGCAAAAGGTACGTTATACCTCGTCAAAACAAGAGAAATACCGAGAAAATGTTAAAAAAACACTTTTACTTGCTCTTCTCATCATCCGAGAATAGAATTGGCTATCGATTACTTAACGTTCCTCAAGCAGAAAAAATTTACAGGTTTATTCTGAGTAAATACTAGTAGATTAGTGTAAAGCTAATATGAAAAATATGAAAAGTGTGAAAAACGAAGTATCAAAGACCTCAAAAAATGAATATAGTAGCAACTCTATCACTCCGTTCTTTCCACATCAAAGCATTCTAGGAAATGAGGGTTTAGGTGAGGAATGGAACTTCAAACAAGTTCTGGATCTGTTACGGCGCAGATCACTGGTTATTTTAGGAGTGTCCACAACTGTGATGGTAGGTGTGGTTATTCAATTGACATCAAATCCCAAACCACCACAATATGAAAGTAGTTTTCAGATGCTGATCGAACCTGTCAGTCACTCTAATCAAGTAATTGATCTTGTTCAAGAAATTAACCCTTCATTTCAAAAATCTAGCTTAGATTATGAAAGTCAAATTTTAGTTCTCAAAAGTCCTGAACTGATCAACAAAAGTATTAACAACTTGCAACCTACTTATCCAAACATTAACTATCAATATCTAATGCAGCGTTTCAAAATTGATCGTTTAGGTACGACCAAGATTCTAGAAATCCGCTATCGTAGTCAAGATCCACTGGAATCAAAAGCAGTATTACAGCAAATTGCTAAGGACTATTTAGAATACAGCAAAGAAAAACGGCAAACTAACCTAGGTCAAGGATTGCAATATATTAATAGAGAAATACCATCTCTGCAAAATCGAGTAGACCAAATTCAGAAAGAATTGCAAATTTTTCAGCAGAGGTACAATTTTATTAGTCCAGAGTCCCTTGCTGGTCAACTTAATACACAAACTGCTAATTTAATTCAACAACAGCAAGAACTTGAACTAAAACTAGCCCAAGCTCGCGAGGATTTTGCTTTCTTGCAAAGTGAACCAGGGACTAAAGCAGTGCTGGATAGTTATCCTGTATATCAGGAATTAAATACGGAATTGCGGCAATTAAATATGGAAATTGCCACTACATCAGCAGTTTTCCAAGAGGAAAACCCCAGGCTAATCACATTAAAAGAAAAGCGAGACAGCCTTATACCAATAATAAAGGAAGAATCAGAGCGGTATATACAAACCAAGCGAGCAGAAGCGGCTTCTGCACTGCGAACTTTAGAAATTAACAAGCAAGAACTGCAAAAAAATCAACAAATTGTGGAACAACAATACCAGCAATTACCAAACCTCATCCGACAATATACCGAAATACAAAGCCGGTTAGAAATTGCCGCTGAAAGTCTCAGCCGCTTTTTATCTAACCGCGAAAACTTGCAAATTCAAAATTCTCAAACGCAAATAGGTTGGCAATTGATTCAAGCACCCAATGAGCCAACGGTTCCCGTGGTTTCCTCAAGTATCATTCGGGAGATGATTCTTGGATTAACTGCGAGTATCTTATTGAGTATTGGTGCTGCTTTACTAATGGAAAAGTTAGATTATACCTATCACAATGCCTTGAGCCTCAAAGAAAGGGTAAAAGTTCCTTTATTGGGTAATATTCCTTTGAAGAAGGAAATTTCACGACAGCTAAATCAAACTATTGCGGGGGGAAATACTGAAGAGAAATCAGGCTATTACAACTATTCTACCAACTTTATCGAAGCGGTACGGGTACTATATACAAATATTCAATTGTTAAATTCTGATGCGGAAATTGAGTCTATTACTGTTACCTCTGCTATGCAAGGTGATGGCAAATCTACAGTTGCTTTTCATCTAGCTCAAATAGCCGCAGCTATGGGTAAACAAGTATTACTTGTAGATGCTGATATGCGCCGCCCTTCGATTCATAGTTTATCAAATCTAGATAATAAGTTTGGACTAAGTAGTTTAATTACTTCTAATTTGCCTGTGGAACAAGTAGTAAAACAACTACCTTCTATCCACGGGTTGTCTATAATTCCTAGTGGACCTGTCCCGCCAGATTGCGCGAAGTTGCTATCATCTGAAAAAATGAAGCGACTGATGAGAGATTTTCATCAAACCTTTGACTTAGTTATTTATGATGTTCCTCCTGTGGTTGGACTCGCTGATGCTAGTTTGATAGGTTCGGAAACAGATGGTGTTTTGATGATAGCCAGGATAGATAAAACAGACCGTTCTGTGCTTGAGGGCGCATTAGCTGACTTGAGATTATCTCCTATGAATATTTTGGGTGTGGTTGCTAATGGGGAAAAACGCAGTGCCAACAATTATTACAATTACTATCAATCAGCTTATTGACACTCTCCTAGGCTAAAGCCGGGGGATTCCAGCGTCACTGACGTTCCTTCGGATGACCCCTTTTTCTTCTTATAAGCATGGCAGAACATTAGAGGTGTGAGTGGAAGCGAATTAGTTGAAGAATGGGGAAGGGGATTAAAATCGCCAAGGGCTAACCCCCATGTCTGAAGTCAGTAGCTCTGCTCGCCGTTGATATTTCGGTCACTTGACTATTACTGTCTTGCTTCCCTTGTGACTATCCCTTTTGGGTAAAATAACTGGAGAAATCAGCACTAAAAAGTTAAAAATCAAAGTTAAAAATCAAAGTTAAAAATCATGGTACTAGCTCGGATTGGGATTATTGGTGGTAGCGGTCTATACAAAATGGCAGACTTAAAGGATGTGGAGGAGTTAGAAATCCAAACTCCTTTTGGTTCGCCATCTGATGCGTTGATTTTGGGAACAATGTCAGGAACCAAGGTAGCATTTTTAGCTCGTCATGGTCGTCATCATACTTTATTGCCTTCTGAATTGCCGTTTCGTGCTAATATCTATGCTATGAAGCAGGTGGGTGTAGAGTATTTGATTTCTGCCAGTGCTGTGGGTTCTCTAAAGGCTGAAGTTAAACCACTGGATATGGTTATACCAGATCAGTTTATTGACAGAACTAAAAATCGGGTTTCTACGTTTTTTGGGGAGGGAATTGTGGCTCACATTGGGTTTGCTGAACCCATTTGCGCCAATTTAGCTGGGGTATTGGCAGATGCGATCGCTTGTTTAAATTTACCAGATGTGGGTCTGCATTGTGGTGGAACTTATGTATGTATGGAAGGACCGGCATTTTCCACTAAGGCGGAATCCGGTCTTTACCGCAGTTGGGATGCAACAGTGATCGGTATGACTAACTTACCAGAGGCTAAGTTAGCCAGAGAGGCGGAAATTGCCTATGCGACTTTAGCGCTGGTGACAGATTATGACTGCTGGCATCCAGACCATGATAGTGTGACGGTGGAAATGGTGATGAGTAACTTACAGCGCAATGCAGTTAATGCTCAAAAGGTCATTCAAGAAACTGTGCGACGTTTGAGTGAAAATCCTCCGGTGAGTCATGCTCATTCGGCGTTGAAGTATGCTATTTTAACTCAGTTAGATCAAGCACCTGCAGCCACTAAGGAAAAGTTGGGGTTATTGTTGCAGAAGTATAGCGATGGTCATTAGTCATTGGTGCTGGACTGTAGCTATGCAGTGCAGACCGGCTGCTAAGAATCCCATAGTCAGGTAAAATATGCAAACCCCCGATGTTTTTAGCAGTCGGGGGGGGGTAGACAATTTACGCTACTCGAAAATCAAAGTTCAAACTAGCCCAATTTTTGACATCTAGTATATAAGGGTCAGTGGATGTACTGTTGTTTTCCCATTTGAATGCACTGGCATTATGCAAATCTTGTAACAATGCTTGGGTAATTTCTAGAGGTTGAAATAATGCTCCAAATAGTCCTTGGTCGGTGATGGGATACTTAGATTTTTCTAAGTATGCTAATGTTTCGCTAAATGGTGCATTACTGAGAATGATTTGGTGTTCGCATTCATAGGCTGGACCTGGTATCATCCATTCAGAAGCAGTAACACTTTTTGGTAATAACAGAGTTTCGCCAGGGGGAATAACTACTTGTTTGAATAGAGATTTGGAGTTAAAAAAGGCGGATTCCTGGGGTGATTGCCAGGGGTAAAAGGCGATGGGGCTGATATTATTGTTTAATCCTACCAGCATTATATAAATGGGCCGATCGCTGTAATTCTCCAATTTGTACTGCATGCGACTACCAATGGGCACAATAGGATCACTTAGGGCTGTGACTGGTGATTTGTTCTGTGGTTTGGCTGTACTAAAACTTCGGGTTGTTTGACGTTGCATGACTAGGCGAGGGGATAATTTGTTAATGATCTCCAGGCTAGCTGTAACTGGTAAGTAGGAAGAACCTTCATTTTCTGTGAGTCGCCATAATTTTGCTGCTAGCAGGGTTGGTAATTGCGGTACTAATCTTTGTACTGCCAATTTCACTGCTTCTCCTGGTTCCCCGGATGTGTTGGGAATCAGTTTGCCGCCGGGGGTAAATAGACCATAGCAACTGGGAGTTTCCAGGAGTTTACCAAATACACAATCTGCTGGTTGTTCTCCGGCGATGACGGTGGAAACCCGGTTAATACCAGCAAAAGCACTGGTGGCATCTACTCGCTCAATTCTTTCTAATCCGGTATCTAAGGCTACTATTAAATTAACAGCCCGGGGCAATACTCGCACTGCTTCTTGGCATAGTTGCCCTGGTTGTGGGGGAGTGTCTGCTTTAACTAGGGAGATTTGGGCTTTTGCGGTTAAGCCGGTGCGCGATCGCAATATTAACTCTTCTCCTGTTGATAAAGTGAATCGGGAATTAACTCCATAGTTTTCTAACACTTGTGCTGGTAGTCCTGGTAAAAATAGTTGGGCTGTTTTACCATCGTCTTCAATGATTTTAATTACCCCCTCGGCCCCAACTGTAGGGATGGAAAGAAATAAATCCTCGACGGTTAACCCTTTTTCTTCACTTAATAATCCCGGCTGCTGATTGCTTCCTAGCTGATGTATGTGGCTGCCCACGTGAGCCAGGCTAAATTGAATTGTGGTTGGTGGTGTAGTTTCCCATAAGTATTGAGTCAAGGCGTAAGTAAATAACCCGGCACTAAAATTAGAGAATAGTATTTCCCTTGCCACCTGCTGAGGATCTGATGTGGCGGATAACACCACTCCATTATTGAGGTTAGAGTTTTGACTTTTTAGTTGTTGCAGAAATTCTAGTTCTTCTATTGCTAGTTGGGTTTGTGCTGGCTCTGGACGGACGCGAGTTCGCCATCCTGGGGGTTGGGCTTTGAGAGGAGCATAATAACTCGTATCCAATACAGCTGTTACCTGATCTGTGGGCAGCGATCGCAATAATAGCCGTATTGTTTCTTCTAATATATAGTTGACTATTTCATCTTTTTGTGTATTGAGAGGATCAACAGATGGAACCAAAGCATTTTGCACTGTGTCAATAAATCTGCCGGATTTCACCCGCGTACCATAGCCACTAAAGTGGAATATAGCCACATCGTTGGCTTTAACTTGCTTACCAAGGTGTTCTCCAAAAGCCGCCTCAATAGATTTCCTGGTGGCTTGTTCGTCAGTTAAAGTCAGGATATCTGAGGTTTGGAAGCCAAACCGATGAATTAACAGTTCTTTTTGCAGTTCTACATCAGTCAGACAACCAGCCAAGGAGAGACTTTTTTGGTATTGATTAATGCCAATCAACAATGCTATTTTACGCGCACTAGGTTGTGCTAAAGCTTGGAAGTAGCGATCGCTTAAAGTCAACCACTCAGCTTCTGTCACACCCAATACTGTAAGTATTGAACCAATCCGTTGTAAAAAAGTCCGACGCTTCATAATTAACCATGAGTCCTCAGCCCGTCTGCTTATAGCTTATAGGGCTGAGGTCTTTAATGTAATAAATTTAGATTTCTGTTAGCAAATTAACTAGTGTTTTAAGCGGTTGCTTGGGCTTGCATTACCCGGGCTAACTCCGCCGCCACTTCAGGACGGGAAAACTCTGGTGGTGGTAGTTCACCGCGACGCAGCATTTCTCTGACTTTAGTTCCTGACAGGTGTACCCGTTCTTCTGGTTTGCTGGGGCTAGTTTTAGTTGTAGCCATTTGTTTGGTACGTGTGCAGTAAAAAGCGTGTTCAAACTTCATTGGGACAATACCTAATTCACCAGGCTCAAACTCGTCAAAAATGTATTGAGCATCATAAGTGCCGTAGTAGTCACCCACACCAGCATGATCCCGTCCCACAATAAAGTGAGTGCAACCATAGTTTTTTCTGACTAAGGCATGGAATATAGCCTCCCTAGGTCCAGCATAACGCATAGCTGCGGGATTGATTGCCAAAATCACCCGGTCTTGGGGATAGTAATGTAACAATAAAATTTCATAGCAGCGCATCCGCACATCGGCGGGGATGTCATCTTCTTTTGTTGCTCCTACTAACGGGTGTAAAAATAGACCATCAACAGTTTCTAAAGCACACTTTTGGATATATTCATGGGCGCGGTGGATGGGGTTACGAGTTTGAAAACCAACGATAGTTTTCCAACCCTTGTCCTGAAACATTTGTCTTGAAGCTGCTGGGTCGATTTGGTAGCTGGGGAAGTGGGGATGGGGATGGCGTTGTAATAGCCAGATGTCACCTGCCAGATTCACAGAACCTTGATTATAGACTACTTGTACACCTGGATGTTTAGCATCATCAGTGCGGTAAACATTAATAGCCTCCTGGGTTTTATCATAGTGATACTTTTCGGTGAGTTGCAAAACTCCGATAAACTCACCCTGGGAGTCATCTAGACGAATGAGTCCGCCTTCCTGGAGTGGGGAAGCGATTTCTTCTGTTACTGACAGTGTAATTGGTATTGACCAGGGTAGTCCGTTGGCTAACCGCATTTCTACCACTACGCGGGTGTAGTCTTCCTGGTTCATAAAACCCGTGAGGGGGCTAAAACCGCCGATGGCGATCATTTCTAAATCAGAAACCGCCCGTGCATCAAGTTGCACTCGTGGTAAAAAGTCTGCTTTTGAGAGAAATTCTCTTTTTTGTTCTGGTGTAGCGATACGGTTAACCAATTGTCCACCATGGGGTGCAATGGCATCTGGATGTTGACTCAACTTAATCCCCTCTTAATTTAACTGCTATTATTTCAAACTATGTACTAACTTATCAAAATCATGGTACACAAGTGACAAATAGTTGAAGAACTAGGGGGAATATGCAGGCTTTGGGGGAGTTGGAAAAAGCGATTTATGGCGAATTTTTCCCAAATTAGGTACATGGGTAGGGAGCAGGATGCTGGCAATACAAGACTCACTTGTTTAAGAAATGCTATGCTTAAGTAAATTGTTCAATAATTCCGCCTCCTAAAACTTTTTCTCCTTCGTACCACACTGCGGCTTGTCCGGGGGTTATGCTGAATTGGGGTTGAGCAAATACTAAGCGCACACGGGAATTTTCTAAGGGAATTACTGTTACAGGTGTAGGCTGGGAACGATAACGAATTTGCACTTCTGCTTGAATGGGTGTAGACGGTTCGGCAATGGACACCCAGTTTACTTGATTTACCGTACATTCAGGTAAAGTTGCTGTGGTGCGATCGCCTACTACCACTTTATTATTTACTGCATCTAATGCAATCACATACAGGGGTTCTGGTGCTGCAATTCCCAACCCTTTGCGCTGTCCAATGGTGTAGTGATGTACGCCATCATGGTGTCCCAGTACTTTTCCGGATGTATCCACAATTTCCCCTGGTTTAGGGGCTAGATATTTATCTAGAAATGCTCGCATAGAACCGTTAGTTTCCACCAAGCATAAATCTTGGCTTTCTGGCTTATCAGCAGTGGTGAGGTGGTATTCTGCGGCTATGCGGCGAGTTTCGGCTTTTTGTAGTTTTCCTAAAGGAAATATTGTGGCGGCTAGTAACTCTTGAGACAAATCATATAGAAAGTAAGATTGGTCTTTGTTCCGGTCAACTGCTCTTAATAACTGGTAACGTCCTGTTACTTGGTCATAGTTAATTTGAGCATAGTGACCGGTGGCAATGCGATGGCATTGTAATTTTTCCCTGGCATATTGTACCATTGGACCAAACTTAACTGTTTTATTGCATTGAGAACAGGGTAGAGGGGTAATGCCGGCGCTATAACCACTCACCAAATAATCCACAATATTGGTTTGAAATAGTTCACGAATATCAACAATTTCATGGGGAACCCCCAGTTGTTCACAGATATTAGCCGCGTCGATCATACCTTCAGAGCAACATTGACCCTTACCTTTCATCAGCCAAAGGGTCAAACCAATTACTTCATAGCCCTGATGATGTAGAATAGCTGCGGCGGTGGAACTGTCAACGCCTCCAGAAAGACCAACGACGACTTTTTTGTTATACATGAATTTTATGAGTCCTGTTTCTTGACGGTGCGGTGCTAAGGGCAATACCACACCAAAGTTTTGGGACTCTTCAATTTTAGCACATACAAAGGAACAGTTTAAGCTATATTTACCCTACACAGCTTTACATAAGAATATGACTACTACGCACATTCACATATTCAGGAAATTTACTGTTTTTCCCATTATGCCTTGGTTTTTGGTGAGTTGTTTCCTGTTGATTCCCGGAAGTAGCCCGGCACAAATACCAGGGGGAGACTTCCAATTATACCAGCCACTACAGTTTAATCAAAATAGCCAAAATCTAAACCGCCAAAATTTCCAGCGTTATCTAGTGTATGTTGACAGTAGTGATTCCCAAGTCTTACAACGAGTGCGCTTGATTGAGCCTGATGCTTATATTCGTCAGTACCAAGGACGTTATATTATTCAGTCAGGAATTTTTGGTCAAATGATCAACGCCACTAATCGGGTGAGGGAATTACAATCATACGGTATCAGTAATGCACGCATTGTCAACTTTACCGATAACCGGGAAATACCTACTGGTTTTGTGACTCCCAGACAAGAGCCACTGACTGGGTTTCCTCCAAAAAGACAAGAGTCTGGCTATTATGCTATCATTCCTGTTAAATCTCAAGATTTACGTTTAATTGCCAATAATATTAGGGTGGGTATTGGATACAATAACCTAGTGCTGGAAAGGCAAAAACCACGGGGGACACACGTCGCCGTCGGTCCTTTTACAAGTCGGTCAGAAGCAGAGCAATGGAATAAGTATCTGCGAGAATTAGGATATGGTAACGCCAGGGTTTACTACGGCCAGTGATGAAAACTCTTACGCATTTCTAAGTTATACGGTTCTATTTGAGGACTCAGGACTAATGCAAAATGGGCAAAAACAAGTTTCACAGGTCATAGTCACTGCTGAACAAATGGGGGATATTGAAGGGCGGATCTTTGCTGCGGGAATGCCTGTAGCCGCTTTAATGGAAAAAGTAGCAGGACTAATTACCCTTCGTGTTGTCCAATGGGGGGGATCTTGTGTGGGAATTTTAGTCGGTCCTGGTCATAATGGCGGTGATGCTTTAGTGGTAGCCCGTGAGTTATACTTGCGGGGTTATGCGGTGTGGTTATATTGTCCTGTTTCTCAGATGAAGGAGTTAACCGCCCAGCATTTACGGTATGCTCAGACTTTAGGTATTCCCTGTTATCAACAAGTGGGAGAATTACCAGATTGTGATTTTTTGATTGATGGCTTGTTTGGCTTTGGTTTACAAAGACCCATTATTGGTGATATGGCCTCGGCAATTAATCAGTTGAATCAATGGTATAAACCGATTTTGAGTATTGATCTCCCTTCTGGTATACATAGTGATACAGGTGAGGTTTTGGGAACTGCTATACGGGCGACTCAGACTTTTTGTCTGGGTTTATGGAAGTTGGCTTTTTTTCAAGACCAAGCTTTAGAATATATCGGTAAGGCGGAGTTAATTGATTTTCATATTCCTTGGGCTGATGTACAAGCTGTTTTGGGTAATTTACCCCCAATTAAGGTTATTACCTCAACCACGGCACTCTCGACTTTACCTCTACCCCGTCCACTTGTCACTCACAAATATAAACAAGGTCATTTGCTGTTAATTTGTGGTTCACGTCGCTATGGGGGGGGAGCAATTTTAACTGCTTTGGGAGCCAGGGCTAGTGGTGTGGGAATGCTGTCAATTGCTGTGCCAGAATCTTTAAAACCTCTTTTACTTTCCCATGTACCAGAAGCATTAATTATTGGCTGTCCAGAAACGGAAACCGGGGCGATCGCTCATCTGCAATTACCCACTAATACTGATTTGAGTTCTTTTAGCGCCATCGCCTGCGGTCCTGGTTTAACTGTGGATGCTACCCCCATTGTTTCTCAGGTAATTTCTAGCGATCGCCCTTTAGTTCTCGATGCTGATGGCTTGAATATATTAGCACTAATGGGGACAATCCCCACACTACAACAACGTCAAGCTCCGACGGTTCTTACTCCCCACACAGGAGAGTTTAAACGCCTGTTTCCTGATGTTCCTGACCCTAACCAAGACCGGGTAAAAGCAGTCAAAGCTGCTGCGGCCTATACTGGGGCAATAGTATTGTTAAAAGGGGCAAGAACTGCGATCGCTAATTCCCAAGGTAGCATTTGGATTAATCCCGAAAGCACCCCAGCTTTAGCCCGTGGTGGTAGTGGCGATGTTTTAACTGGGTTAATCGGGGGATTATTGGCACAAGATACTAACAAGGAAATTCCTGTACAAGATATTGTGGCTACCGGGGCTTGGTGGCATTCCCAAGGGGGTATTTTAGCCGCTCAAGAACGTACAGAACTAGGTGTAGATGCTTTGAGTTTGACCCAATATCTCACCCCGGTTCTTTCCAAGTGGGTGACCTGAGATTCGAACTCAGAACCAGCGGAAGTCCGATGCTCTACCGTTGAGCTAGTCACCCCTAATTAATCATTTCCAATTATAACATATTAATAGTGGATGTGCAAGGGGTAAACCATCAGCCAATGGGATGATTTCCCCTATTGACGGCGTGAATTTGCTCACTACCGGATTGTGGTCTACCTCGTTTATAACTGGCTTGTTCTGGTTGACCCCACCCAAGTTGTAATATAATTTCCAAAAAATTAGCATTTTCACACTTCCATAAACTTGCCCATTCTGTGATTTGAGCAATTCTCTCTACATCAGGCTGGTGTATTTCTTGGTGTTCCTTACCGTTATTCAAACTCAAGTATAAATCCATCCCCCCGGTCACTTCATCCCAAAATGCCAAGATGGAATTTTTGCTGGCTTTGATGATTTCTAGGTCGCTACTAAGGGAAATTAATTCACTATCTACTTCTGGATATTGCAAGGTCTTACCTCTGACCGTCATTTCGCGCCAGACAACCCCGGATACTTGATGTTGGTTTTGATAATCGTGAATGGCGGCTTTAAAATCTTGATAGGCTGTGAACTTTTGCAGCCCATCAGTTTTGATAAACTGGTCAATTACAGGATTACCAGAAACAGTTACTTCTAATTTTAGGCGTTTTCCCCGGAGGCAAGCTTGGCGCTCATCTGCTAAGATTTCGATTAGCTCTTGGGTAGTATAAACCTTTGACATTAGAATACGGTCTATCGTTCATTAGTCATTCATTTTTAAAGTATGGCTGTTCACAACTCGGAGTGCAGTATCAGACAAAACCAAAAATCAAGGTAGACTCATTAAATCAAAGGTGGTCTACCTTCAGATTTACTCAGCCAAATGTCAGTTATTGGGCTAACTCACTACTAAACTCGTTGAAAGAACGTCGCCGCAGTTGTACTGATGCAGAACGTGGCAACAAATCAAACACCTTCCGAAATTGATCATCTATTTCTTCGTAAGGGACTTGACCGGTTTTATTCAAAACCACTTGACCTGATTGATCTAAAACTACCACTTGGGGAACAGCCCCGGAATAATAGTATCCTGGTTCTGTGGGTTCATACGTTGGTTTTAGGGCAATGGTATCTACATCTATGGGGATAATTTCTGCTGATCGACCATAAAATTCTTGTACTCGGGAAATGGAAATGGCGTATTGTTTGCAATCGCTACTATCATTTACATAAAACGCCAAAAATACTGGTTTATGTTCTTGTAAGGATTGGGCTAAAGTCTGTCTGGGGGGAACTAGGGAACCATTACCGGCATAAATTACGAAAATATTACCATCATAAACGTCATCATTAATACCAGCAAATGCAGGCTGTATATTCACTATGAGTAGACAAGCAAGCACTAACAGGTATTTACACAGCATTGATTGCCAATCAGTATTTTTTTTATGTAAAAAAGGAAACTGTATACTTTTCATCAAAAAAACCTTGCAGTGCGGAATTGAGATAATCAGGCTGAATATATAATTATTTATATAATTATTTCAGGTTATATATTCTAGCTTAAAAAGTAAAAGCCTCTCATCTACACGATAGGGGGGTGATGAGATGGGTATGAGTGACTTGACGACGGTGTAGGGGAGAAATAAAGTGGGAAATAAAGTGGGAAATAAAGTTAAACTGCGAGTATTTTTAGATAGGCTGCGGCTGGGTTTTGCGGTGTCAGTGGCTAAAGGTGTGACGTTTATAGTTAGGTCTTTGGGTCTGGGTGCTGCTAGTGTGTTACCAGGCTCAATTGCTCGACGTATCCAACCCCGACTGTTAGAATTATTGAGTCAGCAGGTGAAAAACGGGGTAATTCTCATTGCTGGTACTAATGGCAAAACTACTACAGCGCTGCTGTTATGTACAATTTTACAACGCCAAGGTTACCGCATCGCCCATAACTCCACTGGGGCAAATCTGGAAAATGGCTTGATGACAGCTTTGATGGAAAATGCCAACCTGGTGGGAAGGCTGAATGTTGACTATGCTATTCTGGAAGTAGATGAGAATATTGTACCCAGGGTTTTAAAACCTATATTGCCCAGAATTATTCTTTGTTTAAATTTATTTCGCGACCAGTTGGACAGATACGGGGAAGTGGATAGTATTAGTCAGCGCTGGACAAGGGTTATTTCTACTCTCCCCCTGGAAACTGTGGTAATTCCCAATGCTGATGACCCGACTTTATCTTATCTTGGTCAGCAGTTACCCCAAAAGGTGTTGTTCTTTGGGATGAGTGAACCTGAGCAATATTTAGAGGCTATTCCTCACGCTGTTGATTCTATTTACTGTCCTCGTTGTGGTCATTCTCTGGATTATCAAGGTGTATATTTGTCTCACTTGGGAGATTTTACCTGTCCCCAGTGTGGTTTTGGTAAAAGTCAGCCTACACTAGACAGTCGGGAATGGCCGCAAATTCTGGTGGGTTTGTATAATAAGTACAATACTTTGGCCGCAGTAACTGCGGCGCTGGAGTTGGGGGTTGATGTGGGTACAATTCAAGCAACAATTAATAATTTTCAAGCTGCTTTTGGTCGGGCGGAAGATTTAGTAATTGATCATAAACGAGTACGGATTTTATTGTCTAAAAATCCGGTGGGGACAAATGAAACTATCCGGGTGGTGACTGAAAGTGATGATACAACTACACTGTTAGTTTTAAACGATCGCACCCCTGATGGTACTGATGTATCCTGGATTTGGGACGTGGATACAGAAAAGTTAGTCCAACGGGGGGGGACTGTGGTAGTCAGTGGCGATCGCGTCTATGACATGGCTTTACGTCTGCGGTATAGTGAGCATGGGGCAGATAGTCAACTGAAGTTAATTGTGGAGGAAGATTTGCGTCAAGCGATCGCGATCGCTTTAAAGCATACCCCAGATGATGAAACTCTCCACATTCTGCCTACCTATTCAGCCATGTTAGAGGTGCGAGAAATTTTGACTGGTCGGAAAATTTTGTAATATGTAATATTGATAGTAAAATTCGGTAATATTACTAAATCAGGAAAAAAGCACGATTTCCCCACCATGGACAATCAATTATTTAATACTAACATTAAAAGTTCCCACGTATTATTAACCCCCCATGAGTTAAAGTTAAAACTACCTCTCAGTAAATTAGCTGAACATACTGTCAGGCAATATAGGCAAGAAATAAAAAATATCCTGGACTTTCAAGACCGCAGAAAGTTCATTGTAGTTGGACCATGTTCAATTCATGACCCACAAGTAGCATTAGAATATGCGGAGAAGTTAAAAATTCTCTCAGAACGAGTCAAGGATAAATTACTACTGATTATGAGGGTGTATTTTGAAAAACCCAGAACTACAGTAGGATGGAAGGGGTTGATTAATGACCCAGATATGGATGACTCCTTTCATGTAGAAAAGGGTTTATTAACAGCCCGTGGTCTGTTGTTAAAATTAGCCGAATTGGGTTTACCAGCTGGTACAGAAGCACTAGACCCCATCATACCTCAATATATTAGTGAATTGATTACATGGTCTGCCATTGGAGCGCGCACCACAGAATCACAAACTCATCGGGAAATGTCCAGTGGTCTTTCTATGCCTGTTGGTTTTAAAAACGGCACAGATGGTAATATTCAAGTAGCCTTAAACGCTTTACAATCTGCTAAAAGCCCTCATAGTTTCCTAGGCATTAATCATAAAGGGCAAGTGAGCGTGTTTGAAACCAAGGGCAACCCCTACGGTCATGTTATATTAAGGGGTGGTAGTCAGCCTAACTATGACGCAGCACAAGTGCGAGTAGTGGAAGAAAAATTAAAACAGGCTAATTTACCCTTGAGAATTGTGATTGATTGCAGCCACGGCAACACCAATAAAGATTATAAACTACAACCCATGGTGTTAGAAAATGTCATGCAGCAAATAGTTGATGGCAACACATCAATACTTGGTATGATGCTAGAGTCTAACTTGTATGAAGGTAATCAACCAATCATTGGCAAGCGAGAAGAGTTAAAGTATGGTGTTTCTGTAACTGATAAATGTATTAGTTGGGATGAAACTGAAAAAATCATTTTAGCTGCTTACCAAAAATTAACATTGAGTTAGGCTTTAGCCCCCGTGTTATAATTCTCACAGAAAAAAATAACACCAATAAAAGGGGATACCAGTGGTACACCTAGCGACGGGAGAAATAATTAAAGTCAGAAGTAGACAATACCTGATAGAAGATATCCAGCAACTCCAGGAAACCGAAGATAGTCTATTGCAGTTAGCTTGTTTAGAAGATGACGCATTGGGAGAACCATTAGAAATCTTCTGGGGGAAAGAGGTAGACGCTCAAATAGTCGGGAAAAATCCCTGGAATACCATTCTTCAGCGTGGCTTTGATGACCCTAAACAGTTTTCTGCTTATCTCCACACCCTGCGCTGGAACTGTGTCACTTCCACTAACCCTAAACTATTTCAAGCACCATACCGGGCGGGGATACAAGTTAAAGCTTATCAGTTAGAACCACTCCGCAAAGCTTTGTTAATGCCTAGGGTTAATTTATTTATTGCTGATGATGTGGGACTAGGGAAAACCATAGAAGCCGGACTGATATTAACAGAAATGTTAATGCGGCAAAAAGTGCGGAGAGTGGTTATTTCCTGTCCTCCTTCAGTGGTTCGTCAGTGGAAAGAAGAAATGGAAAGTCGTTTTGGCTTAATTTTCCAAATCTTTGACCGAGATTTTGTTGCCCGGATGCGCCAAGAAAGAGGTTACACTGTTAACCCTTGGATAACTTATCACCGCTTTATTATCTCTCATGCTTTGTTGCGTAATGAGGCTTACTCTGCACCCCTGCGGGACTGGTTGGGAGATTTTAATGGTGGTTCTATGTTAATACTAGATGAGGCACATAATGCCGCGCCCGCTAGTGGGGCTAAATATGCTGTGGACTCACATTTAACACGCACCCTGCGGGATGTAGCCCCCCGGTTTGAACATAAGCTGTTTCTTTCAGCCACTCCCCATAATGGACATTCTAATAGTTTTACGGCTTTGTTAGAAATGCTTGACCCCCAGAGGTTTTGTCGTGGTGTACCGGTGCAAAACCGTGAGTTACTTAATACAGTGATGGTGCGGCGGTTAAAGCAAGATTTGCGGGCAATTGGGGAAGAATTTCCCATTAGGCAGGTTATCCCCATTATGATTGATAATCTACCACAACAAGCCCCTGAATTACAACTATCTCATCTACTCCAAGAATATCGGCAAGTCAGAGAGGAAAAATTAAAGTTAGCACCTAAGTCTATCCAAACCACAGCTAGTTTAGTAATTACTTCTCTACAAAAACGATTGTTATCTTCTATAGAAGCCTTTGCGCGCACTTTAAAAGTTCATCAAACTGCTCTACATAAACAACAACTGAAATTTTCCCATCAAAAATATAACCTACTCCAAGAAGCCCCCGACCAAGACGACGATCGCGCGGAGTTACCAGAAGCAGAGATTCAACAAGAAGAAGATAGTCAACTCACCCAAGCCACCCAACAAACCCAGATCCAAGCTTTGACCCCTGCAGAAATCAAACTACTGTCTAATATGACAGATATTGCCAACCAAGCCCGGTATTTACCAGATCCCAGGGTAATTAAGTTAATAGAGTGGATCAAGCAAAATTTATGTCCTCAGTTAGGAGAAGCGGACGCACCTTGGTTAAATCGGCGAGTGATTATATTTACTGAATACACAGACACTAAAAGCTATCTGCAACACCAACTCCAGGAAGCCATCATGGGTTCAAATCAATATCAACATCGTTTAGACGTGTTTCATGGTGGTATGGGAGAACAACGCCGAGAAGCAATCAAACAAGCTTTTAATACCGATCCTTCCCTCCATCCCCTGCGTATTCTCATCGCCACAGATGCAGCTAGGGAGGGAGTGAACTTACAAAACCACTGTGCTGATTTATTTCATTTTGATATCCCCTGGAACCCTTCCCGCATGGAACAGCGTAATGGTCGTATTGATAGGAAACTGCAAAAAGCACCCCAAGTTAATTGTTATTACTTTATCTTCACTCAGCGACCAGAAGATAAAGTCTTAAAGGTGCTAGTTAAAAAAACCGAAACCATACAAAAAGAATTAGGAACCTTATCTCCAGTCTTGCAAAAAAATCTTAGCCGGCTTTTAGACAACGGCATTACACACCGACAAATTAATCAAATTACCCAGTCTATTACCGAACTTCAAGACCCCCGCCAACAAACCATACAGCAAGAGCTAGAAGACCCAGAACACCAAGAGCGCCAAAAACAATTAATTAACCAACTCTCTCAACTACAACGTATGTTGGAAACATCCCAACAATGGCTGAATTTAAACGACCAACACTTTCAAAATACTATTTCTGCGGCTTTGGAACTGTTGGGCGCACCTCCTTTAACGCCGGTGGATAGTCAAAATTCTACAGTTTTACAGTTCCCAGCTTTGGATAAAAATCAAGACGCAACTTGGAGTAACACTTTAGATAGTTTAAGAACACCCAAACCACCAGAACAAAATCAATGGGAATGGCGAAAACAGAGCAGCATTCGCCCGGTGGTATTTCGTGACCCGGGAAATTTAGATGGGGATGTGGTGCATTTACATTTAGAACATCGAGTGGTACAACGCTTGTTCCGTAGGTTTTTATCCCAGGGGTTTATTCATCAAGAGTTAAATAGAGCTTGTGTGTGTTTGACTAATGACCCCATTCCCCAAGTGATAGCACTAGGGCGACTGTGTATATATGGACCAGGTGCTTCTCGCCTGCATGATGAAATCATCACTATAGCCGCCCATTGGTCAGACCCGTTAATGAGGGGTAAAAAGAAACTCCAACCCTTAAAAGAACTGAAAAAACAGCAAACCATAGCCTTACTAGAATCTTCCCTGGCTGACCCCAACCTACAGAATGTCCCCCCTAGCCTAGTTCAGCTGTTACAACAAAAAGCTGATGAAGACATAAAACAATTAATACCCCACCTGGAAAGCACAGGGCAAATTTTAGCAGCTAAAGCAGAAAAGCAATTAACAGCTAGGGGAGAAAAAGAAGCCGGAGAAATGAAGAAAATATTAGAACAGCAACAACAGCGTATCCGTCAACAGCAAGAAATAACAGAGGAGAAGAGTGTGCAGTTATCCATACCTAATCTCGCTGTGGAAGAAGAACGACAAATAGAAGCAGACCGGCGACACTGGGAGAAAAGACTAGAAGAACTAGCAGAAGAAATCAAGACAGAACCAGAACGCATTCAAGCTACTTACTCGGTCAAGGCTAAACGTTTAGAACCTGTGGGGTTGGTTTATTTGTGGCCTGTTTCTGGTTGATCATTCTCGTTGATGAGTAACACCGGCTTCTAGCCGGTATTCAGACAGCCAGGGATGGCGATCGCAGCATTAACAAGCCTAAATTCACTCATTCTACATTCACTCATTCTGCGCTGTTCTATTATATCGTGCAGCCAGGGAATAAATTCCCTGTCTAATAGCTAAAGTCGGTTAAAACCGACTAGTTCTATGGTAAATTCTCATGTTGATAAATCTTTCTCAAACCGATAAATGCTAGGGGGGACAAGCAAGATGCTTGTGTTACATGGTAACACCGGCTTCTAGCCGGTATTCAAGAAGGCGACAGATATGTAAACCAAATTCAGTCGGTCTCAAACCGACTTAAGCTTTCAGCCGGGGAATTCATTCCCCGCGGCAATCGCATTAACAGCTGCTCGGTGCAATTCACTCATTCTAAATTATAACAAGCAGGATGCTTGTGTTACAAGCGCCATCGCAATAATGTTATCCTTAAAGTAAGGAACTCAAGTAAGGATTTAAAGTAATGCCTAGTGCGACAATTACCACAAAAGGGCAAGTAACTATACCTAAAGAAATTAGGGATTATCTGAATTTGGATACAGGAAGTAAAGTTGATTTTGTCATTGATGAAAATGGCATAGTTAAACTTATTCCCTTAAATATACCTGTCAAAAAATTATCTGGGATTTTACATAGAAAAGGGATGAAACCGGCAACTTTAGAAGAAATGGAACAAGCAATCAGTGAGGCAGCAAGTGATTGGACTTGATACAAATATTTTAGTTCGCTATCTAACAAAAGATGATGAGCAACAATGGAAGCAAGCGGTGGAGATTGTAGAAGGAAGAGAACAGTGTTTTGTTGCTAATATTGTACTCTGTGAATTAATCTGGGTTTTGCGTGGTAAACCTTATGATTTTAGTAAAGAAGAAATAAGTAATACTATAGAAATGATCTTCCAATGTGCTGTTTTTGAATGGGAAAATCGGTCTGTGATTTATCAAGCATTGCAGCGTTTTAAACAGGGTAAAGCAGATTTTTCTGATTATTTAATTGGTGCAGTTGCACAACAATCTGGTTGTACTGTAACAGCAACATTTGATAAAAAGTTGAAAGATGAAAAAGGTTTTGATTGCGTTTAGTTGTTTCATCATCTTAAAAATTTGCTAAGAGGGTGTTTAAATTTGGCTTCGCCAGTGCCGTACATTAACAGCTGCTCGGTGCAATTCACTCATTCTACATTCTGCGCTGTTCTATTATGTCGTGCAGCCAGGGAATAAATTCCCTGTCTAATAGCTAAAGTCGGTTAAAACCGACTATTTTATGGGAGTAGCACCGGCTTCTAGCCGGTATTGGTGACAAGCAGGATGCTTGTGTTACCCTGTAGCACCGGCTTCTAGCCGATATTGGTGACAAGACAGATAGGTGTAAACCCAATTCAGTCGGTCTCAAACCGACTTCAGCTTTCAGTCGGGGAATTCATTCCCCGCGGCAATCGCATTAACAAGCCTAAATTCTACATTCTAAATTCCACATTCTAACAAGCAGGATGCTTGTGTTACATGGTAACACCGGCTTCTAGCCAGTATTGGTGACAAGACAGATAGGTGTAAACCCAATTCAGTCGGTCTCAAACCGACTTCAGCTTTCAGGCGGGGAATTCATTCCCCGCGGCGCAGCATTAACAGCTGCTCGGTGCAATTCACTCATTTTAAATTCACTCATTCTACATTCTAACAAGCAGGATGCTTGTGTTACAATTAATTGGTTTTTTTAGATACGTTAAGTAATGACCAATAACCTCACGTCTCCCCAAATTAGAGACCATCTGATCAGAGCCTTACAATTAGACTTGATCGGACCAACTCAAGAAGACTCAGAATATCAAGAAGAAATATTAGAACAAGCACCATCCCAATGGTATTTAACCGGTTTTCTGGTTCCCTACAACGCCCCCATAGCTCAAAAAACAGATGATACGAGGGATGAAATAGCAGAAAATGCAATATTTGAGGGTAACTCAGCCGAAGATCAAACCCTTCCTGAAACTACTTTTGCTAAAAAGTCTTTTTTCCCTTCATCTATGGGTTTAAGTTTACTGATTAGCCCAGCAACTAATCAACTAAATGTAATAGTGCAATGGGGGGACTACATCATAAAAACTATAGAAGCAGAAAGTACACTACCCGCGAACACAGAAAAAACAACCAAGACTAAAAAAGATAATATATTATTAACCCAATGGCAACGCATCCCTCAGCAAGCAGAAGTTACCATTGACCTCAACCAAGATTCACAAACTATAGGACTCCCCAAATTCCCTAAACTAGAATTATCTGTCTCTGTCCACAAGGTGACAGAAAATGAACTGATACCCCATCAAACTCGTTCAGTTTCTATATTTTTAGTTAACAAACGTCCACCCACCGCAGAAAAACCGGGAGATACAAAGTACACCTTCCAAACCACTTTAATTATTCGCAGTGAACAACCCTTGATACCTCGCCCTAACTTACAAGGTGTTAATAATGAAGATTGGGACGAAAAAGTGGCTGACCTACAATACCGCAACGACTATGAATATGCAGTAGGTCATAACGTTTCCGCCATAGCACAAATAAACAGTGATGGCACTTGTCAACAAGTTAGCACATCATGGCTACCCAGAGCCAATGTAGAAAAAGTCATCCCCACTCAATTAGCCAATATAGAAATAGGAATGGAGGCTTTAGCTGCGGCCTCTACACCCGCAGAGTTGCAAGAAATGTTAAGCCCTATGGTCACCGCTTATAGGGAGTGGATACAAGCACAACTAAGCCAATGTCCCCAAGAACCCAAACGCTTAAAAGTTGCCCAAGACCTACTACAACGAGCTACAATAGCTAGCGATCGCATTGCTGCTGGTATCAATGCTTTTAATCATCAAGATGTATTTACGGCTTTTTGTCTAGCTAACCGCGTCATTGCTACATCTCTACGTCAACGCATGACCCATGGAAAAGATATTACCCCAGATTCTATAGCGCCTCCCAAATGGCGACCATTTCAGTTAGCCTTTTTATTGATGAATTTAACAGGTATAGCCCAACCAGAAAGCCGCGAGAGAGAAATAGTAGACTTGTTATTTTTCCCCACTGGTGGCGGAAAAACAGAAGCATATCTAGGACTAGCAGCTTTTACTCTGGTATTGCGGCGACTGCGTAACTCAGAAATTCAATCTGCTGGAGTCAGCGTTTTAATGCGCTACACCCTAAGACTGCTAACCCTTGACCAACTAGGGAGAGCAACAACCATGATTTGTGCTTTAGAATTAGAACGGCAGAAAAACCCAGAACTTTTAGGACAATGGCCTTTTGAAATTGGTCTCTGGGTAGGACAGGGAGCAACACCCAACCGCATGGGCAAAAAAGGAGACAGAGACGAACACAGCGCCAAAAAACTCACCGATGACTATAAACGGGACTCACACAGAAACCAACCCCCCATCCCCTTAGAAACTTGTCCTTGGTGCGGAACTAAATTTAACCCTCAATGTTTTACTTTACATCCCAATGTAGACCAACCCACCAGCCTTAAGGTTCATTGTGCCAAACGCTCATGTGATTTTAGCGGTAATAACTTTCTACCAATAATAGCAGTGGATGAAACTATTTATCGCCGCTTGCCTTGCTTTATTATCTCCACAGTAGATAAATTTGCCAGCTTACCTTTTGTAGGAGCAACAGGAGCATTATTTGGACGAGTAGAGTATTATAAAGAAAAAGTTGGGTTTTATGGACCGACTGAACCTAGTCAAGGTAGACGCTTAAAGACTTATCTACCACCGCCAGACTTGATTATCCAAGATGAATTACACTTGATTTCCGGACCTTTGGGAACCATGGTAGGATTATACGAAACCGCCATAGAAGCCTTATGCAGTTTCCAAACCAATAAACCAACACACAATATCCGCCCCAAAATAGTCGCATCCACTGCTACTGTCCGCCGGGCTAGTAAACAAATTCAAGCTTTATTCTGTCGCCCTGAAGTAGATATATTTCCCCCTCCCGGACCAGACCGCAGAGATGCTTTCTTTGCCAAAACCGTAGCCGCAACCGAGAAAAACCCTCGTACTTATGTAGGGGTAGCTGCTCAGGGACGCAGCGCCAAAGTGGTGTTACTACGTGTTTACTTAGCTCTTCTCAGTGCGTCGCAAAAGTATTGGTTAGAAGCCGAAGGTGAAAAAAACCCCCACAACCCAGCAGATCCTTACATGACACTACTAGGTTATTTTAACTCCCTGCGAGAACTAGGAGGGAGTCGGCGCATTGTAGAAGATGAGGTGGTCTCCCGTGTCCCACTCTACGGACAACGTCTGCGAGTGGGAGAAACCAAAGGTTTGTTTGTCAACCGGAAAATTAATGATGAACCAGAAGAGTTAACTTCCCGTGTTAGTACCAGTAAAGTAGCTGATACCAAAAGACGGATGGAACTAAGCTTTCACAACACGGAAAAAATTGATGTAGTATTAGCAACTAATATGATATCCGTAGGGTTAGATATTACCCGCTTAGGATTAATGGTAGTCTTGGGTCAACCGAAAACAGCAGCAGAATACATCCAAGCCACCAGCCGGGTGGGGAGAGACGAAGAACGACCAGGGTTAGTAGTGACATTACTTAATATTCACAGACCACGCGATCGCTCCCATTATGAGCGTTTTTGTGCTTGGCATAACACATTTTACCGGGCTGTAGAAGCCACAAGCGTTACACCCTTTTCTCCCAGAGCAATAGATAGAGGTATTGCTGCTATAACAGTAGCCCTAGCTCGTTTAATGCATCGAGGAATGACCGCCCCAGAAAGAGCCATACAAATTACCGAATATCGCCAAGAGCTAGATTTTGTTATAGACATTATAGGTCAAAGAGCAGAAAAACACAACCCAGACTTAAGCCCTACAGAAGTAGCAGCACTGCGTTCTAAAACAGAAAACAACGTCAGAGAACTACTAGATACCTGGGTGGCGATGGTTACCGACCAGCAAAACCCCAAAACTAGTCTGCAATATCACCAAGAAGTCAGCCAAGGTTTGCCATTATTATTTGACCCCCTGGACCCAGAATTAGAAAAACAACCATTAGCAGCCAAAAAATTTAAAGCCCAGCGTAGTCTGCGAGACGTTGAACCCTCAGTTAACCTATGGGAAGAGAAGCTACCAAGCTAAACAAACAACACAGATAAACTGTAACTTCAGCCAAATTACCCTGATCACATTAACATCATGAATAAATCCCCGAAAACACCACCACCCGCCGGACAAATTCGCCAAAGTCAGATTCTTTCCACCTTCGGACCTGGTTCCATGGTAGATTTAACCAAACATTCAGTTTTAATTTCTGGGTTAAATTATTGGCGTGGTAACCGGAAACCGATTTTAGAAGAACGTTTAGCAGCTAGAGTAGCAGCCATATTAGGAGTTGACAGCATCAAACTGTGTACCCCTCCCATAGAAGAGAGAAGCTCCCCTACTAAAACCATTGGGATCACCGCTTTTATTTTTCCCAATTGGTTTTTAGCCCAAATAGACACAGAGGGAACCTGGACTGACGAAAAAACTAAAAAAATTTACCGCACTCGCGTGATGGTTGGTTCCGGTGATTTAGAGAATGGTAAATATAAATATAAAGATGGCAAAAAATACCCCGTGGTTCCCGTGCGTTTTGTTCAAAGCTGCGTTAACGGACACATTAGCGACATTGACTGGGATAATTTTGTCCACGAAGGGACAAAATGCCATCCAAAAAACCTATGGTTAGATGAGGGTGGCTCTGGTAATGATTTTACAGAAATTTACGTGCGTTGTGGGAACTGTCAAAAACGCACTTCCTTATCCTTAGCCAAAAACCACAGTAAAACCCTCGGTAGTAAAATCCTCGGTCCATGTCAAGGACATCACCTATGGTTAGGAGAAAATCCAAAAAACCATAAATTCTCTTGTACTCGTAAATCTGGAGAAACAGAATATAACCGTTTATTGGTCAGATCCGCCAGTAACGCTTATTTTTCCCAAATTTTGAGTGTAATTTCCCTACCAGATGCCAAATCAGAACTACAAAATCAAGTTAATTCAGTTTATGAAGATTTCCTCCAATATGCAGAAGACATAGACGACATCAAAAAAGAACGAAAAAAAGCCAAAGTAAAATCAGCCCTGGAAAAATTCAGTGATGAAATTGTCTGGGAAGAAGTACAAAGACGAAAAAACAGACAACCAGAAGCATACAGAAGCATTAAGCTAGTAGAAATTGAAACACTCCTGGCCACGGAGGAAGCCCTAGGAGAAGACATACCAGAAAGTGAATTTTACGCCACATCCAGAAACTTAGAGCAATTACCCCCCAACTACTCCTCTGTAGTGGAAAAAATAGTATTAGTACATCGTCTGCGGGAAGTAATAGCCCTAGTGGGCTTTACCCGGTTTGAGCCAGAAATGCCAGACATTGACGGAGAATTAGATATCAATGTGCGCCGCGCCCCTTTAGGATCTAAATCAGAAGACTGGGTTCCAGCCATTGAAAACAAAGGAGAGGGAGTATTTATTGCTTTTAGTAAAGAAAAAATAGAACAATGGTCAGAGCGAGAAGCCGTTAAAAAACGAGGTCACCAACTATCAAGAGGATTTGATACTTGGTGTGCGAGTAAAGATATTGACCAAGAAAAAGAAAACATTAAATTTCCTGGACTACCTTATATTATGCTGCATTCTTTGTCTCACTTATTAATTATGACCGTATCTTTAGAATGTGGTTATGCAGCCAGTTCAATTAGGGAAAGGATTTACGCCAATGAAGGAGGATATGGTATTTTGTTATATACCGCTTCTTCTAGTTCAGAAGGCACATTAGGCGGGCTAGTGGAAGTAGGCAAAAACATAGAACACCATTTACATCTAGCTTTAGATCGGGGTAGACTTTGTTCTAATGACCCTGTTTGCGCCCAGCATCAACCAGAATCAGAAGCAGAAGAACGTTTTTTACATGGTGCTGCTTGTCACGGTTGTTTACTGATAGCTGAATCCTCCTGCGAACGGCGCAATGAGTTTCTAGATCGAGCCTTAGTTATTCCTACTTTAGAAGCCTTGGGAGTAGAGTTTTTTAGTTTTTAATGGTTTTGATCAGGAAATGGGAGTAGCACCGGCTTCTAGCCGGTATTGGTGACAAGCAAGATGCTTGTGTTACACGCGCGATTTGCTTCGCCTGTGCCGTAAGCGATCGCATAACGAAACCTAAAAATTCTACATTCACTCATTCTGCGCTGTTCTATTATATCGTGCTGCCAGGGAATAAATTCCCTGTCTAATAGCTAAAGTCGGTTAAAACCGACTAGTTTATGGGAGTAGCACCGGCTTCTAGCCGGTATTGGTGACAAGCAAGATGCTTGTGTTACACGCGCGATTTGCTTCGCCT